>JAEKKK010000024.1 GCA_019510405.1 Gemmatimonadota bacterium | reverse complement strand
CTTGAAGTCGCCCTCATTGAGGGTGTCCGCCGGGCCGCTGAGTGGCTCCGCACCAGGGATGACGAACTGCACGCGATACACCCCCGGGCGAGGCGCCTCGAGGAGAAAGCGGCCGGCCGAGTCGGTGACCGCGTGCTCGACGATCTTCCCGGAGGAATCGAGCAGCGCGACGTGCAGGCACTCGTATGGTGTGCCACGCGCCGCGTCGCGCGCGATGCCGCCTTCCGCCAGCTGTGCGGAAAGCCGTGTCGGAAGCAGCGACACGAGAGCGAACGTGCAGAGCCAGTTGGAGATCTGACGCATCGGTCGTAACGGATGAGGGCGAACGAATTCCGGCTTGCTCCGATTCCAACCCTGTACGGCTGTGTTCGGGGCCGAGAATGTACGCTCGCGCTACCCCGCCCGCTGGCGCGGATTGGGATACCACTGCACACTCCACGAGCGTCCGCGCGTCGCCGTCGGCCCCGCGAACGCGCCCTCGCTATCTCCCCGCCCGGATGCCCACCCAGCAACCTCCCCTCGCCGACCGGCGCGCGAGCTACACCCGCCATGTCGACCGTCGCCTGCCCGCTGGTCCGGCCGCCCAGCCGGCGCCCGCCGGCTCGGCGTACAGCTCGGAGACGGGGCGCACCTACCGGCTCGATCGGCTCATCGGGAAGGGCGGCTTCGGCGAGGTGTACCTCGCCACGCCGTCGGGGAACGGCTCCTCCGACCAGGTCTGCGTCAAGATCAGCGACCGGCTCTCCGGCTGGCTGCGTGAAGCGTACTTCGCCGAGCTGCTCGCCCGCGAGCCGCGCGCCCTGCGCGTGTACGATCGCTTCGTCGAATCCGTCGACGGGGAGATGCGCTACTGCCTCGCCATGGAGTACGCCGAGCACGGGGACCTCGGCGCGTGGCTGGAGAAAGTCGGCGCGCAGTCGGAGCGGTTCGTCCGCCGCGAGCTTGCCGCGATCGCCGGCGCCCTCGACGCGTTGCACCGTGGTCATGCGCTGCACCGCGACCTCACCCCGTTCAACGTGTTCGTGTGTGCAGGCAATGAGCTCAAGCTCGGCGATTTCGGCATCGCGACGCACCAGCTCAGCCGGCGCGGGGTGACGGCGGACGCCTTCAACCTGTTCCACGTCCCGAACGAGATCGCGTGGGGGCGGGTGCGGCGGTGGCAGAAGCGCGACGACGTCTACCAGATCGGCCTCCTCGCCGCGATGCTCCTCCGCGGCGACATCACGAGCCCGATGCGCAGCAAGGACGTGCGCGGCCTCCCCTGCAGCGACCACCTGAAAGAGGTGATCCACTGCTGCCTCGGCTCGCGCGGGAAGCGCTACGAGTCGGCGCGCGAGCTGATCACCGCCCTCCGCAAGCCGCCCAAGGAGCCGAGCCTGGGCCGCGTGCCGAGCCTGGAAGGGAAGCGCGTCTCGTTCACCGGATTCCTCATCCGCCCCCGCGCCGACGCGATCGCCGCGGCGCGCAAGGCGGGGGCGCTCGTCCAGTCCAAGCCCGGCCCCTCGACGGACATCCTCGTCCGCGGCCGGCCGAACGCGCAGCAGATCGCCGGCCGCGATGGTGGCTCGAAGCTGATCGAGGTGCGGCGGCTTGCCGCCGAGGGCATCAAGGTGACGGTCATCGGCGAGCGCCAGTTCTGGAAGCTCGCCGAGCCTCCGGCCCCGGCGAAGAAGAAAGCAAGACATCCGCGCGCCAGGCTGAATTCCAAGTCAGTCTCCAGGCGGGATTCCAGTTCGGCCCCGAAGCCGAATTCCCTGCAGGCTACCCGGGGCACGCGCCGGTCCTGAGTCGGACCGTCCCAACGCTGTGACGTTGGTTACAGCCGGGTCCGCTGGTCGTCCCTCTTGGAGACCCCAGGGGACAATCATACAGATGCGTGTTCTGATCACCGGCGGCGCCGGATTCGTTGGAAGTCATCTCGCGGATGCGTGCCTGCTGCGCGGCGACCAGGTGTTCGTGCTCGATGACCTGTCCACGGGCAGCATCGACAACATCGAGTACCTGAAGCGGCATCCGTACTTCCATTACACGATCGACCGCGTGCAGAACGCGCGCGTGACGGCCGAGCTGGTGGACCGCGTCGACATGGTCTACCACCTCGCGGCCGAGGTCGGGGTGCGCCGCGTCATCGACAGCCCGATCAGCACGATCGAGAACAACGTCCAGGCGACCGAGGTGGTGTTCAACGCCGCCGCGAAGAAGGGGAAAAGAGTCCTGTTCACTTCGACCTCCGAGGTGTATGGGCTGAGCACCGATCTCCCCTACCGCGAGGACGGCAACATCGTCATGGGCGCGGCGTCGAAGGGACGCTGGAGCTATGCCTGCTCCAAGGCGCTCGACGAGTTCCTCGCCCTCGCGTACTACCACGAGCGGCAGATGCCGGTGACGGTGGTCCGCCTGTTCAACACGGTCGGGCCGCGGCAGACGGGCCACTACGGCATGGTGATCCCCTCGCTCGTGCAGCAGGCGATGACGGGGAAGCCGATCACCGTGTTCGGCGACGGCTCGCAGTCGCGCTGCTTCGGCTTCGTGAAGGACGTCGTGAAGGCGCTGATCGCGCTGATGGAGAAGCCCGAGGCGGCGGGGCAGATCTACAACATCGGCGGGTCGACGGAGCTCTCGATCCTCCAGCTGGCGCAGCGGGTGAAGGTGCTGACGGGTTCGGAGTCGCCGATCGTGTTGATCCCGTATGAGGATGCGTACGAGTCGGGCTACGAGGACATGCCCCGCCGCGTTCCCGACACGTCGAAGCTGCGCAATCTGGTCGGCTTCGCGCCGACGACGGGGATCGACGAGATCATCGATTCGGTGATGCGGTCGTTCGTGGCGCGCCAGGAGCGCTCCGCGCAGCGTTTCGTACCGGTTTCTCCGCGACACCCGGTGCGGGTGGCGTGATGCGCACGATCTTCGAAGCCCAGGTCGAGCCGCTGCTCGCTGCGGGCTTCGTGATCACGGTTGCGCTCTGGCTGGTGTTGTCGGTCTGGGTGGTGATCGACCGCGTGCGCTTCGACCGAGGGCAGCGGAAGCTCCGCATCATCCATCGTTCGGTGAGCGATCCGCGTCTCGTGGAGCTGTCGTACGCCGAACGGTCCGCGTTCCTGAAGCAGCTGCTGGATCGCATGCCGGCGCGGACGATCTACCGCATGGCGGGCGACGACGAGCTCCCCGCCTGGGTGCGCGAGGAGTGCGCGCGGATGGCCCTCGCCGTGATCGGACTGCCGCAGATGCTGCGCGACGCGACACCGCACCGTGGCGCGCGACGCAAGTGGCGGCGCGTGTCGGCGCTGCACGTGCTGCTCCACGCGCGGCCGAGCGCGATCCACGCGCTGTTGCGTGTGGCGCTCGCCGATGCCGACGCGGACGTCGCCAGCGCGGCGGCGACGGTGCTCCAGCGGATCGGCGACGAGCGTGCCGCGCAGATCCTCATCGAAGGGCTGCGGACGTCGCGGCTGCCGGCGTCGCGGATCGCGGCGCGGGTGGAGCGGTTCACGATCCCGCTCGACCGGCTCCTGCGCCCGTTGCTCGCCGACGAGCGCGCCGAGATGGGCTACTGGGCGGCGACGCTCCTGCGCGATCATCACGACGAGGACGGCCTCGCGGCCGCGCTCATGCCCCTCGTCGACGATACCGACGCGCCGGTCCGGAAGGCGGCGTTGATGACGCTCGGCTCGATGGTGCCGCTCGGCGTGGCGCGCGTCGCGACGCGACGACTGAACGATCCCGCGCCGTTCGTGCGCAGCGCGGCGGTGCGTGCGCTGGCGCAGGCGGGAGAGCGGACTCCCGACCGCGCGCGCCGCAAGGCGATCGCGGCCTCGGCCTGCCCGCTGCTCGCCGACCGCGAGTGGACGGTGCGCGCCGCAGCGAAAGATGCGCTGGTGCGGCTCGGACCCGGCGTGTGGCGCGAGGTGGCGGCAGAGCTATCGTCGTCCGACGGATTCGCCCGCAACGGCGCCGCCGAAGTGCTGCAGAACCTGGGCGTGCTGGACTGGACGCTGCGCGGCATCGCGAGCGGCGCGCATCCCACCGACGAAGCGGTGGACGTGCTGCGGCGCGCGCTGCATGAGGGAGGCGTCGCGATGTCGAGGGCGGCTGCCCTGCGCTCGCAGGACGAGCCGATCGGGGGCGTGGACGACCTGCTGCGGACACTCCGGCTGGAGGGCGCGCTGTCATGATCCCCGCCTCGCCCGGCGTGCTGACGTTCCTGCACTGGTCGATCGTCATCACCTTCGTCTATTCCGGCGTGCTCGCCTGCTACGCGGCGATGATGGGCATCCTCGCCGTGATCGAGGCGGGGTTCCGACGGAATCAGGATCACGCCGAGGACTACGAGTCGGTGCTCGAGTCCGCGCACTCGATCCCGGTGAGCATCATCGCGCCCTCGTACAACGAGGAGCTGATGGCCGTGCCGGTGCTCAAGTCGCTGCTCGGCCAGGCGTATCCGACCACCGAGGTGATCGCGGTGGACGACGGCTCGACCGACGGGACGCTCGCCGCGATGATCAAGGAGTTCGACCTCGAGCCGCGGCAGGTGTTCTACCGCGCGTCGCTGGCGACCAAGCCGGTGCTGATGGTCTACCGCAGCCGCACGGATCCGCGGCTGACCGTCGTGTCGAAGGAGAATGGCGGCAAGGCGGACGCGCTCAACTGCGGGATCAACTTCGCGCGCTACCGCTATCTCTGCTGCGTGGACGGCGACACGATGTTCACGCCGGACGCGGTGCTCAAGGCGATGACGATGATCTCGCGCGACCCCGCGCGGATCGTCGGCGCGGCGAGCTTCTTCGGGATCAGCCTCACCCCGGAGACGATCGGCGAGCCGGAGTACGATGGTCCGACGACGAACGACCATCTGCTCGGCGACTTCCAGCTCCTCGACATGATGCGCGCCTTCGTCGATTACCGCGCGGCGTGGAGCAAGCTGGAATGCATGATGTGCGTGTCGGGCGGCTACGGCATGTGGCGGCGCGACGTGGTGATCGAGGTGGGCGGGTTCTCGCCGAACTTCACCTGCGAGGACATCGAGATGACCTTCCGCGTGCACGAGCACATGCTCCGCACGAAGCGGCCGTACCGCATCATCTCCCTGCCGAACCTCATCGCGCAGACCGAGGGGCCGCAGAAGATCCCGCAGCTCGTCAGCCAGCGCGCGCGCTGGCAGCGCGTGACGATGGAGACGATCTGGGAATACCGCCGCATGTTTCTGCGGCCGACGTACCGCACGGTGGGAATGCTCGGCGTGCCGTACTACACGCTGTTCGAGTGCTTCGCGCCGCTGTTCCAGGTGGCGTCCGTGGTGACGCTGGCGCTGGCGTTCGTGTACGGAGTGCTCGGCTGGCAGTCGTACCTCGCCTTCCTCGGCATGATGGCGTTCGGCACCGCGCTGCCGACGACGCTCGCCGTCTCGCTGCACGACCGCGGGTACCGCGACTTCCGCGTCCGCGACCTGATCCGGATGCTCCTCCTCGGCCCGCTCGACCTATTCCTCTATCGCCCGATCCTGATGTGGGCCGGTGTGGTGGGGGTGTGGGAGTTCATGCGCGGCGACAAGCGATGGAACAAGTTCGAGCGCAACGCGCGGCCGCGCGCCGCGGCGCCGGTGGGGGCGTGATGAACGCGCGTCGTGTGATCGCCGCCGCGTGCGTCGCCCTCGCCGCGTGCACGGTCGCGACGGGAAGTGCGCGTGCGCAGCTCGCCGAGCAGCAGGCGCTGCGCCATGGCCCACCTCCGGCACCGCCGAAGTTCGACGTCGACAGCGCGATCGCGCGTGCCTCGGAGCTCCGGCGGCACAACCGCCGCGCCGCCGCGGCGGCGGTGATGCGCCAGGCGGTGGCCGCGGATCCGGCCCGAGTCGACGCACGCCGCTTCTTCGACCTGCTCCAGCAGGAGCTGCACGGGGGCGAGGCGCTCGCCGCGGTGAACTACAAGTCGTGGCGCACGCAGCTCCCCGAGTGGAAGGAAGGCGCCGTGTCGCTGCGCCAGAACACGCCACTCGGCGCGGCCATCGTGCGTGGCTCGCACCTCGAGCGCGCCGGGGTGGGCGACGACCAGGTGCAGGCGGAGGCGTATCCCGCCTTCCCGCATGGCTATCTGGCCCTGGGCGGCGGCGTGGCGACGCACGCGACGCTCTACGCGCACTCGACCGCGTCGGCGGAGCTGTACGGATCGCTCACCGACAACCTGGAAGGCTCGTTCGGCTATCGCCGGATGAACTTCGCCTCGGCCGTCAACATGGTCGGCGGGTCGCTGGGCACCTACCTCGGCAACAACCTGCTCAACGCCCGCGTCACGCACGTGGACAACGACGGCGGCACGACGATGCTTTTGTCGGCCCGCCATTTCCTCAGCGACGACGGCCGGTTCGTCGGCGCACGCTTCGCGACCGGTTCCGGACCCGTGGAGTTCCTCACGCCGACGGATTTCGCGGTGCGCTTCACGCAGTCGGTCGGTGCGGAGATGCGCGTGTTCGTCGGTGGAGTGGTCGTGTTGTCCGCCGACGGTGAGATCGGCCGCGACGGTCTCGCGACGGGCGGCTCGAGTGGGTACGGGGCGGTGCGACTCGGGCTCGGGGTGAGATACTAGGGCGGCAGCCCGTTTTCGGTGAACGGTTTTCGGTCGGCCTCGGGACGCTTCGGCGTTCCGGGGCCGTTTGCATGTGGCTTGGTTGCGCAAGGGATTTCACGCGGAGGCGCGGAGCGGTGCGCCGGATCAGGCCACCGACGCCGCGGCCCGCGGAGGCGCGGAGTGTGGCGGAGAGATCTCACCACCGGACCATTTAGATTTTTTGGGTCGTGGATGGAGAGGAGCAGTGCCGGAGCGTGGATCGCGACCCGGAGAGCGGTTCTCCGCGTCCTCTCAGTTCCTCCGCGTGCTCCGCGTGAAATCCATCGCGCAGCGGTCTGTAGGTGCAGATCCCTCGACTCGCTTCGCTCGCTCGGGATGACTGGCTGTAAGTGTTCTACGAGCAAGGGGTCAGACACCTGCGGTATCTGACCCCAGGGTCTGCCGCATCC
>JAEKKK010000023.1 GCA_019510405.1 Gemmatimonadota bacterium | reverse complement strand
CGAGCTGTGGGGCGACCGTCAGCGACTGCTGCAGGTGTTCGAGAATCTCATCGGGAACGCGATCAAGTTCAGCGAGCCCGGAGGTCGCATCGTCGTGCGGGCGAAGCCGCAGGACGCCGAGGTCCTCTTCTCCGTCTCCGACACCGGTTGTGGAATCGAGGGCGAGTCCCTGCCCCACGTGTTCGATCGATTCTGGCAGGCCTCGACGCGCGCCCATCATCTCGGCGCGGGGCTCGGGCTCCCCGTTGCCAGAGGGCTCGTCGAGGCGCACGGCGGTCGGATGTGGGTCGAGAGTGAGCCGGGCCGCGGGAGCACGTTCTACTTCACCGTCCCGACATCGGAGGGGAGCGCCGAGTCTTCCCGTGGCACGCTGTGACCGAAGCGACTCCTGATGTGTGGCAAAAGGTCCCACGCAATCAGTCGAGCTGGACAGTACAGAACGAAGCCGCAATACTGGCCCGATGACTACGAACATTGTCGCCCTGAGACGCGCACAGCGCCGGTGGGCGTGTGGAATCGGTCTGATCGCGAGCGTCGTCGTGACCGGTACGAGCTGCAGCGATCCCACCGGTGTTGCCGACGTTGCGTCCGTTCTGGTGACTCCGACCAAATCGACGTTCACGTTCCTCTACGATACCGTCCGCTTCACCGCCGTCGCGAGGAACGCGAGAGGCGAGGCGATCCCGGGCCATTCCTTTACGTGGAGCGTCGAACCCGCGGGAGTGCTCGATGTGCGGAGCGATGGCCTCGTCACCGCCCTCGGACCCGGCTCCGCGCGCGTCATCGCGACGAGCGATACGATCTCCGGCTCGGCGAATGTCAGCGTGGCGCAGGTCGTCACCTCCGTCGTCAGCGTGACGGTGCCGGTTCGCTTCACCGCGCTCGGCGACACCACGCGATTCGGCGTCGAAGCGCGAGATGCAGGGGGCGCCGAAGTCCGGGGCACCAGCTTCACGTATCGGTCGTCGAACGACAGCGTCGTGAGTGTGAGCCCGACCGGATCCATGAAGGCGGTCAGTCCCGGCTTTGCCTACGTCGCCGCAACGGCCGTCGGAAAAACGGACTCGATCCGGGTCGACGTGATCCAGGATGTCGCAACGGTCGTGATCTCGCCCGACACCGCGATGATCCAGGACGGTACGACGCGGCAGTTCAGCGCCACTCCGAAGGATCGCAATGGATATGTCGTCGCGGGCCGATCGATCACGTGGGCGACGACCGACTCACGCGTGGTGACGGTGAACGCCGCCACCGGCCTCGCCACGGCGCAGGGAAGGCGACTGGGACCAGCCACGCTGACGGCAACGACGGTGGGGGCGATCGGGCAGGCGCCCGTCTACGTCTTCGCTCCGTTCATCGACGTGTCCGCATCCGGCGAAGAGACCTGCGCCATCACCTCCACCGGCCGGCCGTATTGCTGGGGGCTGCTGAACTATGCGACCCTCCAGCGCAGTGAGATTCCACTCGCGGTGACGGGAGCGCCTCCACTCAGATCGATCGGAACGGGTGCGGAACTCTCCTGCGGCCTCGCGAACGACGGCACGGCATACTGCTGGCCAAGGGCCGCCTTGCCGAATGCGACCGTGGTGGCCTCTGCCCCCAAGTTCACGTCGCTGTCCGTTGGGCAGTCGGTGTACGGACTGACGTCGAGCGGCGCCTTGTACACGTGGTCCGATCAGGCACCGACCCCGACCCTCGTCCCGGGCGGGGACGCCTTCACCGCGATCAGTGCGACATTCAACACCGCATGCGCGACGGTTGCCTCGGGTGCCGCGTACTGTTGGGGGAGCAACATCTACGGAAGCATCGGGGACAGCACCTACCAGGACCGGACTGCGCCCACCCCCGTCTATGGTGGCCTCGCGTTCGCCAGCATCTCCGATGGCGGAGTATTCACGTGCGGCATCACCACGGGTGGCAGCACTTACTGCTGGGGCGCGAATGGCGGCGCATTCGGCGATGGCACGAACACGCCGTCGCCCATTCCGGTGCCGGCCGCCGGAGGTCTCGCGCTGGCCAGCATCACAACGGAAGGTCCGCACAGCTGCGGGCTCGATGCGTCGGGCATCGCGTTCTGCTGGGGTTTGAACGACCAGGGTGAAGTGGGGGACAGCACCTTCGTGAACGTGCGCCTCTCTCCCGTGCGCGTGACCGGCGGATTGAGGTTCGCGCTTCTCTCTGCGGGCGGTCAGCACACCTGCGGGCTCACCATCAATGGGGCGCTCTACTGCTGGGGCAGGAACTACGACCGCGAGCTGGGTGATGGGACGGCCACCAAGCGTGCAGTGCCTACCCTCGTTGCTGGCAGCCGGCCGTAGCATCGCCGGTGCAGGCGCGTGAAAATCTGCGGGCGGTCTTTCAACCGCCCGCCCTGCATCGGAGGTTCGTCACGTCCCTATGGCACAGCGTTGGACGCGACCTTCATTCACCTTCATGCACGCCGTCTCCCCTGGCGCCGTCGGCACGCACTCGGCGCGCAGGTCGCGCAGGAGCGCCGTGCCCATGTCGGTGAGCGCTTCGCCCTCCAGATTCGACATCCCCTGGTCCCTGGGAGGAGGCTTCATGCCACCCTCCCCCTGCCACGGTCCCGGCCAGCCGAATTCGAGGACGAGCCGCCGCGGCTTACCGGTGTCGGGCAGGATCGCGACGATCATCCCCGTCGTCCGCTGGCTGGGCGGGTTCTTCAGCACGAAGTACCGCGAGCGCGGATGTTCGGGCCGGCGCCCGGTGATGAATCGCTCGACGACCTGTGAGGCGGCGAGCACGCCATCCACGCACGCCAACGCCGGATCATCGGTGGCGGCGGTCGCGAGAGCCTGCCCTCCGCGCTGACCCGTGGAGTGACCGCAGGCGAGTGCGGCCAGGAGAGGCAGAAGACCCAGACCCCGACGGTGCATCATATCTCGCGGAAATGAGGTGTGAGAGCCCAGCGACGGCACCGCATATGGGAGAAGATTCCACTTCGTGAATCGTGTCGAGCGAAACAGCCCCGCGCAACAACTGCATCCGCGAGCTCGTCGAGGACGACGTCGCCACCGGCCGCTTCGAGCACCGCCATTGTGCGCGCGCCAGCCGCGACCGATTTTCGTCCACCCCTTGCCGGCAGGAACCGATGCGCCTCTCGCTCGCTCTCCTCCTCATCGCCGCGCCGCTCGGCGCTCAGATCACCCAGTCGGGAGGCGCGCCGCCGTCTCCACCCGTGGCAGCGAAGCGGCCGCAGGTGACGAAGATCCACGGCTACACCCGCGTGGACGACTACTACTGGCTGCGGGAGAAGACGAATCCCGAGGTGCGACAGCATCTGGAGGCGGAGAACGCCTATACCGAAGCCCTCATGAAGCCGACGGAGGCGCTCCAGAAGAAGCTCTACGAGGAAATGGTCGCGCGCATCAAGCAGACCGACGAGACCGTGCCGTACCGTCGGGGTGAATGGCTGTACTGGTCGAAGACCACTGAGGGCAAGCAGTATCCCACGCTGCTGCGCCGGCGCGTGAACAAGGGCGAGCCCGAGGTCTTGCTCGACGTCAACGCGATGGCGGCCGGCCACGGCTTCTTCGCGCTCGGCGGCGTCAACGTGAGCGACGACGGCAACCTCCTCGCGTACAGCATCGATACCACGGGCTATCGGCAGTACCTGCTGCAGGTGAAGGATCTGCGCACCGGCGCGGTCCTGAGCGACAGGATGCCGCGCGTCGGCTCCATCGTCTGGGCGCGCGACAACCACACGCTGTTCCTCACGACGGAGGATTCCGTCACCAAGCGCTCCGACAAGTTCTGGAAGCACCGGGTGGGCACCGATTCCACCACGCTGCTCTACACGGAGCCGGACGAGCTGTTCGACGTCGGCGCCAGTCGCTCGCGTGACGGCGCGATGATCTTCCTCACGTCGTACGCCAAGACGATGACCGAGGCGCGCTATCTGCCGGCCGATCATCCGGATGACACACTGCGCCTCGCGCTGAAGCGCGAGAAGGACCACGAGTTCTCGATCGACGAGGACGAAGGCCGCTTCTACATCCGCACCAACAAGGGCGCGAAGAATTTCCGCGTCGTGTCGGCGCCGATCGCCACCCCGGATGAAACGCACTGGAAGCCGTTCATCGCGCACGACCCGGCGGTGAAGATCGAGGACCTCGACTTCTTCGCCGGCACCGTGGTGGTGTCCGAGCGCCAGAATGGGCTCACGTACCTGCGGCTGATCGACAAGAAGACCGGCGCGTCGCATCGCATCAGCACGCCGGAGCCGGTGTACGCGCTGTCCCTCGGGAACAACCGCGAGTACGCCGCCGACACGCTCCAGTTCATCTACAACTCGCTCGTCACGCCGGCGAGCACGTTCGCGTACGCGATCGAGAGCCGGCAGCGCACACTGCTGAAACAGCAGGACGTGTACAACTACGATCGCGCCCGGTTCGAGTCGAAGCGCGTCTGGGTGCCGGCCCGCGACGGCACCCGCGTGCCCGTGGCGCTCGTCTACAGGAAGGGAACGCCGATGGACGGCAGCGCGCCCATGCTGCTGTACGCCTACGGTTCCTACGGCGCGTCGATCGACCCCACCTTCTCCCCGACTCGCCTCAGCCTGCTCGACCGCGGATTCATCTTCGCACTCGCGAGCATTCGCGGCGGCGGCGAGCTCGGCGAGCCCTGGCGCGACGCGGGCCGCATGATGAAGAAGATGAACACCTTCACCGACTTCATCGACGTCGCCGCGTACCTCGAGAAGCACAGGTACACCAGCGCCGACCGGATGATGATCCAGGGCGGATCGGCCGGCGGCCTGCTCATCGGCGCCGTCGTGAACATGGCGCCGGATCTGTTCAAGGCCGCCGTCGCGCAGGTGCCGTTCGTGGACGTGATGAACACGATGCTCGATGCGTCGCTGCCGCTCACGACGAGCGAGTACATCGAGTGGGGCAACCCGAACGAGAAGGCGGCGTACGACTACATGATGAAGTATTCGCCGTACGACAACGTGAAGGCGCAGGCGTATCCGTACATGCTGGTCGAGGTGTCGTACAACGACAGCCAGGTGCCATACTGGGAGGGAACGAAGTTCGCCGCGCGGATCCGCGCCACCAAGACGGACGAGAAGCCGCTGCTGGTGAAGGCGAACCTCGGTGCCGGGCACGGCGGCGCGTCGGGCCGCTACGACCGATGGAAGGAGATCGCGTTCGAGTACGCGTTCATGATCAGTCACGTCCCCGACGCGCGATTGACGCCGTAGACGGCCGCACGACCTCGGAGAAACGCAGCGGGCGGCCATCAGGCCGCCCGCGAATGTCTGGCGTGACGATGCCGACTAGGGGCTGATGGTCAGCGGCACGTTTCCGCCGGCGGCCTCGATGCGCCGCGCGAGCTCCTTCGCGTCCTCGGGCACCATGCGAAGGCAGCCGTGTGACGCCGCCTCGCCGATCGAGCCCGGGTTGTTGGTGCCGTGGATGAAGTAGTACGGCGCCCGGAAATAGATCTTCACCCCCTGCATCGGATTCGCCGCGGCGCCCGGTGGTTCGTAATGCTTCTTCGCCGCCCACGCGACCGGTGGCGGCGTCCAGGCCGGATTCCATTCGATGTCGCCGGTGCGGAAGGCGCCGGTCGGTGTCGGATGCGACGGACGTCCTACGGCGACACCGTACGTCACGACGGTCTTGCCGTTCTGCACGACGCGCAGCTCGCGCGTCGAGAGACTCACCCTGAGCGCGATCGGCGCGTCGTTCGCGCCCGATCGACTGGTCGACAGCCAGGCGACTCCGGACCCGATCCACGCCGCCAGCACCAGCACCCCGATCCATTTGCTTCGCTTCGATAGCATAGCTGCTCTCCCGTTCGACTACGCCATGGGAGGGCAAGGTCTGCGCTGAACGACCGGCCTCGGGTGGGTCGATGTGCTTGGACTTTGGGTGCAGGGTCACGCGATCGAGCGCTCGCGCGTTGCGTGCGGTGTTGCATTGGTGACGTTCACAGCGCGAGCAGCAGCCAGCCGTCGCTCCGGCCGAGCGCGCGTGGTGGATGTGGCACTTGAATCCAGCCACGCCGAGCGTTTGCTTTATGACGCAAAGTGCTTGAAGATTGGCAGGCGTGGCTTGCCGTGGTGCGCCACATGCCCAGGAAACGATGCGGAGTTGGCTGCGACGTGTTCGCGGATCGATCGGAATCGGAGTCACCTGGGCGGCGGCCTGGTCCGCCGCGGGCCTCGTCCCACGCTGGGTGCTCGGCTTCAATCCCGATGCTCCCTTCCCGATCATCTTCGGGGTGCTCGGCTTTCTTGCCGGTCTCGTTTTCTCCGCGCTTCTCATGGTCGTCGAGCGTCGTCGCCAGTTCGAGGAGACATCACTCGCCCGCTTTGCGGCGTGGGGAGCCGTGGGCGGCCTGCTGCTCTCGGCCGTTTTCGCCAGAGCGGCGTCACTCGACCGGGGAGACATACTGGCGATCGCGCCCACGTTCGCACTCGCCGCCGCACTCTGCGCCCGCGGCTCCCTCGCCCTGGCCAGACGTGCGACGCGGCGCGCAATGGCCGGGAGCGACTGACGCGACGACTATATTTCAGGAAAGCCTTCGCCTCCTGAATCCGTGTCGAACGAGACCACCCCCGCCCCCCGCAACAACTTCATCCGCGAGCTCGTCGAGGACGACGTCGCCACCGGCCGCTTCGGGCGTCCGGTCACGGTGCGCTTTCCTCCCGAGCCGAACGGCTTCCTGCACATCGGGCACGCCAAGTCCATCTGCCTGAACTTCGGCCTGGCCGAGGACTTCGACGGCCGGTGCAACCTCCGCCTCGACGACACGAATCCGTTCACGGAGGACATGAAGTACGTCGAAGCCATCAAGCGGGACGTCCAGTGGCTCGGCTTCCAGTGGGCGGAGGAGCGGTACGCCAGCGACTACTTCGACAGGCTGTATGAGATCGCCGAATCGCTGGTGAAGGCGGGGAAGGCGTACGTCGACTCGCAGAGCGAGGAGGAGATCCGCGAGAATCGCGGCACGATCATCGAATCCGGAAAGCCCGGACCCTATCGCGATCGC
>JAEKKK010000022.1 GCA_019510405.1 Gemmatimonadota bacterium | reverse complement strand
AGCATCGGACGCTTTCCATTGATGATGCGACGGTCCGGATCGCGGCGACGGTCGGCATGCGCCACCGGCACGATGCGCACGCGGCGGTCGATCCCGCGGCGCTCCGTGAGCTGCGGCACGACGTCCCACGCCTGCCACTCCCTGCCCTGCGAATCCGTGAAGACACGATAGCCCATCGTGATCCCCCTCCTCTCTTTCGGGTCTGACCCCGTGCGACGGCCGCGCCCGCTATAAATCAGATGTTCCGTACATCAAGGACCGTCGGTACAACAAATCATATCGTGCTCACGTGGCGGGCGGAAGAACGTCGGCACGACGACTGCATTGTGCAGCTCGCCTCTACCACTGATCGGAGCGCCACGTGCACGTCGCCAGAATTGCCTCGCTCACCGCGCTGCTCTCCGCCCTGATCGCCGCGCAGACGCTCGGCGCGCAGGCCGTGGACAGTACGTCGCACGGGAGCAAGACGTTTCTCACGAAGCGCGACCTCGGCATCGCCGGCGTCGCGCTCGGTGCGACGGCGTTCCTCTCGATCTGGGACCCGAACATCGCGCAGGCGTCGCAGGACTCGCAGTATCAGAGTGAGTCGCTGCACCGGTTGGCGCTGAACATCAGCAAGGTGAACGAGACGACGCTCACCATCGCGGGGATCGCGACGTGGGGGGTAGCCCGGCTGGTGAAGTCGCCCGACGTCGCCGACGTCGCGCTGCACGCGACGGAATCGGTGGTGCTGGCGAGCGTGGCGAGCCAGCTCATTCGCGGACCGCTCGGGCGAACGCGCCCCAACTACGCCGGCGACAGCTCGCAGTACGACTTCCATCCGTTCAAGGGGTTCTCGGCGTTCAAGTATCGCGCGTTCCCCTCGATCCACACGTCATCGAGCATGGCGGTGGCGACGGTGATCACGCTGGAGCTGCACCGCCGCAACCAGCGCATCACGCCGGTCCTCGCACCGATCCTCTTCTCCGCGGCGATCCTGCCCGGCCTGTCGCGCATCCAGCTCAATCAGCACTGGGCGAGCGACATCCTCGCCGGCGCGTTCATGGGCGTGTTCGCGGGCTACAAGGTCACGACGTACAGCCACGACCATCCGAACAACTGGTTCGACCGGAAGCTGTTGCACGTGACGGTGAATCAGGGGGCGGATGGGAGGTTTCAGGTGGGGTTCGACTTGGGGGGATGAGGAGATGCGGGGATGCGGGGATGCGGACCGGCCTCGGGAAGCTTTTGCTGCCCGAGGCCGGATCGCATCTCCTCATCTCCCCATCCCCCATCCCCGCATCGCCGCAACTCAAACGGCGAACGGATACGTCTCCGGCGGCTCCCCCTGCTCCCAGCCCGCACTCCGCTCGAGTGGCTCGAGGGCGCGGGTCTGATCGAGATGGAGCACGAGGTCGAACTGCGCGGGGAGATCGGCGAAGAAGTAGTGGCTGTGCCGCTCCGTCTCCGGACGATAGATCACGCCGATGGCGCGCTCGAGACGCGGCTCGTCGAACGCATCCTGCACACACTCGACGCGCAGGTCGAGCAGGAAGCTCGGGATGCCGACGCGGTGGAAGAGCGCTTCGGTGCTCCCCGCCAGTGCGGGACGCACGATGCGGCGCTCGGCCGGCTCGTCCCAGTCGTGCGCCGCGGTGACGGTGCCGCCGTACGTCGTGAGGCCGATGAGGCACGCCTCCTCGCCGAAGCGGTCGCGCACGAGCTGACCGACGTTGAGCTCCCCGCTCCGCCCCATCTGCGTCGCGCGCGCGTCGCCGAGGTGGGAGTTGTGGGCCCACACGACGACGCGTGCCTTGTCGCCGCCGCGCTCGAGGAAGCTCGCGACGGCGTCGAGCGTCTCGACCATGTGCGTGTCGCGCAGGTTCCAGCTCGAGTGGCGGCCGTGGAACATCGTGCGGTAGTACTTCTCCGCGTTGGCGACGAGGCGCGCATTCTGCTCGGCCGAGAAGAAGTCGTCCTCGCCGAACGCGCCGCCGGCGGAGGCGTACTCGTCGGCGCACCGGCGGAGCTCGAGGAGCTGCTTGACGACGTCGTCCTCGCACGGCTCGATCAGCTCGCGCGACGCGGCGAAGCCGTACGCCTGCGGATCGTTGCCGTTGGCGCTCTCGAAGCAGCTGTAGCGTTCACGGGCGCGGTGCGCCGCCCTGGGATCGACGCGCTCGAGATAGCGCAGCACGGAGTCGATCGACGCATGCAGGCTGTACAGATCGAGCCCGTACATGCCGCAGCGCACGTCGGGCTCGTGCACGTCGTTCCACCGCCGCAACCAGCGCACGAAGTCGCGCATCACGGTATTCCGCCACATCCACTGCGGGAATCGTCGGAAGCCGGACAGCGCCGTACCGGGATCCCGATCGGCGCCGATGCCGCGCACGAAGCGATCGACTCGGCGCGTGTCGGGCCAGTCGCCCTCGATCGCGACGGCGCGGAACCCGCGGGTCTCGATCAACCGCCGCGTGATGGCGGCGCGCATGGCGTAGAACTCGTGCGTACCGTGCGACGCTTCGCCGATGAGCACGATGCGAGCAGGACCGATCGCATCGATCATCGCGTCGACATCGCGGGGATTGGAGCCGTCAGCCGCGGCGAGTGGCAGCGCGTGCCGACGAAGGGTATCGAGGACGGATTGCGGCATACGACGTTGTTGCCGCATGTGGCGGGCCACTTCCTTCGTGCAACTGCCACTCCCAGTACTGAGTACCAAGTACCTGGTACCGAGACTGGCATACTGAAGTGAAAACGGCCACTCCCAGTACCGAGTACCAGATACCTGGTACCGAGACTGGCATACGGGCTCCCGGAATTAGGGGCGAGCCCTCGACCTCACAGGCGAACGGCAGTACTCGGTACGAGTCCGCGAACAAAGAGGTCAGCGAGCAAAGGGGTCAGAGTCAGCGATTCGCTGACTCTGACCCCGATGCACGCTTGGTACAAACTCCGCCGTCTGCCGTTCTGATAGAGCGACTTCCCAGCATTCCGGGAGCACTTATGCCAGTCCAGGTACCAGGTACTCAGTACTACCTACTGGGAGTGGCCGTTGCAGCTCATGGCGCAACTTCATGAAACGTTACCCCGGTCTCTCTCTCCAATACCCATCTCAATCCCCACGCATCCTCGAACAGCAGCAGCGGATGTCCCTTCGCGTCGAAGAGGAGCATGCGGCCGCGGTCGCGCGCGATGCGCTCGATCTCGTCCGTGGGGCCGACGACCCAGCGCGGGTAGCGAGCTGATATTTTCTCGAGACGGCAGGGCGCGCCGTACTCGTGCTCGAGGCGATGCAGCATGACGTCGAACTGAAGCAGTCCCACCGCGCCGACGATCGGTGTCGGACTCAACGTGTCGGTGCCCGACGTGTAGAACACCTGCGCCGCGCCCTCTTCGGTGAGCTGGCGCAGTCCGGTATCGAGCTGCTTCCGCTTGAGCGGATCGGTCGGGAGGATGCGCGCGAAGTGCTCCGGCGCGAAGCGCGGGATGCCCGAGAACTCGAGGCCGTCACCCTCGGCGAGGGTGTCGCCGATGCGAAGGGTGCCGCGGTCCATCACGCCGATCACGTCGCCAGGCCACGCTTCCTCCACCGCCGAGCGCTCGCGGGCGAGGAACTGCTGCGCCGAGGAGAGACGCATCGGCTTGCCCGTGCGCACGTGCGTCACCTGCAACCCGGGGGTGAAACGTCCGGAGCAGACGCGCACGAACGCGACGCGATCGCGGTGCTTCGGATCCATGTTCGCCTGGATCTTGAACACGAAGCCGCTGAAGCCGGGATCGGCGGGATCGACGAGCCCCGTCGATGCTTCGCGCGCCGTCGGCGGGGGCGCGAGCTCGACGAACTCCCGCAGGAAGGGTTCGACGCCGAAGTTCGTCAGCGCGCTGGCGAAGAAGACCGGTGAGAGCGTGCCGGCGAGCACCGCTTCGTGGCTGAAGGGATGCCCTGCCTCGTCGAGCAACGCGATGTCGTGTACGAGGCGCTCGTGCGCCTCCGCGCCGAGCATGTCGCCGATGGACGGATCGTCGAGCGAGGCGACGTCCACCTCGGCGCGCGACGCGCCGTGGTCCTCGCCGCGCTCGAAGCGGTAGATGAGCCGGCGCCGCCGGTCGTACACGCCGATGAACTGGCCGTCGGAGTGGATCGGCCAGGTGACCGGATGGCAGTCGAGCTCGAGGTCGGACTCCACGTCGCCGATCAGCTTGAGCGGATCCTCGCCGACGCGGTCGCACTTGTTGACCACGGTGAAGATCGGCATGCGCCGCCGCTTGCAGACGGCGAAGAGCTGCCGGGTCCGTTCCTCGACCCCCTTGCGGTTGTCGAGGAGCATGACGGCGCTGTCGGCGGCGATGAGGACGCGATAGGTGTCCTCCGAGAAGTCCTCGTGGCCGGGCGTGTCGAGCAGGTTCACCTGGTAGCCCTCGTAGGCGAACTGCATCACGCTCGACGTGACCGAGATGCCGCGCTCCTGCTCCATCTGCATCCAGTCGGAGGTGGCATGACGCTGCTGCCGGCGCGCCTTGACCGTCCCCGCGAGATGGATCGCTCCGCCATAGAGGAGGAGCTTCTCGGTGAGGGTGGTCTTCCCGGCGTCCGGGTGACTGATGATGGCGAAGGTGCGCCGCGTCTCGATGGCGGCGGCGATGGTCGGGTCGGCGTTCACGGAGGGAATCTAACCGGCCACTACGGCCAAGGGGTCAGAGCCTTGGGCTACGTCCCAGGGTCCGACCCCAGCATCGGGATGACAGAAACGAAGGAGGGAGCGCTCTCACGCTCCCTCCTGTTGCCGTAGGATCGGGCTCAGCGCCAGATCGGATCGTCGCGATCGCGGAACTTCTTCACGTTCTCGCGGTCCTCCTGGATGGCTTCGCCGATCTCGGCGGCGCGCTCGCCGGCGAGGGCGCCCGTGTCGGCCACCGCACCGCCGACGCGGATGTCGTCGCGCACGATGTCGGGGCCTTCCGGATCGGTCTGCACGTCGTCGAGGTCGACCCGCTTCACGCGGAAGTTTCCGGTGCCGTCGCGTCCGTTGTGGGGCTTGTGCCGTTCTGACATGTGGTTGGCTCCTTCACATTCGGGGTTGTCAGGCGTACATGCCGAATGTGAAAGCAAGGACCACACCGCGTCGTTACGTCCGACTGCGGCTCAGCGCGCCGCGCGGAGATACGGCGCGAGCACGTCGAGCCTGCCATCGACAGCGGGCGCGTCGCGCAGGCCGAGCAGTGCGGCGAGGAAGGGATAGACGTTCACGCTCTCGAATGCGGGGATCGTTCCACGCGCGCGAATCTGCGGCCCCGCGGCGACGAACATTCCGTGCATCGCCGGCGACACGGGATCCCAGCCATGGTTGCCGGCATCGAGCACACGGTCGCTCGCGCTCCTCGCGACGAGGTATCCGAGATCGGCGACGACGAGCACGTCGCCGGCGCGCGCGTTGCCATCGAGATGCCAGCGCGGCGGCGTCAATCCGCGCGCGTAGGCGTGCAGGTGCGGCACGCGCGCCAGCGCGCCAAGCGCACGACGCGCGACGGCGGTGTCGCCGTGGAACCAGAGCGACATCACGGGACCGTTGTCCCCCATCTCGACATGCGTCGTGTCGATCCCCGCGGCAGCGAGCAGTGGACGGAGCGCGAGCATCCGTTCCTGGGCCGCGCCGTACATGCCGTGATCGGACAGCACGACGACGTTCACGGAGTCGCGCTGCGGCAGCGCGCGCAGCGAATCGAGCAGGCGAGTGAGGGCGCGGTCGAGCGACGCGACGGCGCTCGCGGTGTGCGGCGTGTCCGGACCGTAGTGGTGCGTCGTGTCGTCCACGTCGGTCAGGTAGATCATGACGAGGTGCGGGCGCTCGGCGCCGGGCAGACGCAGCCGCGCGATGCTCTCGTCGATGCGCTGCGAGTCGGGAACGCTCGCGTGGTAGGGCGACCAGTACGTCGGCCGCTCGCCCGCCACGACCCCCTCGGAGCCAGGCCAGAAGTAGACCGAGCTGCGTACCCCCTCACGCTGCGCGGCAACCCAGATCGGCACGCCGCCATACCACTGCCCGTTGCGCGAGCTGGTGTCCTTGACGCGGAACCAGCGATCGAGCGCGGGATCGTAGAACGCGTTCGAGAGGATACCGTGATGCCCCGGGTACAGCCCCGTGGCGATCGTGTAGTGGCTCGGGAAGGTCTTGGACGGAAAAGGCGGCACGAGCCCGCGCGCCACGATGCCGCGCGAAGCGAGCGCCTCGAGCGACGCGGGCCGGTACTTCGCGAGATAGTCGTGGCGGAATGCGTCGAGGGAGACGACGACGACGTACGGCCGCTTCGACGTGCTCGCGTCGCCGGTTGGAGTGAACGAGAGGCGCGGACGGACGCGACGCGAAGTCTGCGGCCCGTATTCCGCATCGATCGCCGCGGCGAGATAGGCGATCGGCGCGTTCCAGTTGATCGCGATCTCGTTCGCGGCGTAGGCGCACTGCGCGTCGACGTACGACAGCGCCGGGAGCGACGACGGATAGCCGCTGCACCGATCCTGCTGCCCCGGGTTCGGTCCGCCGACGAGCAGCCCGGGCACCGGCGCGGCGACGGTATCCGACCCCGAGAGGCGGTGATGCGGGAACATCGGCGTCTTCGTGCCGACGCCGGTCACGAAGGAATACCCGGTCGGGTTGCGACCCATGATGTAGTCGAGATTCCCGACCGCGGCGCGCAGGAAGCTCGTGTCGCCCGTGAGGCGATACGCCTGCACGAGCACGAGACCCTGATTGGCGGCGACGGCGTTGCTCCCCCAGACGAAATCCTGACGGCGCATCATCGCGGTGCCGTACGCCGACGTGTCCGCGGCGTCGCGCAGCGAGCGGGCGAGATCGATCAGGGGACGGTATACCGCGGAGGTCACCGCGGCATTCGGCAGTTGGCTCGGGTGCGTCATGAGCGACACCAGCGCGAGCGTGCCGACGTCGGACCAGCTCGGGACCGTGGCCGACTCGATGAACTGGAGCGGCGGATCTCCGTCGCGTCGACCCGCCGCCTGATTGTGCAGCGCGACGACGAGGAAG
>JAEKKK010000129.1 GCA_019510405.1 Gemmatimonadota bacterium | reverse complement strand
AGGTGAGGAACTGATGAAGCCAGTGCTGGCCGTCATCGTCGCTGCATCGCTCGCGCTCGGCCCCATCGCCGAGCCAGTGGCAGCCTTCCCCGCTGCAGGGGCCGTGACCTCTCTCAGCGTGGTGCCGGCGTCTGGCCGCGCCGAGCTCGTGATCGGCGTCGCAGGCGGCGTCGAGGTCTCCGACTTCACGCTGCGCTCGCCCGACCGGATCGTGCTCGACGTCTCGGGTGCCTCGCTCGGCTTCGGCGCCCGTGGCTACGATCACGTCGCGCGCGGCGGCATCGTGGACGTGCGCTTCTCGCAGTACCGGAAGAACACCGTCCGCGTCGTCATCTACCTCGACTCGCCGCGCAGCTACGAGGTGAGCAAGGAGAGTGGCGAGGTGCGCGTCAGCGTCACGACGGATCCCGCCGCCAAGTTCGCCGGCTGGCACGTCGGTGACCGCCGCGCCGAGCCCTCGGTGTCCGAGCGTGCGGCACCGGCAGTCACCGAGCGTGCCGCGCCGGCGGCGACCGAGCGCGTCGCAGCTCCCGTGCAGGCCGATGAGCAGAAGGTTGCCGACGTCGCCGACCGTCCGGTCGAGCGCACGGTCGCCGAACGCCGTCGGGATCGCAACGACGATCGCGCGATGCGCGTCGTGCAGCAGGCGCAGCAGCGCCCGCAGCAGCCGCGCATCACGGTGACGTATCAGCAGGCCGACATCCGCGACGTGCTCGCCGCCTTCGCCGCGTTCTCGGGACGCACGATCATCCCCAGCTCCGCGATCCCGCCGGTCCGCGTGGACGCCGAGATCAAGGATCAGCCGTGGGACGTCGCGCTCCAGGCGATTCTCTCCTCGCAGGGGCTCGCCGCCACGGAAGACCAGAACGGCATCCTCATCGTCGACACGCAGGACCGCATCGCGCAGCGCGCGCAGACCGAGCCGCTGCAGACGCGCGTCGTGCGCCTCAACTACCAGCGCGCCACGCCGGTCGGCGATCAGCTCCGCACCCGTCTGCTCCAGTGCATTCCCGCCGAGCGTGGCGCCGCGTACTCCGGTGCGGCGCCGGGCCAGCCCCCGGTCGTGGGCGCGCCGCCGGCGCAGCCCACCATGGCGGGCGGTGTGAACCCCGGCCCGACGAGCCCCAACGGCGGCTCGGCCGACGGCCAGTGCCACGGCCGCGGCAGCATCACCGCCGACGAGGTCACGAATGCGGTGAGCATCACCGCGCCGGTCAGCCTCCTCGGTGATCTCGTCGCCTTCGCCGAGTCGCTCGATCTCCGTCAGCCGCAGGTCAACATCAAGGCGAAGATCGTCCTCGTGAACCGCACCGACCTCGACGCACTCGGTGTGAAGTACGACCTCGGCAGCCCGAACCAGTTCTTCAACACGGTCATCCAGCGCGTCGATCCGGTGAGCGGCAAGGCGTCCAGCCCCAGCGATCCGCCGACGGTCAACCTGGGCGGCAACACCGTCTCGGCCATCGCCAACGCGGCGGGTGTCATCCCCGGCTCGGCGCTCAAGCTGATCTACTCCACCGCCCTCGGCGGCTTCGATTTCACGACCTTCCTCGACGCGCTCCAGGAAGTCTCGCTCCTCGACATCCAGTCCGAGCCGAGCGTGACGACGGTCAACAACAAGACGGCGGAGCTGGTGTCCGGCGTCCAGGTCCCCTTCGTCCCGCTCATCTCGAGCGGCGGCGCGGGAACGTCGATCAACGCGCCGATCGCCGTCGAGCGCATCCAGACCGGTGTCACGCTGCGCGTCACGCCCAGCGTCACGAACAACGGTCAGATCATGATGCGCGTCGAGACGGTGAACTCCGACGTGAACTTCACGAACAACGGCACGCTGATCGACAACAACAGCAACAAGACCGAGCTCCTCGTCGGTGATGGCGAGACGGTCGTCATTGCAGGCTTGACGCAGACCAGTGTCCGCGTCTCGAAGTCTGGTATCCCGGTGCTCGTCGACCTGCCGCTGATCGGCCGTCTCTTCGGCTTCACCACGCGTCAGGAACAGCGCCGCGACCTGCTCATCCTGCTCACGCCGCACATCATCGACGAGGGCGAGCAGCCTTCGGACGGTGGGCGCCGCTAGGACCGGCCGGATCCTCCCATGAATCTCATGCGTCACGTCGCGCGGCTCTCCGCGCTCGCCACTGCGGTCACAGTGATCTGGAGCTGTGACTCGCGCATGCCCACTGCCTCGACCGGGAACGCGACGGACGACGTGCAACGGCCGGACATCACGTTCGCGCTGTCGGCGGGCAACAACAACATCGTGGACATCGGAGCGAACCTCTCGGTGACCGTGACCAGCACCGACGACTTCGGTGTGGGTTACGTGTTCACCCGCATCAGCAACGGTGCGCAGGTCCTCGCGATCGATACCGCGACCATCAAGCCGACCCAGAAGAGCGTCGTCCGGACCGTGCCGATTCCGCTCGGCTCGGTCGCCAAGGGCGATCAGCTCACCATCCGCGCCACGGCCGCCGACGGCGCGACGAACGAGACGACCGACTCGCTCGTGATCACCGTCGCCGACACGTCGGGACCGACGCTCGTCGTCTCGTCGTCGAAGGCGAACCGTCCGGTGACCGGCGGCGACACCCTCGACGTCCGCGTCACCGCGAACGACAGCTCGGGGATCGCGTACGCCGGCTATCGCCTGTTCCGCGTTCGCCCCACGGACAGTGTCCTGGTGCGCGCCGAGAGCACCGTCGTGCCGGCCAACGTCCGCGTCGGTGTCTTCCAGACGCCGGTGTACACGTGGATCGTCCCCGACACGTTGCTCACCGGCAACTACGCCATCGTCCCCTTCGCGCTCGATCGCTCCGGCGTCTACACGAAGGCGGGCAAGCCCGGCGCGAACTTCAACCTCGTCGACGGCCAGAACCCCGTCCTTCAGTTCCTCGGCCCGATCACGGGCGCGAAGCTGAACGTCGGTGATTCGCTCCTCGTCACCGCGCACCTCACGGACAACATCTCGCTGCAGAAGGTGTCGTTCGTCGGGATCAGCACGCGCACGCCCTCCGCGGGCATCGACCAGGAGATCATTCGCTATCCGCAGGTCACCGCGCCGAGCACCACCTTCCGTGCGGGGCTGCGCGACACCCTCATCCAGCGCTACCTGCGCGTGCAGGCGCCGGTCGACACGGTCACGGATACGCTCGTCGTCACCGGTGTCGTCACCGACCTCGCGAACAACGTGGACACCGTGAAGGTGAAGGTGAAGATGGTGAACGGCCCGGCCGTCACCTTCCTCACCCCCGTGATCGGTGACAGCGCCACCAACGGCGCCAACCTCGCCGTGGCCCTCAAGGGCGTCAGTGTGCTCGGCGTGACACGGCTCGGCTTCCGCATGCAGAGCGCGGCCGGCTGGCCGACCCCGATCGACACCACGATCATCGTGAACTACGCATCGCCGGTGAAGTCGACGACGATGCAGGCCAATATCCCGATTCCCGCCAGCGCACCGGCGAAGGGCATCCTCGTCATCACGCCGATCTCGACCGACGTCGCTGGCCAGGACGGCTCGTCGAATCCGCTGATGCTCGCCGTCCGCGCTGGTGCGCCGCCGGCTCCGACGGTGATCCAGTCCGTCGGCACGCGCATCGAGACGAAGGACACCCTCTTCGTCACCGCCACCGGCAGCACCATCGTGACGGTCGGCTTCGAGGCCGTCGACGACGCGACCGGCACGTTGATCAAGCGTGACAGCATCAGCGTCAACAACAGCACGCCGTTGCCGTACACGCTGCTCCTCAACTTCGCGCCGACGGTGCAGGGCAAGAAGGTCCGCCTCCGCAGCTTCGCGTACGATGGTGGCGGCCGCCTCGGCTACTCCGTGCGCTCCACGGGCGTCGCGCTCACCGGCATCGTACCCGCCATCGACACCGCGCTCGTCGTGTACGGCCGGACCTACTCGCTCCCGGTGAACCGCAACGGCAGCATCGCCGATCTCGCGGTCGACCAGGCGCGTGGCAACGTGTTCCTCTCGAACCTCAACTACGGACGTCTCGAGGTCTGGCAGAAGGGCACCCAGGCATTCGATGCGACCGGTGTCGTCGTCGGCTCGCAGCCGTGGGGCGTCACGATGTCCCGCACGGCACCGTCGGGTGACACGCTCTACGTCGCGAACTCCGGCGGTACGAACCTCAGCCGCGTGTACGTCGGCGCGGCCACGGCGTCGGGGATGAAGGAGGATCTGAGCAACCGCCTCCTGACCCGCGTCTCCTTCATGTACAAGCTGACCGAGGTCCGCGACCCGTCGACCGGTAAGATCCGTCTCACCGTCTCGGCGCCGATCACGTACTCGGATCGCCCACAGTACGTGCAGCAGAGCAGCTCGGGCCGACTGTACATCTCCACCAAGCCCACCTCTGCAGCGCCGCTCGGCACGGTGCGCTACATGGATCCCTCCGCACCAGCGCCTGACGAGCGGTTCATCCTCGCCTTCGCCACGCCTGGTTCGGATCCGAACTCCTGGCTCATCGCCAACGTCGACAACGCGACGGTGACGCCGGCTTCGGCCACCAGCCTGGCCAACGATGCGCTGACGCTGTGCGACCACCCGTCGGGCAGCACGGCGGCGGCAACGTGCATCTCGACCACGTCGGGCATCCAGGCGACCATCAATGCGCTCGTCGCGGCGGTGCCGCAGAGCGACATCGAGTATGGCGTCAACCTCGACGAGAACTCGCTCGGCCTGAGCGACACGACCTTCGCCGCCGCCAGCGGCGACGGGAAGTGGATCACCTTCGGTGAAGGCAACACGAAGCGCGCCTTCGGCCGCGATCTGCTCCTCAGAGACGACGGCACCGTCCCGGGCCGCTACACCTATGCGTCGCCCGCCATCAACGTGACGGACCTCATCAACAACGCGGCCGACAAGATCTACGGCGTCGCGCTGGACAAG
Organism: Gemmatimonadota bacterium; assembly: GCA_019510405.1. Lineage (GTDB taxonomy): Bacteria > Gemmatimonadota > Gemmatimonadetes > Gemmatimonadales > Gemmatimonadaceae > AG11. The sequence goes on along the minus strand of JAEKKK010000129.1, from coordinate 18,750 downwards.
ACGGGTCAGACCCTGGGCATCCATGGCGCCGAGTCGTACTTCGCCGCCGTCGCCCTGCCGTTCACGCAGCGCCTGCAGGGTAAGAAGAGCACCTTCGCCCAGGGCGCCGGCATCACCTTCCATCCGAACGCGGACGGTACGGGTACGCCGCAGCAGAATCGACTTGCCTTCGTCGCCTCGGCGAACGGCTCGATCGAGATGATCGACATCGCCTACTACGACTACCAGCGCGGTTCGCTCGCGACGAAGTACAACCTCTATGGACCGCTCCGCGCCTCGCTCCCCTTCCCGGGCGACGATCCGTCGGTGTTGTTCAAGCTCTTCGGTGTCTCGAGTGCAGGACTGGTCGTCATCGACGTCACCGCAGCAGACATTCTCCCTGGACCCTGACGTGATCGTGAAGGGGTGATAGGTTGCATTGAAGCGAGCCCGGCGCGTTGCCGGGCTCGCGTCTTTCCCTCCGTCCCGCCGCCTCTCCCGTCATGCTCCGCTTCACCACCGCAGGCGAATCGCACGGCCAGGCCCTCGTCAGCATCCTCGAGGGAATGCCGGCTGGCCTTCCTCTCCTCGCAGCGCACGTCGACGCCGATCTGGCGCGACGGCAGCAAGGCTATGGTCGCGGACGCCGCATGCAGATCGAGCGCGACACGGCGGAGATCCTCTCCGGTGTGCGCGCCGGCGAGACGCTCGGTGGGCCCATCGCGATGCTGATCCGGAACCGCGACTGGTCGAACTGGCAGGCGATCATGGATCCCGCGCCTCACGAGGGCGACGCAGCGGGCACGCTCCGCCGCCGCGCCGTCACCCGCGTTCGGCCCGGCCACGCCGATCTCACCGGCATCCTCAAGTACGATCGCGAAGACGCGCGCGACATCCTGGAGCGCGCCTCGGCGCGTGAGACGACGGCACGCGTCGCCGCGGGCGCCATCGCCCGCCGCTTCCTCGAGGAGCTGGGCGCCTCCATCGGCAGCCACCTCGTGCATCTGGGCGGCGTGGACGCCGTCCGCCCCGAACCGATGCCGGAGAAGCTCAACGAGGCCTCCGACGCCTCCCAGCTCCGCACCCTCGACCCGAGTGCCGAGGCGCAGATGATCGAGCGCATCGACGCGGCCAAGCGCGCCGGCAACACGCTGGGCGGCGTCTGCGAGGTGGTCGTGGACGGACTGCCGGTCGGACTCGGCTCGCACGTCTCCTGGGACCGCAAGCTCGACGGCCGGATCGGCGCGGCGATCATGTCCATCCCGGCCGTGAAGGGTGTCGAGATCGGGATGGGCTTCCAGGCTGCACGCCTCCACGGCTCCGACGTGCACGACGAGATCTCCCCCGCGCCGGGCCGCACCCGCACCGGCAATGTCCGTCGTGCCACCAACAACGCCGGTGGCCTCGAGGGGGGGATGACGACGGGGGAGCCGCTCGTCGTCCGGGTCGCAATGAAGCCCATCAGCACCCTCATGCGCCCGCTCGGCACCGTGGACGTCGCCACCGGCGAGGCCGCGGCAGCCACCGCCGAGCGGAGCGACGTGACTGCCGTACCGGCGATGGGCGTCATCGCCGAGGCGATGGTCGCCCTCGTGCTCGCGGACGCCATGCTCGAGAAGTTCGGGGGAGATTCCCTCCCCGAAATCCAACGGAACCTCGATGGCTACCTTTCGCACATCGCAGCCCGGCTCGGCGGCTGACCCTTCGGTTCCACACCTCATCCTCGTCGGCTTGCCCGGGGCGGGGAAGAGCACGGTCGGCTCCGCGCTCGCGCGCGAGCTCGACCGCAGCTTTCTCGACTTCGACGCCGAGATCGCGCGCCGCGAAGGGATGACGATCTCCGAGATCTTCGCCCAGAAGGGGGAGCCCTCGTTCCGCCTGCTCGAGCACGCACTGACGGACGAGCTGCGAGCCCACGGGGGAATGGTCCTGGCCCCGGGCGGAGGATGGGTCGGGCGCCCCGAGACGGTGGCTCTCATCAGGCCGCCCGCCCGGATGATCTACCTGCGTGTGCGTCCCCGGACCGCGATCAACCGGATGGGACGCTCGGTGGCGACGCGCCCGCTACTCGGTCGGCCCGACCCCGTCGGCGAGCTCGAGCGCCTGCTCAAAGAACGGCGTGGCGCCTACGAGTCCGCGGACTACGTTGTGGATGTGGAGCGCGTACCGGTCAACGAGGTCGTGCGTCGCATCGTAACGGCGTTACAGCAGTAGCGTCCGGTTGCTGGACCAAGGGGCGGTTGACTTGCCCACTACCTTAGAGCGATGATCGCCGCTCGGCGCCGCCCCACATTCGTGGAGGCGCCGAGCCGCGCACCGGATCGGGGCACGGAGAAGGACCTCACGCCCCAGAACGGTGTCGTACGAATCACGTTGATGCCGGTCGTCGCGCGAGCTCTCCTACCCTGCGTCGACCCTAGAGGAAACATGACGATTCGCGTTCTCGGACCACATGAGCGTGGGCGCTTCGCCCCCGAAGCCTGGGGGCATCTGCTCGCGCTATCCGGCGCCGGAGCGCTCGACCCCGCGGAGCTCGAGCAGGTCATCGAGCGGGCGATGCTCCAGTTCGACGGGCGCATCGCGCTGGACGACCTCCGCTCGATGATGGAAGGCGCCGGCTACGATGACCCGGGCGCCTCCGCGGATTCCCAGACCGTACACTGAGACCAATGGCAGCCAGAAAGTCTGGAACCAAACGCGCCTCGCCGGCGGCCAAGAAGAGCACCGGCGCAGCCGCGAAGACGGCGGGGAGGGCCACCGCGAAGTCCGCCCGGAAGACGGCGGCGCGCGGCCGAGCTGCGCCCGAGGAGGACGAGGGCCCCCCGCCCGCGGCCGGTACCACCTCGCTCGTGATCGTCGAGTCCCCGGCCAAGGCCAAGACGATCGGCAAGTACCTCGGCCGCGGCTACCGCGTGCGCGCCACCGTCGGCCACATCATGGACCTTCCCGAGAAGAAGCTCGGGATCGACATCGACAAGGGCTTCGAGCCCGAGCTCGTGCCGATCCCCGGGAAGGAGAAGACCATCGCGGACCTCAAGAGCGCGGCCAAGGATTCGCGCGAAGTCTTCATCGCCACCGACCCTGACCGCGAAGGGGAGGCGATCGCGTATCACGTCGCCGAGCAGATCCGCCCGAAGCGCGGCGTCTCCTCGGTGCCCGTGCGGCGCGTCCTGTTCCACGAGATCACCAAGGACGCCGTCCAGCACGCCATTCAGCAGGCCGGCGAGATCGACGACAAGAAGGTCGAAGCGCAGCAGGCACGACGCGTTCTCGATCGGCTGGTCGGTTACAAGGCCAGCCCCGTCCTCTGGAAGACCGTCAAGAAGGGAATCTCGGCGGGCCGCGTGCAGACCGTCGCGCTGCGACTGATCGTCGAGCGCGAGCGGGAGATCCGCGCGTTCAAGCCGGTGGAGTACTGGACCGTCGAAGCACTCCTCGAGAAGGCGGGGCAGCGGTTCACCGCCAAGCTGCATCAGATCGACGGCAAGAAGGCAGAAATTTCCAACAAGGGAGAGGCAGACCGAGTCCTCTCCGACCTCAAGGGCCGCAAGACCTTCGGGGTCACGGAGGTCAAGCGTCGCGAGCGCCGGAAGAATCCGAGCGCGCCGTTCACGACGTCCACGCTCCAGCAGGAAGCGGCGAAGAAGCTCTCGTTCGGCTCCAAGCGCACGATGCGCATCGCGCAGGATCTCTACGAGGGGATCGACGTCGGCGCCGACGGCCAGCAGGGTCTCATCACGTACATGCGTACCGACTCCACGCGTGTGGCGGAGAGCGCGGCGTCGCAGGCGCAGGAGTACCTGCGCGTGCTGTTCGGCAAGGAGTATCTCGCCTCGGGGCTGCAGCTCTACGGCGGCGCCAAGGCGCAGAAGACCCAGGACGCGCACGAGAGCGTGCGTCCCACCGATCCCACGCGCCGGCCGGACGACATCCGGAAGTATCTCTCGCCCGACCAGTTCAAGCTCTATCAGCTGATCTGGCAGCGCTTCATGGCGTCGCAGATGGCTCCCGCCGTCTTCGACACGACGACGGTGGACTTCGACATCCCCGCGAAGGAACAGCCGCAGATCGGACGGCGCAGCTATCTGTTCCGGTCCACGGGGAGCATCATCAAGTTCCCCGGCTTCCTCGCGCTGTATCGCGAGGCGCGCGAGGAAGGCGATTCCAAGGCGCTCGAGGACGAGCAGGCGCTCCCCGTCGTCGAGATGGGAGAGAACGTCCCCGTCGTCTCGATCACGCCGTCACAGCACTTCACGGAGCCGCCGCCGCGCTTCTCCGAGGCGAGCCTGGTCAAGGAGCTCGAGCGGCTCGGTATCGGCCGGCCGTCGACGTACGCCAGCATCATCAGCGTGCTCGCCGACCGTCGCTACGTGAACCTCGAGCAGCGCCGGTTCTTCCCCACCGAGCTCGGTGAGACGGTGGAGAAGGTCATGGTCAAGCAGTTCCCCGAGATCTTCAACGTCGACTTCACCTCCGGCATGGAGCTGGAGCTGGACAAGGTCGAGGAAGGGGAGCTCGGATGGCGCGCGGTCCTGAAGGATTTCTGGCTGCCGTTCGACAAGTCGCTCAAGAACGTGCAGTTCGGCGCGCTCATCGCCGAGGCGCACGATCTCAGCGCGATCGCCAACGAGCGGTGCCCGGACTGCGGTGGAAAGCTCGAGCCGCGGGGCGGCTTCTTCGGGCCGTTCCTCGCCTGCGAGAACCACCCGAAGACCTGCAAGTACACGCGTCCACTCAAGGGCGAGAAGGCGAAGCCGAAGATGACGGACATTCCCTGTCATCTCTGCGGCGCCCCGATGGTCGTGCGTCAGGGCCGCAGCGGCGAGTTCCTCGGCTGCAGCACCTTCCCGAAGTGCCGCGGCACGCGCTCCATGCCGACGGGCGTCTTCTGCCCGAAGGACGGCGGCGAGCTGGTCGAGCGCCGCTCGAAGAAGCGCGGCACCGCGTTCTATGCCTGCTCCAACGAGGACTGCGACTTCGTCGCCTGGAACAAGCCGGTGGCAGAGACCTGTCCGGAGTGCGGCTACGTCGGCGCCGAGATGAAGTTCACGAAGGCGCGCGGCGATTTCCGGAAGTGCCTCAAGTGCGGCAACGAGTGGGACGTGCCGGCGGCGCCGGAGCCGATCGACGACGTGGAACCCGCGCTCGCCGGCTAGCTGGCGAGCGGTTCGTCGGTTGACGATTTCGGTAGACGGCCGGCCTCGGGACGCAGGAGCTTCTCGAGGCCGGCCGTCTAACCGCTGACTGATGAACCGCCGAACGCGGTAGTGCTCCGCGCTAACGCCGCGTGTCGGAGCCGCGCGTCAGCGCCGCGACCCGCTGCCGGGCGTCCGTCACCTTCGGCTGCAGCTCCGGATCGGCGTTCTTCCACAGATCGAGGAACGTGCGATAGTGCGAGAGCGCCTTGTCACGCTGGCCCTTCGCTTCGTACAGCTCGCCGAGCCGCTTGTGGACCGCGGGCAGGAACGTCGCGTCGACGCCGGTGCGTTCGAGCTCCGGCGTGCCGAGGAAGCGTTCGTAGACGGTGATCGCCGAGTCGGGCTTTCCATCCAGGTCGTACGCGCGGGCGAGCACTGGAGCGTTGCAGATCGCGCAGCCCACTTGATCCGCGGCGCGCAGCTCGGCCTGCGCTTCGCCGTACTGCCTGGCGTGGAAGGCGATGTACCCTCGCATCTCCTGCGCGTGCGAGGAATCCCGGAGTGACGGCGCGGTCCGGCGCCGCACGTCCCACTCGGCCATCACGCTGCGCGCGCGATCGGGCCGGCCGGCGATCGCGTAGAGATCGACGATCCCGGTGTATGGCGCCTCGCTCATCGTGAGCTTGCCGATCGGATCGCGCGCGAGGCCGTCGTCCATGATGCGCACGGCGGCGGTGGAATCGCCGTAGTACCACGCCGCCAGATACGCGTCGTTCATCGCCTTGTAGAGCACCGACCCCTTCGATCCTCCGACCTGCTCATAGAGGTCGACCGAGCGGTCGTACAATCGTTTGCTCTCGTGCAGCTTGCCGAACAGGCGCGCGGCATCGGACTCGAAAGCCACGGCCCGCGACATGGTCGAGGGGTCCGTGATCTTGGATTCGAGGCGCGCCATGTGGACGCGCATCGAGTCATAGCGCCCGCGGGTCCACTCGAAGAGAACCCGGTATCCCTGGCAATTCACGTTACGCGGGAACCGCTCGATGCACTCGTCGAACGTAGCCTGCGCCGTATCGAGCTTGCCCTGCAGGATCTGCGATCGGGCGAGATTCTCGTAGTGCACCGGGGCAATGGGTCCCACCTTGATCGCCCGCGTGAGCAGCGACTCGGCGCGCACGTACTGGTGGATGTCGAGCAGTGCGCTCGAGAGGTTGTTCAGCGCGGCGGTGTTGTTCGGCTGAAGCTCGAGCAATTGCTCGTACGCCGCCATCGACTTCGCGCCGTCCTGGTTCCTGCCGAGTTGATAGTAGCTCCCGAGGAGGAGCAGCCGCTCGGCATCGATCAGCCGGTCCCGGTGGGCGAAGGCCTTTTCGTAATACCCTTCTGCTTTCTCGCGGAGGTCGCGGTTGCCGTTTTCGACGCCGAGCTTCCGATACGCCATCGCGAAACCCGTGTCGATCGCCACTGCCTCTTCCAGCAGCGCCGTCCCGCGCCTGAAGTCCCCCTCCTCGTTGATGAGCTTCTGCCCCTGCACGTACTTCTTCAGTGCCTCGAGTGACGACGTCGTCACCTGCTCGAGCGGCGGCGCACTCTGAATCTTCTTCAACGACTCGCCGATCTTCGCGCGCACTTCCTTCGCGAGACGGTCGACCGTGGGGAGCAGCTCCGACTGGTTGTCCGCCGTCTCACGGAAGCTCGCCAGCTCCTCACCCGTCTGCGCGGACACGAGTCGCATCGCGATGACGTAGCGTCCGCCCACGCCCAGCAGGCTGCCGTCGATCACCGCCTTGATTCCCTCGCGCGTCGCGATCTCGCGCGCGAGGGCAAAGTCGACGGGCGTCTTCGGATCGCGCTGCATGCGCTGGAGGACGTCGCGCACTGTCGCCGGCTGGACGACCATCACACTCTGCGACTGTCCCAGCGCGGTGCGGAATGCGTCGGTCACCACCGGCCCGAGCGTCGAGTCGTTCGCGGGGCTGGGGAGGTCCGCAATGAGAATCTTGTCGTTCTCGCCCACCGCGCCGGCGGCGAGCAGGGATCCCGCCGGCCCGATCCCCATCGCGCGCAGCACCATGTAGACGCCGACGAGGAGCACGAAGCCCACGACCGCCGCGACGCCGCCCATCCAGGCCCTCCGCCACGACACGTGCGGGCTCGCCTTGATCGCCATCTGCGCCATCGTCCCCTGCGCCAGGCTCGGCGTGCCACCGGGCGTGTACGTCGGTGTCGCGCTCATCACGCGGCGCGCCGTACGGTGCACGTACGCCGTGAACAGGATGACGGGGAGGCCCAGCGCCATGATCACGAGGGCGCCGGGGAATACCCAATCCGGCAACCCGACGGCCACGATCGCGGCCTTCGCCACCACGGCCACGATCACGAACGCGACGACGTACACCAACATCGCCTTCTTGAACATGCCGCGGCCGCTCGCGAGGATCATCGGCATCGCTTCGTGCGACGCGCTGCTCGTCACCGTCTCGAGCACGCGCACGATGTCCGCGGCGCGCTGCGGCCGGTCGTCCGCATCCTTCGCCAGGCACCGCATCACGAGCTGCGTGAGCGGGGGCGGCACGTCGGGACGCAGCTCGTTCAGCGGCTGCGGCGTCTCGCCCATCTGCGCCGCGAGCAGCTTTTGCGGCGACTTGGCGAGGAAGGGCGGTCGACCGGCGATCACCTCGTACGCCAGGCAACCGAACGAGTAGATGTCCGCACGATGATCCATCGCGGGATCCGCCGCCGCCTGCTCGGGCGACATGTACGCCGGCGTGCCGATCGACGTCCCGATCTGGGTCAGCGTGCCGCCCGGCGCCACGGTCCGCGCGGCGCTCAGCGCCTTCGCGATGCCGAAGTCGGTCACCGTCGCCGAGCCGCCGGTGAGCAGCACGTTGTCCGGCTTGATGTCGCGGTGCACGATGCCGCGCTCGTGCGCGTACGCCAGTGCCTTCGCCACGTCGCGCAGGATGCCGATCGCTTCCGTCATCGGCAGCGCCCCGTGGCTCGTCAGGCGACCGCGCAGCGACTCGCCGTCGACGAACGGCATCGTGTAGTACGGCACGCCGTTCATCTGTCCCGCCGTGAGCACGGGAACGATGTGCGGGTGCTGCAGCCCCGCCGCGAGCTCGATCTCGCGATCGAACCGTTCGGCGTTCACGCCGGCCAACAGATCCGGCGGTAGTACCTTCACGACGACGTTGCGTCGTAGCGCTTCCTCGCGCGCCACGAACACGCGCGACATCCCTCCGCCGCCGAGCTCGCGCGTGATTGTGTACGACGTGCCCAGAGAGTCCTGCAGCTGGTCGCGGAGGGCCATGGCTGTGGAAGGGGGGGTGACGCGCCCCTAAGGTAGGTCTCGGCGATGCTGCCGACCAGAGCAGAAGGCGCAGGAATGCGAGGATGGTGAGATGAGGAGATGAGGAACGGCCTCGGGTGGCAGGCGCTTCCCGAGGCAGTGCGTAGTTCCGCATCTCTCCATCCCCACATCCCCGCATCCCCGCACTAGATTCTCGCCATGCCCCCCGTCCACGTCATCGGCGGCGGACTCGCCGGCAGCGAGGCCGCCTGGCAGCTCGCCGAGCGCGGGCACGACGTCGTCGTGCACGAGATGCGCCCCGTGCGCGGCACCGAAGCGCACAAGACCGATCGCCTCGCGGAGCTCGTCTGCTCCAACACCTTCAAGAGCACCGAGACCTCCAACGCGCACGGCCTCCTCAAGGCGGAGATGCGCCTCCTCGGCTGCATGGTCCTCGAGTGCGCCGATGTCGCCCGCGTCCCCGGCGGTAGCGCGCTCACCGTCGACCGGGAGCTTTTCTCCGGCGCGGTGCACGAGCGCGTCACCTCGCACCCGCGCATCACGGTGGAGCGAGGGGAAGTGGCCGAGCTTCCGTCGCCCGGCATCGTCGCCACCGGCCCGCTCACGTCGAGCGCGCTCGCCGAGACGATCCGCGCACGCCTCGGTGTGGAGTCGCTGTCGTTCTACGACGCCATCGCCCCCATCGTCGCGCACGACTCGATCGACTACGACGTCGTCTTCCGTGCGTCGCGCTACGGCAAGGAGACGATGGAGGGAGAGAGCGACGGCGCATACCTCAATTGCCCGATGTCGCGCGAGCAGTACGAGGCGTTCATCGACGCGCTCACCGCCGCCGACCGCGCGACGGCGCACGAGTTCGACGCGGTGCCGTACTTCGAGGGGTGCATGCCCGCCGAGGAGATGGCGCGTCGCGGACGCGAGACGCTGCGCTTCGGACCGATGAAGCCCGTTGGTCTCGTCGATCCGCGCACCGGGCGCGAGGCGCACGCCGTCGTGCAACTGCGCATGGAGGACCGTGCCGGGCAGATGTGGAATCTCGTCGGCTTCCAGACGCGGCTGCGCTATCCCGAGCAGCAGCGCGTGTTCCGCATGATTCCCGGCCTCGAGAACGCCGAGTTCCTGCGCTTCGGCTCGATCCATCGGAACTCGTATCTCAACGCGCCCGCGGCGCTGCTGCCGCATCTCGCCCTGCGCGACGATCCGCGCGTCCTCTTCGCCGGCCAGCTCACCGGTGTGGAGGGCTATACCGAGAGCACGGCGACCGGCCTGCTCGCCGGTGTGAATCTCTCACGCCTGCTCACGGGCGAGGAGCCGGTGATTCCGCCACCGACCACGATGCTCGGCGCACTGTACCGCTACATGCGCGAGGCCGACCCGCGCCACTTCCAGCCGATGAACGCCAACTTCGGCCTCGTCGACGAGCTGGGACAGCGCGTGAAGGACAAGCGCGTCAAGAAGGAGCGGCTCGCCGAGCGCGCACTGGCCGCGATGGCCGAATGGCGCGACGCGCACCTGCTCTCGGTGGACCAGCGCGCGTGAGCCCACGCGCCGCAGCGGACGCCACTCCGCCCGCGCCGATGCCCACCGACGCCGAGGAGTTCCTTCGCCATCTCGCGAAGGAGCGGGATGTCTCCCCGAACACGGTCCTCGCCTACCGCCGCGACCTGACGGAGTTTGTCGCGTTCCTCGGCAACTATTACGGCATCGGCGCCTGGAGCTGGGAAGGGGTGGACCGCCTCGCCATGCGCGGCTTCCTCGCGCACCTCAATCGCAAGGGCGCCGGCAAGCGCACCATCGCGCGCACTCTTTCCGGTGTGCGGAGCTTCTACCGCTGGATGCACCGCAACGAGATGGTCGAGGCCAACCCGGCGCGCGCCGTCGGTGCGCCGAAGCTCGACAAGTATCTCCCCGGCTACCTCGATCGCGCGCAGATCGATCTCCTCTTTCAGATGGCGGAAGCGCGTGCCATGGAGGGCCAGTTCACGGCCGTGCGCAATCTCGCCGTGCTCGAGCTCTTCTACTCCACCGGCATGCGGCTCTCCGAGCTCCACGGGCTGAGCCTCGGCGATCTCGATCTCGTGAGCCAGCAGGTGAAGGTGCGGGGGAAGGGGCGCAAGGAGCGCATCATCCCCGTCGGCAACCATGCCGTGCTCGCCCTGCGCAACTACGAGGCGAAGCGCGACGACCTGCTCCGGGGCCGGAAATCCGGCGTCGACCGGACCGCGTATTTCCTGTCGCGAACGGGGAAGCGGATCAGCGGGCGCATGCTGCAAAAAGTGGTGTCCGCATTCCTCTCGGAGATCGACGAGGATGCGGGTCTTTCCGTCCACTCGCTGCGCCACACCTTCGCGACCCACCTGCTCGACGCCGGCGCCGATCTGCGCGCCGTCCAGGAGCTGCTGGGGCATTCGTCCATCTCGACGACCCAGATCTACACGCACACGAGCGTGGAGCGGCTCAAGCAGGTCTACCAGAAGGCGCATCCTCGGGCATGAAGATCGCTTGAGGACGGTGGAGCACGCCGTTCCTCCGGAGCCCGCCCTTGAAAGTCGAAACCTTCCCGCTCATCCTCGGCGCCCTGGTCGCGCTGATCGGCCTCGGCCTGCTTGCCGACGCCTGGCTTCCCGAGCAGGCGCGCTTTCGGAGCGAGCGCCGCCGCCGCACCCGCGCCGAGCGGAGCCTTGGCGGCGAGACCGCCATCGGTCTCGGCGTGCTCTGCATCGCCGCGGCGCTGATGGGGCGCGACAGCTGGCCCTACAGCACCGTCTGCGTGATCGCCGGCACTGTCCTCCTCCTCTGGGGCGCCTGGCTCAATCGGACGTATTTCCGCGAGCGGATCACCAACCGCGGCGAGCTGCGACGGGGAAACCCACCGGAACCGCCGAAGAGCAAGTGAGTTGGTGAGTTGGTGAGTGGGTAAGTTGGAGCCGGCCTCGGGAACCTTCTGGCGCCCGAGGCCGTTCCGCATCCCCGCATCCCCGCATCCCCGCATCCCCGCATCCCCGCACTAACTTCCTTCCATGACAGAGCTCCCACGCATCCGCGCCACGACGATCCTCGCCGTACGCCGCGGAGGAAAGGTCGCGCTCGGCGGGGATGGGCAGGTCACCGTCGGCGAGACCGTCATGAAGGCGAAGGCGAACAAGGTCCGCGCGCTCGGCGACGGTAAGCTCCTCGCCGGGTTCGCCGGCTCCGCGGCCGACGCGCTCACCCTGTTCGAGAAGTTCGAGGAGAAGCTCCAGCGCTACCCGGGCAACTTCCCGCGCGCGGCCGTGGAGCTCGCCAAGGATTGGCGCAGCGACCGCGTCCTGCGTCGGCTCGAGGCGCTACTTGCCGTCGCCAACGCACAGCACGGCTTCATCGTCTCGGGCACGGGCGAGCTGATCGAACCGGACGATGGCATTCTCGCCATCGGCTCGGGGGGCGCATACGCGCTCGCCGCCGCCCGCGCGCTCGCGTCCAACACCGATCTCGCCGCGGCCGACATCGTGCGGCAGAGCCTCACCATCGCCGGCGAGATCTGCGTCTATACCAACACGAACATCACCGTGCTCGAGGCGAGCTGACATGGCCTCTCCCCGCACGCAGCAGGCGTTGGCCCGTCTGGCCGACCTTACACCACGACAAATTGTCGCAGAGCTCGACCGCTACATCGTCGGGCAGGCCGACGCCAAGAAGGCGGTGGCCATCGCGCTGCGCAATCGCTGGCGCAGGCAACAGGCGCCTGAGTCCATCCGCGACGAGATCTCCCCCAACAACATCATCCTCATCGGACCGACCGGGGTGGGGAAGACGGAGATCGCGCGCCGGCTCGCCAAGCTCGCCGGCGCGCCCTTCATCAAGGTGGAGGCGTCCAAGTTCACCGAGGTCGGCTACGTCGGGCGCGACGTCGAGGGGATGATCCGTGATCTCGTCGACAGCGCGATCGAGATGGTGCGCCAGGAGCGCGAGAGCGAGGTCGAGGATCTCGCCAACGAGAAGGTCGACGAACGGCTCCTCGATCTTCTCCTCCCGCCGCCGACCCCGGATGGGAAACCGGTCGCTCCCGGCAACGGCGCCAAGGCCGAGCCGGCGCCGGAGCCCACGCTCGTCGGCGCGAATGAGGCGGGAGGGGTCTTCGTCGTCTCCGCCACGGGCGACGTCAAGCAGGAGCGCGGCCCCGACGTGGCGCAGGATCGCCACAAGCGCACGCGCGACAAGCTGAAGCAGCTTCTCCTCGACGGACAGCTCGACGGCCGCGAGATCGAGATCGAGGTCACGCCCAATCAGGGCCCGATGTTCGACGTCTTCGCATCCCAGGGCGCGCCGGAGGGGATGGAGAACTTCACGGAGATGCTCCGTGACATGATGCCGAAGAAGACGAAGAAGCGCACCGTGAAGGTCAGCGAGGCGCGCCGGATCCTGATCGAGCAGGAGTTCCAGAAGCTCGTGGACATGGAGGACGTCACCGCCGATGCGCTCGAGCGCGTCGAGACGCTCGGCATCGTCTTCCTCGACGAGATCGACAAGATCGCCGGCGAGAAGAGTCAGATGGGCGGCCCCGATGTCTCACGCGAAGGCGTGCAGCGCGACCTGCTCCCCATCGTCGAAGGATCGAACGTGCAGACCAAGCACGGGATGGTGAAGACGGACCACATCCTCTTCGTGGCCGCCGGTGCCTTTCACGTCAGCAAGCCGTCCGACCTCATTCCCGAGCTGCAGGGCCGCTTCCCGATCCGCGTCGAGCTCAAGCCGCTCACCGAGGCGGACTTCGTGCGCATCATGACGGAGCCGGAGAACGCGCTGACGAAACAGTACGCCGCGCTCGTCGCCGCCGACGGCGCCTCGCTCGAGTTCACCGCCGACGGCATCGCCGAGATCGCCCGCATCGCCGCCACGGTGAACTCCCGCATGGAGAACATCGGCGCGCGCCGCCTGCACACGGTCATGACGACGCAACTCGAGGAGACGCTGTTCGACCTCCCCGACGTGCGCGACAAGAAGATCGTCGTCGACGCCACCGTGGTCCGCGAGAAGCTGAAGGCGATCGTGGAGGACGAGGATCTGCGGAGGTACATCCTGTAGGAGGGGATGCGGGGATGCGGGGATGAGGAGATGCGAAACGGCCTCGGGAAGCAAAAGCTTCCCGAGGCCGTTTCCCACTCACCCACTCACTCACTCACTCACCCACTCACACTTCGACCAGCTCCCGCTCCGCCGGGCCACGCGGTCCTCGCCGCTTCTCCAGCATCCCTTGCTTGAGCTGGAACCGCCCGACCAGCGCCTCGAGCCGCTCCGCCTGCGCCGCCAGCTCTTCCGCCGTCGCCGCGAACTCCTCGGCCGACGCCGCGTTCCGCCGCGTCGAGTCGTTCGCGAGCGTCATCGCTTCCTCCACCTCGGCGAGCCCCTGCGCCTGTGTCGCCGAGGCGCCCGCCAGCTCCTGCACCAGCTTCGCGGTGCCCGCGATGCTCGGCGCGAGCGCGCGCAGGATCTCGCGTGACCGCTCGATCTTCTGCTCGCTGTCCACGCTCAGCCGGCTGATCTCCTGCGCCGCGGTGGCGCACTGCGCCGCGAGCTTGCGAACCTCCTCCGCCACGACGTGGAAGCCCCGTCCGTGCTCACCCGCGCGCGCCGCCTCGATCGCCGCGTTCAGCGAGAGGAGATTCGTCTGCCGTGCGATCGCTTCGATCATCGACGTGCGCGACAGGATCTCGCGCGTCGCGTCGATCGCTTCCTGCACGACCCGCGCGCCCTCGCGCGTGCTCTCCGCGCCCTCGAGTGCCTGACGCTCCACCTCGCGCGTCCGGTCGGCGCTGTCGCGCACCGCGCCGCTCATCTCGACGATCCGCTCCACCGTGTGGCGGATGCCGTTCGCGCCTTCGCCCGAGCTCGTCGCCAGCTCGTGCGCCGATCCCTGCATCTGGCTCGCCGCGGCCGCGATGCTCACCGCGGACTCGCGCAGCTCGGCGATGATCGCGCGCAGTCGCTCGATCATCGCGGCAAACGCGTGCCCGAACGCGTCGTTGTCCGACCGCGGGCGCACCTGCACGGTGAGGTCGCCGTGCGCGAGCCGCTCCGCCGTTGCCGACATCTCCGAGAGGTACTCCACCATCGAGGCCAGCGCGGTGCCGAACCGGTCGTTCTCCGAGCGAGGCGCCACGTTGCGCGTCAGGTCGCCGAGCGACACGGCGTGTGCCACCACCGCCATCTCGTTCAGGTACGCCACCATGTCGTTCATCGAGCGGAGCACGTGCCCCATCTCGTCCTCACCCGGCGTCGGGATCGTCACCGACAGGTCGCCGCGGGCGATCTGCCCCGCCACCGACGCCATCTCCTCGAGCGGACGCGTGACGGCCAGCGTCGTCGCCACCGAAAGCGCGCCGAGTGCCAGCACGGCGAGCAGCGCGATCATCGCGACGCCGAACGTGGCGCTCAGCTGGAGCGTACGCGCGGCGTGGAAAGCCGCGTCGATCGCCGCCTCCTGGGCTCTGATGTTCGCCTCGATCGCGGCGCGCAGCACGTTGTAATCCGTCGTCATGCGCTGCACTGCCGTGGTGAGCGTGTCGCCGCCCCGTCCGGCGATCAGCTGCAGGCTCACGGCGCGCGAGCCGGCGTAGTATTCCTCGAAGCGCTTCCCGAGCGCGTCGATCTCGTCGGCGTTGTCCGTGTGCAGCCGCGCTTCGGCGATTGCGTTCAGGAAGGCGCCGCGCAGCGAATCGGTCTCGGAGAGCTGCAGGCTGTCCCGTGACGAGACGGCGGTCTGCATCCCGTTCTGCAGGTCGCCGAGCAGCTCGCGCATGTCGCGCCCCGCGCGCAGGGCAGGGTAGTAGTCCCGCTGGATCTTCGTCAGGCTGCGCGGGTCGAGCACGCCGAGCGTCACGCTCACCAGGAAGATCGCCGCGAGCGCCACCGCGGCGCCGATCGGCAGCAGGCGCATGCGCTCGCGGAGCGGCCGGCCTGCGAGCCGCTTCGACCAGGCGCTCACCATCGGGGATAGGATCTGCATTCGGAAGGGCAGTGCGAGAGGAGAGCGGTCTTGCGGCGTCTAGCGGATCACGTAGGCGGCGTCGCCCGGTCGCTTGCCCTCGATCGTGAGGACTTTCACGCTGCCATCGACGTCGGCCTGCGGGAGGAACCCGATCGCATCGGGGTGCGACCGTACGAACTGCTTCACGTCATCCGACGTGGACAACTCGGTCGGAAACCCCTTCGCTTCGCCCCGGAAGATCAGCGCCATCCAGCGGGAGCGGACGACCTCTGGCTGGAGACCGAGCGCAGTCCGGTCGAACGTGCCGGCCGATCCCGAGTGCCACGCCAGTCGGGCGCGGGCGCCGGTCGGAAACGCCTTCGCCTGCCCGAGGAACAGCCGCCGCAGCTTGTCCAGCGAGAGCTCCTCCAGCGTATTCGACGGGTTGACGACGACCGCCACCTGCGCGTGCGTCGCCAAGGGCGTCCCGAGCTCCAGGATCACGAACGCGGCCAGTGTGCTCGCGAGCCGGCGTCGGCTGGGCGAAGCAGTCATTCCCCACATGACTGTGGGACGCATCACGTTTGCCCGCAGTAACATGCGCCGCGCCCTGCGCCCTCCCGGAACGCCCCTCAATCGGCACCCATCGCTTGCTCGCCGCTTTCGCCGCCCGTTAGCTTCTTCGGCTTCCCGATCCACTCACCCTGCACGCCCGGACATGACGGACGCCACCCACCGCGACTTCCTCGCGATCCCGGACTTCTCCCGGGCGGAGCTGCTCGCGCTCTTCGATCTGGCCGAGCGGATGCGCCGCGGCGAGTACCGGAAGACGCCTCTCGGCGGCAAGACGCTCGCGATGATCTTCATGAAGGCGTCGACTCGCACGCGGGTGTCGTTCGAGGTCGGCACCTATCAGCTGGGCGGTCACGCGCTCTTCCTCTCGCCCCGCGACGTCCAGCTCGGCCGCGGCGAGCCGATCGCCGACACCGCGCGCGTCCTGTCGCGCTACGTGGACGGGATCATGATCCGCACCTTCGCCCATCAGGACGTCGAGGAGCTCGCGCGCTACGCGAGCGTCCCGGTCATCAACGGGCTCACCGACATGCTGCACCCCTGCCAGATCCTCGCCGACCTGCTGACCGTCCGGCAACACCTCGGCGGCTTCGAGGGGAAGACCGTCGCGTGGATCGGCGACGGGAACAACATGGCCAACTCGTGGATCAACGCCGCGTATCGCTTCGGCTTCGATCTGCGCATCGCCTGCCCGGAAGGCTACGAGCCCGCCGATCACCTCCTCGAGCGCGCGCGGAAGGAGGCGAACATCGTCCTCACGCGCGACCCGAAGGAGGCGATCCAGGGCGCCGACGTGGTCAACACCGACGTCTGGGCCAGCATGGGGCAGGAGGGGGAGCAGAAGAAGCGCGAGCGCGACTTCGCCGGCTACACCGTCGATCGCGGCATGATGGCCCGCGCATCGAACGACGCGATCTTCCTGCACTGCCTTCCGGCGCACCGCGGCGAGGAAGTCACCGCCGATGTGATCGACGGTCCGCAGAGTCGCGTCTGGGACGAGGCCGAGAATCGCCTCCACATCCAGAAGGCGATCATGGCGGTGCTGATGGGTGGCGAAACGTTGACATGAGCTCGCGCGCCGACGGGTTGGCCAGGCTCTCTCCCTGGATCGCCGTCGGCGCCGCGCTCCTGTTCTTCCTGCACGACCGCCTCGGGCTCGGTGGCAACCTGCCCGTGCTCGCCGGTTGCGCCGCGCTCGCGGTCGCGGGGACGCTCATCCGCTGGCGCGACATCGTGCACGCCCCGGCCGATGCCGCACTCGTAATCCCTCGGCGCGCCATTGTGGCGACTGCCGTGTTGCTGCCGCTGTCCATTGCCATCGCCGCGTTTCACGCAATGCTCGGCGGCGACGCCGGCGTGCGCAGCGCGATCGTCGCCGCAGTGATCCCCGTGCTGCTCGGCTGGAGCATCTTCCTCTTCCTTCCCATCGCGCGCCCCATCGCGGATGGTGCGAGCGCACCCCGTTGGGTCGGGCACCGCGCGATCGTCGCCGGTCTCGTCGTGGCGACGATCGTCGTGCTCGCCGCCAGCATGCGCGTCGCCAATCACTGGACGTCGATCGACGAGGTCATCTACTCCCTCCAGGCGCGCCTCTTCGTCCAGGGCGACTACCGTTGGCATCTCGACGAAGCGGTGCAGCGGTTCTTCACACTGCCGCTCATGGTCCCCACGCCGAAGGGGCCGTATTCGCAGTATCCGCCCGGCTATCCGGCCATCCTCGCGTCCTTCGTCGTGCTCGGCGCGCCGTGGGTGAGCGGCGCGGTGCTCGGCGCCGTCGTCGTCGCGTCGACGTACATGCTCGGTCGCCGGTGCGCGTCGCCCGTCGTGGGTGTGATCGCCGCGGCACTGCTCGCGACGCACTTCCTCTTCCTGGACTACGCCTCGCGCTATCTGTCGCACGTCGCGGAGATGGCGGCGATCACTTCCGCAGCGTGGCTGCTCTTCACTCCCGCGTCGGCCAGCGCGAAGCGGCGCGGCATCGAGTGCCTGCTCGCGGGGCTGCTCATCGGCATCGCGGTGACCATCCGCCCCGTCACGGCCATCGGGCTCGGACTGTCGATCTGGCTCTGGCTGCTGTCGAGCCGCGGCTGGGAATCCGCGCGCGGCACCATATGGACGCTGGCCATCGGCATGGTGGTGCCCGGTGCCGCGCTTCTGCTCTACAACGCGCTGACGAACGGCTCCCCTTTCCGGCTCGGCTATTCGGCGGCCCAGGGACACCTCAACGACCTCGGGCCCGGAATGCGTGGACTCGTCCTCTACGATGGGCACGGCCAGCGCGTCGTGTCGGCGGAGCGCTATGCGGTCGTCGACGCGGTCCGCTACGAGGTGCGCAACGTGCTCTGGCCGTTGATGCGCGACCTGATGCCCGTGTTCACCATCCTGCCTGTGATCGCCGCGGCGTTCGCGTATCGGGTGCCGGTCCGCACCGCGACGATCGCCGCGTTCTGTACGCTGCCACTCGCGTACTTCCTCTACTTCGACAATGGCGAGCGCTTCTACCTCGAGCTGCTCCCGTTCGTCGCCGTCGGCGTGGCGTTCATCCTGGCGCGCATCTGGGATTCCGATGCCACGGCAGGCCGAGCGCTGGCGATCTTTCTCGTTGGCGCGGGCATCGCCTCCAGTGCGACGACTGCGCTGGAGGCCGCGCGCGACCGCGTGCAGCGTCCGAGCGACGGCGTGGTCGTCATGCGCGAGCTTCTCGCCTTCCCGCGGACGAACGACTCCATGCTCGTGTTCGTTCGGAACCCGCCACTCGCCGAGCCCTTGTTCATTGCGCTCTCCCCTCTGAACTTCGGACC
>JAEKKK010000021.1 GCA_019510405.1 Gemmatimonadota bacterium | reverse complement strand
GCATGATCGACGTCAACGTGAACGCGCTGTATCACGTGACGCGCGCCGTTCTGCCGTCGATGATCGAGAAGAAGGCCGGGCACGTGTGCACGATCGGCTCGATCTCGGGACGCAGCGCATTCGTCGGCGGCTCGTGCTACGCGGCGACGAAGGCGTTCGTGACGTCGTGGTCCGAGTCCCTCATGCTCGAGGTACGCGAGCACGGGGTGAAGGTGTCGGTCGTGATGCCCGGCTCGGTAACGACGCACTTCAACGATCACGTGCCGTCGGACGAGGACGCCTGGAAGCTGAGCGCCGCTGACGTGGCGGACACGGTTGCATACGTCGTCGGTACGCCACCGAACGTCCTGGTGCACCGTGCGGAGGTGCGCACGCTGACGGTTCCCCACGGTCGAGCTCGCCGATAAACGTCTGGCCTTGCGTGAGTTCCCTCAGCATATTGGCGAGGTGAACCGGCCCACGCTCGTCCAGAGCGAGCGGCCGCGCATCGTCCCCGAGAGCACCGAACCGGGGCTGCGCGAGCTGATCGCTATCAGAGAGATCGTGCACGCCTTCCTCACGGCCGACCGGCCGGAGGAGGTGTTCCAGTTCGCGCTCGATCGAGTGAGCCCACTCGTCGGCGCGAGCTTCGCCTGCGTCTATCTCGTCGATGGCGCATCGGAGCTGATGCGACTGGCCGCGGTGCACAACTGGCCGGAGCGCTTCACTCCCTTCCTCGGGGAGATGCGCGTGCGACTCGGCTTCGGGCCGAGCGGGGAGGCAGCGGCGGAGCGACGCGTGATCGAAGTGCCCGACGTGATGGCCGATCCGTCGCTCGAGGATTGGGCGGAAGTCGCGCACGAGCTCGGATTCCGCGCGATCGTCGCGCTGCCGTTGCAGACGGGCGACGGCGTACTCGGCGCGGTGGCGTTCTACTTCGAGGAAGCGGGGGCGATCAGCCCGGAGACGCGCTCGCTGCTGCGCATGGTCGCCGATCAGATGGCGGCGACGGCGCAGAAGGCGCGGCTGATCGAGGATCTGCGCCGCGCGAACGCCGCGCTGATCGACTCCAACGCGGAGCTCGAGCGGCAGTACGTCGCGCTCCTCGAGGCGCGGCGCGTGAAGGACGAGTTCCTCGCCAACATCTCGCACGAGCTCCGCACGCCGCTCACCGCCGTGATGGGCTACCTCGCGCTGATGGACGAGGGGCTCGCCGGTCCCGTGACGGCGGAGCAGCGCAACACGCTGTCGCAGGTGAAGACGTCGAGCCAGCACTTGCTCGATCTGATCGGCGATCTGCTGGAGCTGACGACGCTCAAGCGCGGAGGGCTGGAGATCAAGGCGGCCGCGTTCGACATCCGCGATCCGCTGCACGACGCGCTCGCGTCGACGCGCGGGCGGTCGGAGTCCGTCGGGCTGAGGGTGCGCGAGCCCGATCAGCGGATCCTCATGGTGAGCGACCGGCGCAAGATCTCCAAGCTGCTCGTCGCGCTGTTGAGCAACGCGTACAAGTTCACCCCGTCGGGGGAGATCCGTATCTCCGTCTCGCTCGCCGGCGACCACGTCGTCTACACGGTGGAGGACACCGGCATCGGCATCCCCGAGGAGATGCACCGCACGGTGTTCGACGAGTTCCGCCAGGTGGACGGCTCGACGACGCGCCGGTATGGCGGCTCCGGACTCGGGCTCTCCCTGGCGCGGCGGCTCGCGCAGGTGCTGGGGGGCGACATCTTCGTCGATTCGGTGCCGGGGGCGGGGTCCACCTTCCGGGTCGAGCTGCCGCTGGAGTTCCGGGAGCCGGAGCGGCTCTCGCACTCCCCGCTCCCCTTCGCGCTCGGTTAAGATTCGGACGCGGGCGGCGTCGCGCATCGCGCGACCCGAGCCCGGCACGTCCTGCGATTGCTCCTCCCTGCGGCGCTTCGCACCTCCGGTCGGAGTGAGGCAGGTCCAGATCCCTGATTGCTCCTCCCTGCGGCGCTTCGCACCTCCGGTCGGAGTGCCGCATTCGTCCTGACACCCCGTCATGAACCAGTCCCAGCGCACGCTCCAGGAGTTCCGCACCACGCTCACTCCCGCGGAAGTACTCGCGGAGGCGAAGCAGTTCTTCACGCTGCGGAACAACATCTACGCCACCTTCCTCGATCGTGAGGGGCCGACCTTCGTCAGCTTCCGCGGACAGGGTGGCGAAGAGGTCATCATCGCCGCCGCGACGCAGGATGGTGCGACGCGCGTGACCGGCTCGACCTACCTGTTCGACATGCAGATCGCGCGCTTCTTCACGACGCTGCCGCCCTACCAACTCGAGGAGACGCTGCTGCCGCCGAGCGCCACCGTGGAGGGTGCGAGCGCATGACGGAACCATTCGTCGCGCAGCTGCGCACGCGCGGAGACACGATCGAGCTGGCGTCGCCAGGTGGTCCGGCGATCACGGTGCGCGTGGAGATGCCGGAGGTGTGGGACGCGGTGCGCGTGCACGCGTCGCCCGACGAGCGCGTGGTGAACGTCAAGCTGCGCGCGCTGGAGCGGCTCTACCCGGGGAGTGAGCTGCACGACGATGCGTACGTGCTGAAGCTGAACGGGTGGGAAGTGCTCGATGAGAGCGCGTCGCTCGCGGCGGCGGGCGCTGTGGATGGGTCGATCTTTCTGGTGACGAATCGGAAGAGGCGGCCGGTCCGCTAACTGCAACTGCCACTCCCAGTAGCGAGTACTTGGTACCAAGTACCGAGACCGGCATACTGGCTCCCGGAATGCCGGGCGAGATCTCGATCGGAATGCACACGGCCGTACTCGGTACAAGTAATTGGTACCCGGTACGGCCGTAGGCTAGTCAGGTAGAGCGACTTACGAGGCCTTCTGGGGGGTCGTATGCCAGTCCGGGTACCGAGTACGAAGTACTCACTACTGGGAGTGGCAGTTCGGTCTCGCCATTTCAATTTGGCATGGCGCAGCTAGCCTACCTCTCCAACTCCGACTGCGGCCTCCACGACACCGGTTGGGGACATCCGGAGCATGTCGGGCGGCTGCGCGCCATTCCCCGGGCGCTGCGCGAGGATGCGGAGCTGTTTCATCTGCTCGAGCATCGCGAGGCGCGGCATGCGAATGCGGAGGAGCTCGCGCTGGCGCACGATCCGCGGTACGTCGCGATGGTCGAGGAGGTCGCGGCGGCGGGTGGCGCGCGACTCGATGCGGACACCGTAGTGAGCGAGGGCTCGTGGGCGGCGGCGACGGCGGGCGCGGGCGCCGTGCTCGACGGGCTCGACCTCGCCTTCAGTGGAGGGCCGCGGCGGAGCTTCTGCGCCGTGCGTCCCCCCGGACACCACGCGCTGCGCGATTCCGGGATGGGATTCTGCCTGTTCGGCAACGTTGCCGTGGGGGCGCACTACGCGCGACGCCGGCATGGCGTCGAGCGCGTGCTGATCGCGGACTGGGACGTGCACCACGGCAACGGCACGCAAGCCCTGGTGCAGGACACCTCCGAGATCCATTTCGTCTCGATGCATCAGTGGCCATGGTATCCGGGCACCGGGGCGGCGAAGGACCGCGGGCCGTTCGGCAACGTCTGGAACGTGCCGATGAGCCCCGGGCTCCCGCGCGAGAGCTACGTTGCGGCCTTTCTCTCGGCGGTCGATTCGGCGACGGAGGGGTTCACCCCCGACGTCGTCCTGCTTTCGGCCGGCTTCGACTCGCTGGCGGGCGACCCGCTCGGCGGCTTCACCCTGGAGATGGACGACGTGACTCGACTGACCGAGGAGATGGTGTCGCGGGCGGAGCAGTGGTGTGGCGGGCGGCTCGTCAGCTCGCTCGAGGGCGGGTACGCGCCCGACCGGCTGGGCCAGGCCTGCGTGCGCCACATGCGGGCGCTGGTCGGCCCGTGACGGAGGAGCGCCGCGCCGCTCCGGGGAGCGCCGTCGATTCGGGACGCGAGGCAGGGGCCGGTCGTCCTGCAGGGGTGGAACCACGGGAGCGGCGGGATTCGACGCGCGGACGAGGGGCCGGACGCGGTGGACTGGAACTGTTCGGCGTGACCTTCAGTGAAGGGCACGTGCCGGCGTCTCCAGTCGACGGCGTGGAGCTCGTCGTCGTGCGCGAGCTCGCGGCGATCGTGGCGCCGGGCATGTACACGGTGCAGGAGCCGACCGACGAGCGCGTGCAGCGGGCGGGCGCGGTGGTGTCGGCGTTCGTGACGCAGGGGCCGGTGCTGCCGGCGCCGGTGGGCGTGGTGTTCCGCTCGCGCGACGCGGTGGTGCGGTGGCTCGAGCTGCACTACGTCGCGCTGAGCGACGCGCTGAGCTTCGTCGACGATCGGGTGGTGGGGCGCGTGCACGTCTTTCGCCCCACCACGCTGGGAGACGCGGAGACGGGGTCAGACCTCGCGTCGGTGGCGGCGGAGACGCTGCGCGAGCTGCGTCGCTCGGCGGTGGCGACAGTGCCGCTCCGCATCGAGCAGATCACGGGCATCGTGCTGAGCGCGGCGTTCCTGATCGAGCAGGAGTTGTGGAAGGATTTCGCGTCCAAGGTCGAGGAGCAGGCGACGCGCGTGCCGAACGTTCGGCTCGAGCTCACCGGTCCCTGGCCGCCCTACGATTTCGTCCAGATGCAGTTCGGGGGCTGAGCGTGTTCTGTCCCGAGTGTGGAACGTGGAATCGCGCGCTCGCCGCGTCGTGCAGCCGCTGCAGCTCGGCGCTGCCCGACGTGGCGAGCACGCCGACGGAGAAGCCCGACGAGGAGATCACCGCGCTGCGCAAGGCGACGGGGACGCGCTATCGCATCCTCAAGCGCGTCGGCAGCGGCGGGATGGCGACGGTGTTCCGCGCCGAGCAGATGCCGCTGCAGCGCGAGGTCATCGTGAAGGTGCTGCACGCGCATCTCGCGCGCGACAGCGAGATGACGGAGCGGTTCCGCCGCGAGGCGGAGGCGGCCGCGCGACTCGTGCATCCTTTCATCTGTCCCGTGCTCGACTACGGGGAGATGGGAGAGACGGTGTACATCGTCATGCCGTATCTCGGCGGCGGCTCGCTCGCCGACCGCGTGCAGCGCGAGCGCACCGTGGCCGCCGCGCCGGCGGCCGCGGCGGCGGCGCAGGTGGCGGCGGGGCTCGACCATGCGCATCATCGCGGCGTCGTGCATCGCGACGTGAAGCCGGACAACATCCTGTTCGACGAGGACGGGAACGCGCTGATCACCGACTTCGGCATCGCCACGGCGCGCTCCAACGGGCGGCTCACGGCGAGCGGCCGCGCGATGGGCACGCCGCACTACATGAGCCCCGAGCAGGCGATGGGGAAGCTCGTCGACGGACGGAGCGACATCTACGCGCTCGGCGTCGTGCTGTACGAGGCGCTCGTCGGCTTCCCGCCGTTCGACGGCGCCGATGCGTTCTCGGTGGGCTACAAGCACGTGCACGAGAAGCCCGTACCGATCTCCGAGATCGATTCGCGCGTGCCGGAGCCGCTCGCGGCGATCGTGATGCGCTGTCTGGAGAAGGCGGCCGGCGATCGTTATGAGCGGGGGAACGCGCTCGCCGATGCGCTGATCGGATTTCTCTCCCGCTCGGACGACGTCACGCCGTCGCACCGCCAGGCGATCATGGCCCGCATCCGCACCCCGTCATTCCGCGGATGAAGCTCTCGCACGAGATCATCACGCTCCGCACGACGCACCCGTTCATCATCGCCCGCGGCGGGTCGAGCGAGTATCGCGTCGTGCGCGTGACGGTGACGGCCGACGACGGCGCGACCGGCTGGGGCGAAGCCGCGCCGAGCCGGCATTACGGCGAGACGGCGGACACCGTGGTCGCCGCGCTGCCGGCGTATGCGGCCGTGCTCGAGGGCGCGGACGGCTGGTCGCTCGAGGCACTGGAGACGGCGATGGCGAAGGCACTGCGGTTCAACGCGTCGGCCCGCTCGGCGGTGAGCGCCGCGCTGCACGATCTCGCGGCGAAGCGGCTCGGCGTGCCGCTCTACAGGATGTGGGGACTCGATCCGGCGGCGTCGCCGCCGACGAGCTTCACGATCGGCATCGCGCCGGACGAGGAGACGCTGCGCGCGCGCGTGCGCGAGGCGGCGCCCTATCCGATCCTCAAGATCAAGCTCGGCTCGAGCTGGGACGAGCGGATCATCCGCGTCGTGCGCGAGATGGAGCCGACGAAGGTACTGCGTGTCGACGCGAATGCGGCGTGGACGCCGAAGCACGCGCTGGCGATGATCCCGCTGCTGAAGGATCTGGGCGTGGAGTTCGTCGAGCAGCCGCTGCCGGCGCACGAGCTGGAGGGGCTGCGGTTCGTGCGCGAGCGGAGCGCACTGCCGATCGTCGCGGACGAGAGCTGTCTCGTGTCGACGGACATCCCGGCACTCGTCGGGGCGGTGGACGGGATCAACATCAAGCTGGCGAAGTGCGGGGGATTGCGAGAGGCGCTACGGATGATCGCGACGGCGCGCGCGCACTCGATGCTGGTGATGTGCGGCTGCATGGTGGAGAGCTCGCTCGGGATCACGGCGGCGGCGCATCTGGCGCCGCTGCTCGATTGCGCGGATCTAGACGGAGCGGCGCTGGTGGCGAACGATCCGTATGTTGGAGCGACGATCGATGGTGGAGTCGTAACGCTTCCATCGGAGCCAGGTTTGGGAGTGTCGCTCAGCTGAAGGTCGCATCGACCGACGTTCGAGAAATCTGACCCAAACTCAACTGCAGTCAGTGATCTGTTGATGGCGCCGCGGGCGCGTGCCACGCCGTCGACCAGTGCCAGGGCCGGTTAGCGTAGCCTGCAATCCCACCAATGAGGGCTCCGGTGCCGACGATCTCCGGCATGAGGATGGCGAATGCCACGCCGGGGCAGCTCAACTCCGCGTGGCACCTGCCGCGGGTCGCGCCAACGTAGGACACCGCAAAACCAACCAAGCCGCCAACCGCAGTTCCGACGAGGATTCGCCGCGCCGAGCGCGGGGCGACCACGATCGTGTCGATACGTAACGTCTTGCTCCATGGCACCGAGAGCAGCTCATCGGACTCCTGGGTGCGTCGCCGCAATGTCAGGGTATCGGCCGAGGCATGCTCGAATTGCCACGCGGCTTCCGC
>JAEKKK010000020.1 GCA_019510405.1 Gemmatimonadota bacterium | reverse complement strand
GCCCTCGCGAGTGGCCGAGGTGCCGATGATCGTCACGCCGGGGAATGCCGCGCGGTATTCCGCGTTGCCAAGCGTGTGGTCGGGATGCCAGTGCGAATTCACGACGTAACGCACCGGCTTGTCGGTGATGCGCCGGATCTCGCCGATCTGCCGCTTGGTCATCGACGGGATGTTGCCCGTGTCGAACACCAGCACGCCGTCATCGCCGACGATGGCGATCGAGTTGCCCGCCTGGAAGCTGCTGCGCTCCTCCGGCGTGATGAACGCATAGACGCCGTCGGCGATGCGCTCCGTGCGATACGTCAGGATCGACGGATACTCGGCGACGGTCCGCGGGCGCGTCGTCGCGGGCTGGCCGGCCGCGTCCACGAGCGCGGCGGAGGCCAACATGGTGACGAGCATCACGCCGCGAATGGACGCTGGCCGAGAGAATGCGCGGAGGATCACGAGGGTATGCGAGAGAGTCGGCGAGCCGAGCCGTTGCTTGCAACCTCGCGCTCGTGGCTCGACTTCGCCTAGAACGGAATTGCGCCGCGAGCGTAAACCCATGTCGCGATCGTGCGTGTCGTACCACCGCGTCGTCGAGCGGCGACGCACGTCGCCCCATCCCAGCCGTATGCTCATACATCCGACTCATCGGCGCGCGTCGCGTGTCTGCTCCGCCATCGCGTCGTTCGCACTCATCATCGCACTCGGCCCTGGGCGCCTCTCCGCGCAGCAGGCGGCGCCGCGTCCGTCGAATCCGGAGCTCGCCCAGATGCAGGCCGCGCTCGACTCGGTGATGCACCAGCAGCCGATCAACTTCACGGCGTACTCGAAGGTGACCGAGTCGAGCCGCAAACGCGTGGTCGATCTCATCGCGAGCGACGCGCTCCGTACGGCCGACGACTTCCTCGTCGCGTCGACGCTCGCCTCCGACCCGAGCGGCTTCTACGAGAGCCGGCGCCTCGAGCACGAGCTGGCGCTCGTGGCGTTGGTGATGGGACAACCGGATGCGCTGCGGCGCGTCGGACTCACCTGGGATGGACTCAACTGGAGCATGGGACGTGGACAGCGGATCGGGACGTACACGCGCAATGGCGTGGCGAACAACATGGATCCCGAGCCGGCGCCGGCGGTGGTCCGTGAGCTGTTCAAGAACCCGGCGGCGGCACGCGCGCGTGCGACAGCGGCGACGAACAACGCTGATCTGCAGAAGATGCGCGACGAGGATCAGGCGGACCGCGAGGGGGAGATCGACCAGGCAAAGATGGCGCGCATGCAGGTGAACGACTCCGTGCGGCAGACACGCACGCTGGAGCTGATCGAAGAGGGGGCGCCGAAGACCGGGCGCGACATGCACAACGCGGCGACGGTGATGCAGCACGGCGGCAGACCGGAGAGCTACCGCCTCGCGCACGAGCTCTCGATCGCCGCGATCGCCCTGGGCGACACGACGGCGCTCTGGCTGGTGTCGCGCAGCTACGACCGCCTGCTGCTCAGCATGGGCCACCGGCAGCGGTTCAACACGCAGTATGGCGGCGCCGAGACGAAGCCGATGCCGCTCGACTCGACCGGCGTGAACGACCGAATCCGCGTCGCACTCGGCAGTCGCCGCCTCGCAGAGGCGGCGAAGGCACCGGGCACGCGCTGAGCGATTCGCTCACGCGTCGGGATCGGGGTTCCACCAGCACGGCCCCTTCTCGCGGCGCGCGTCCACCGCGCGCCGCGCCACGTCCGCCATCCGCTCCGCCGAGAGCGGCGTGAATGCGCGCGCCGCGGCGAACGCCTCGTCCTGCTCGTTCGGGAAGCTGAGGCCGAGCAGTGCGACGTCGGGGTCGAGCGTCAGCGTGTAGTGCACGCACTCCTCGACGCCGAGACGCGGCAGCACCGCCTGCGCGCCGTCGCTGCCTCCGGAGGAGAGCTTGCCGCGAGGTCTGAGCTGGAGCGGCTGGTTGTAGCCGCTCACGTCGCCGAGCAGCTTGCCCGCGCCGAAGGTCTTGAAGCACACCGTCGCAACGCCACGCGCCCGTGCGAGCGGAAGGATCTCGGCGACGTAGCGCGGATCGACGAACGGCCCGACGGGGAACATCACCACGTCGCACACGCCGGCGTCGAGCGCGGCACGGAGCACGTCGGGGTTGTGCGACGAGACGCCGCGGAAGCGCGTCAGTCCGCGTCGCACGCAGTGGCCGAGCTGGTCGAAGCCGGCGCCTGGTTCCATCAGCGCACGAAAGACGTCGAGGTCCGAAAGGTTGTGGAAGACGAAGGCGTCGGTGTGGCTCATGCCCAGCCGCGCGAGTGAGCTCTCGACCTGCGGCGCCACGGGCGACGTGAGCTCGTCGACCTTGGAGATGACGAACATCCGGTCGCGGATACCGCGCAGTGCGTGGCCGACGATGTGCTCCGAGTAGCCGTCCTCGTAGTTCGGCGCCGTGTCGATCACGTTGAGCCCCGCGTCGACGGCGCGCAGGATCGTCGCGGCGCACTGCTCGATCGGCACGTTCCGATCGGCGACGTCGCCGATCCCGAGCGCGCTGGCCATGAAGCCCGTCCGGCCGAGCGGACGGTGCGTCGCGAGGCGGTCGCTGGCGCTAGATTCTCTGCTCATGCTGACGACTCTCTGTGTGTTCTGTGCATCCAGCCGTGGAACAGATGCGCGCTACGTCGCCGCGGCGCACGCGTTCGGCGCGCTGCTCGCCCGGTCGGGGCGGCGCATCGTGTACGGTGGCGGGAATACCGGCTTGATGGGCGCGCTCGCCGACGGTGCGCTCGCGGCTGGCGGCGAGATCATTGGCGTCATGCCGGCGCATCTCGTGGAGCGCGAGGTGGCGCATCAGGGACTGACGCGGCTCGACGTCGTCGCATCGATGCACGAGCGGAAGGCGCGGCTCGCCGAGATGGCCGATGGCTTCGTCGCCCTCCCCGGTGGACTCGGCACGCTCGAGGAGTTCACCGAGATCTGGACGTGGGGGCAGCTCGGGCTGCACCGGAAGCCGTACGGGCTGCTCGACGTGTCGGGCTACTGGACCTCGCTGCTCGCGTTTCTCGATCACGCCGTCGCCGAAGGGTTCATGCGGCCGGAGCATCGTGCGATGGTGTGCGTGGCGCAAGACGCGGAGGCGTTGCTCGAGACGATGGACCACGCGCCGCCGCCGGCGCTGCCCAAGTGGCTC
Source organism: Gemmatimonadota bacterium (assembly GCA_019510405.1). Taxonomy (GTDB): domain Bacteria; phylum Gemmatimonadota; class Gemmatimonadetes; order Gemmatimonadales; family Gemmatimonadaceae; genus AG11. The sequence goes on along the minus strand of JAEKKK010000020.1, from coordinate 3,901 downwards.
GATCGGGCGACGACCTGAGCGGATAGCGTACCCCGCGCCAATCGGCCGCGGCGCGACGGCGGTCATCGCTTCGCGGCGGCCGACTCCTCGCGCCCGACGTCATCCAGCTCGCTGAACTCCTCGTCGGTGAGCTCGAGCGTCGCCGCCGCCATGTTCTCCTCGAGGTGCGCGACGCGCGACGTCCCCGGGATCGGCAGCATCACCGGGCTCCGCTCGAGCACCCACGCCAGCGCGACCTGCGCCGGCGTCGCACCGAGGCGCTTCGCGATGCGGTCGAGCACCGATCCTTCGGCGGCGAGCTTTCCGGCGCCGAGCGGATACCAGGGGATGAAGGCGATCCCTTCGCGCTCGCAGTAGTCGAGCACCGCCTCGTGCTTGCGCGATACGAGGTTGTACATGTTCTGCACGCTGACGACGGGGAAGTACTTCCGCGCGCCCTCGATGTCCGACACGCTCACCTCGCTCAGCCCGACGTGCCGGATCAACCCCTCGCGCTGCATGTCGGCGATCACGCCGAACTGCTCGTCGCGCGGCACCTTGCCGTCGATGCGATGCAGCTGCCAGAGATCGATGCGCTCGACGCCGAGCCGCCGCATGCTCATCAGCACGCACTGCCGCAGATACTCGGGACGTCCCACCGCCTTCCAGATGTCGGGGCCGTGCCGCGTGAAGCCGCCCTTCGTCGCGATGACGATCCCGTCGTACGGATGCAGCGCTTCGCGGATGAGATCCTCGCTGACGTACGGCCCATACGAGTCCGCGGTATCGACGAAGTCGACGCCGAGCTCGGGGAGCCGGCGCAGCACGCGCAGCGCCTCGTCGCGGTCGGCGGGCTCGCCCCAGACCCCCTTGCCGGTGATGCGCATGGCGCCAAAGCCGAGGCGGTTGACGATGAGGTCGGGTGCGATCTGGATGGTGGACATTGCGGAGATGCGGGAATGGGAGATGCGGCACTGGCAACGCAGCGTTCCGCTAATCCGGTGCCCGCGTCACTTCGTTCCCACCACGCCCGTGAACATCCCGAGCTCCTGGCGTCGCCACCACGCGCCGGTGCGGCGCTTCGTGTCGAGATCGGTGAACCAGTACCGCCATCGCACCGTGCGCACCAACGCCGGTGGAGAGCTCGCGAAGGGGTTGCTCCTGAACAAGCGCAGCACGCTCGGGCTGTTCTCGAGCAGGCGCTGCTGTGCGAGCACGACCCAGCTCGACTGCTCCCACGGGCCGAGCGAGGCGAACCAGAGGTTCCAGTCGAAGCGCGGCTGATAGGGCGCGTAGATGCCCGGGCGCTCGTCGATGTCCTGCGGCTTGTAGCGGAACGGATACGCGATCCACGTCACGCCGTCGCGGCTTCCCTGGAACTCGATCTCGTAGCGCGCCTCCGTCATCACGGCGAACAGCCCGTACGCGTTCGCGATGCGGAATGGCGCGAGTGCCCGCTCGGGCGCGGCGAGCACCGATACGGACAGCGGTGCGACGAACGACGTGATCGTCACCCAGAACGCGACGCCTAGCAGGACGCCCTCCGTCCAGCGCCACGGCGCGGCGCGCGGACGCACCACGACTTCCCCCGCCGGCGCTCGCAAGCCGAGTCGTGCGAGGAACGTGTCGTCGAGCAGGAGCACGCCGAGGCACAGCACGAGGTAGTTCAGGAACGCGTAGTTCGCCGTGGCGATGATGCCGATCTGGAGCGCCGTCACGATGGCGAAGCATGCCAGGCGAAACGGCCGCGGGAAGAACACCAACCACACCAGCACGAGCTCGACGGCGAGGGTGAGGATCACCGTGCCGGCGTGATACCAGTGCGGGAAGTGCTGCACGTACCATCCGAGCCAGGTGGGCAGCGGTCCGTTCTGATAGTACTCGTCCATCGCGGTGAGATCGCGCCAGTGCGGGTCTCCGCTCAGCAGCTTCACGAGCCCCGACTCGAAGTAGATCCGAAACCACTCCCAGACGAGCATGAAGTACGCGAAGCGCGATGGCGGATCGGTGGCGCCGAGCCCTGGTCGCACGCCGCGCGGCGCGACGAAGCACGAGATGAACCCCGCCTCGAGCAGCATCCCGTCGGACTGATAGCTCGAGAAATCCTGCAGCGCGGCGACGCACGACAGGAAGAGCAGCGTGCACAGGGCGACGGTGACGCGCGGCCACACATTCGCCGTGAGCAGCACCGCACACACGATCCCTGCAGCGATCACCGCGGTCAGGGCGCCGTCGCTCGCGCCGAGCCAGAGCAGGGTCGGCGCGAACCACACCCCGCGTGCGACGCCGAACGCGTCGCGCACCTGCTGGAGATACGCCCCTGCCGGGAGGATGCCGCGCTCGCCGATCAGCCCGTGGATCTGGAAGGCGAGCGAGTAGAACGCCGAGAGGAAGATGAGGCCGAGCGCACGGAGAAACAGCCAGCGCGGCCAGAGCCGGCTGTGCTCGAGGGGCACCACAAACCGGTCACCGTTAGCCAGTCCTCAACACCCCCGCTTCGCGAGATACGTCAGCTCGTTCTCCCGATCGTCCTGCAGGATCCGGTTCACCCACTCCACGCCCTGCGCCACCGAGTGGTCCATGTTCCCCACCTCGTAGCGCCAGGCGCCGAACCGGCCGCGCGAGTAGATGTCCTGCGACTCGAGCCAGGGATGCAGCACCTTCAGCGCGCCATCCCGCTCCAGACTCGGCGTGGGATACGTGTAGTCGCGCGCGATGAGGAAGGCGTCCACGATGTCCTTCCGGTCGCTCTCCTGCAGGAGCTGCGTGTTGATCATGCCCTGGATCGTCTCCTCGACGATGGTCTCGCGGTTCACCGGCTTGAACTCCGAGTGCGATACCTCGGCGAGGAGCGAGTAGTACTGCGTCGCGTCGGGCACGACCTCCGGCGAATAGTTCGACAGATAGGTGACCCGATAGAACGGCGAGTTCTCCTCGGGGAAATACATCCAGCACTTCTTCGACGGCACCGGCTGCTTCACCCCCACGCCGACGATGTAGCTCCCGGAATGGCGCAGGCGGTTCGCCTGGCAGTGCACCTCGTCCGGCACCTCGCCCGAGACTCCCTTCACGAACAGATCGACCGGCGTCGTGTTGAGCAGAATGTCGTACGGCTCGCGCGTGCCGTCCTTGAGCACGACCTCCTTCGTCGCGAGATCGACTGACGCGGCACCCGCGCACAGGCGGAGGTTCTCCTGCACGTAAGGACGCATCCGCTCGAACAGACCGCCGGTGCCGCCGTGGCGGGGATACTTGAAGGTGGAGTTGGGACCCCAGCCCGCGTCGTCGCGGTCGAGCACGACGTTGCCGAGCACGCGAGCGATGTCCACGACGGAGACGCGCTCTCCGATCCACTCCTTGTTCATCATCTTCGGCGGATGCGCCCACACCTTGAAGTTGTAGGGCATCATGAAGTACTTCGCGATCCCCTTCCCGAAGACGCCGTAGATCAGCTCCTCGAAGTTGTGGAACCGCGAGAGATCGAGCTCCTGCTTCTGCGCCTCGATCACCCCCATCAGGCACTCGTAGACGACCTCCTTCGGCAGATACTTGATGTTGTTCTGGAAGGGGTACGGCAGGAAGCGATCGCACATCCACACCCAGCTCTCGCGGAGCAGGAGCTGATACTCGTCGCCGAGCAGCTTGTCGAACAGCTTGTCGAAGTACTCGTAGTGCGAGAAGAGGACGTGCCCGCCAATGTCGTAGATGAACCCGTTCGGGCTCGTCTCGCTCGACGCCAGACCCCCGACTTTCTCGCGGGTCTCGAGCATCAGGAAGTTGGTGTAGCCCAGCTCGCGCAGGCGGTAGCCGGCGGCCAGCCCGGTCGGGCCGGCGCCGATGATGACGATGCGCGGCTGATCGTCGGTCGGGCGCGTGGAGTTGCGTGCGGTCGTGTGGATCTGCTGCATGATTGCGGGGCTGC
>JAEKKK010000019.1 GCA_019510405.1 Gemmatimonadota bacterium | reverse complement strand
GGTCGTTCGCGTCGATCTTCCCGTCGCCGTTCGTGTCGACGTACTTGTACTCGCCGGGCACGCAGTCGAGCGTCGGACGCTTCACCGTGAGCGAGCACGCATCGCCCTGCTGATACAGGCCGTTGGTGCGGAGCCCGTAGAAGCTGCTCAGCGGCTCGCCGACCTTGATGACCATCACGGCGCCACCGGTCTGGCCGCTGATCCCCTTGTCACCCGTGTACGGGATCTGATTCGCGACGCCCAGCGCGAGCACCTTGTTGCTGTTCTTCGCCGCGCTCAGCGAGGTACGCCAGCCGAACCGTTCCTTCGCGACGTTGACCGAGTTGAGCTGCAGCTCGAGACCGGTGTTCTGCACCGAGCCGACGTTGCGCAGCTGCGTCGAGAAGCCCGACTGTGCCGGCAGGTCCACGCTGAGGAGCAGGTCCTTCGTGACCGACTTGTACGCGTCGATCGACGCCGAGATGCGGTTGTCGAGCCAGCCCATGTCGAGGCCGACGTTGGTCTGGCGCGTCGTCTCCCACTTGAGGTCCGGGTTCGGCGCGGCCGACGAGGTGGCGTAGCCGATGACGTTGGTGCCGCCGAAGGCGTAGTTGTTCCCCGACAGCGTGGCGAGCGACTGGTAGAGACCGATCTCCTGGTTACCCGTCACGCCGTAGCTGAGGCGGAGCTTCATGTCGCTGAAGAGCTTCTGGTTCTTCATGAAGCTCTCGTCGATCAGACGCCACGCGACGGCCGCCGACGGGAAGAAGCCCCACTTGTTGTTCTCTCCGAAGCGGCTCGAGCCGTCGGCGCGACCGGTGAGGGTCAGGAGGTAGCGATCCTTGATGTTGTACGTGGCGCGGCCGAGGTACGAGAGCAACGCCGACTCGCTGTAGGGCGAGCTGTTGATGACGGGCAGCGTTCCCGAGGGGAGGCCGTAGACACCGAGGAGATCGTTCGAGAAGCGCGTGTTGCGCGCGTCGATCGACTCGCCGCGCTGGCGCTGCACGGTGAAGCCGCCGAGCAGGTCGAGCGCGTTGCCGGCGAGCTGGTGGCGCCAGTCGAGTGTGTTGTCGTTGACGACGTTGTAGTTCTCGCCCGCCTGGTCCTGCGCGCTGCCCTGGTTGGATGCACCGGCCGGGATCGTGCGCGGCGCGAAGAAGGTGAAGCGGTCGAAGTTCGCCGTGATGCCGATCGAGCTCCGCCCCTTCAGCTCACCGGTGAAGTTGTACTCGGCGTAGCCGTTGCCGATCGCGTTGAACAGCGTGCGGTTCTGGAAGAGGCCGACGGTGTTCGCCACCGGGTTCTCCACCGGCCAGGTGACCGTCGAGTTCAGCAGGTAGCTGCCGTCGGGCCGCGTCACCGGATCGGCCGGGTTGAACCAGAGTGCGCCCATCACGGTGGAGCTGCCCAGCGACGCGTCGCTCGACTGGATCTTGTTGGCGGTGCGCGAGAGCGTGAGGTTCGTGCCGGCGAGGAACTTCTTGCTGACGTTCCGCTCGAGGTTCACGCGTCCCGAGTAGCGGGTGAAGCCGGAGCCGATGACAATACCGCCCTGATCGTAGTAGCCGCCCGAGATCAGGTAGCGCGTCGTCTCGTCGCCGCCCGTCGCGCCGATGTTGCAGTTCTGCTGGATCGAGTTCTGGAGAACGAGGTCCTGCCAGTTGGTGCCAAGCCCGCTGTTCGGGATCGCGGCAAGCGCCGAGTCCGTGTAGAAGGGCACACCGCCGATGTTGGCGCGGCCCTCGTTGGCGAGCTGCGCGAACTGGAGCCCGTTCAGCATGTCGATCCGCTTCGCCGGCGTCTGGGTGCCCATCGACGCGTCGACGGTGATGTGGTTCTGTCCGCGCTGGCCGCGCTTCGTGGTGATGAGCACCACGCCGGCGGCGCCGCGCGCGCCGTAGATCGCCGTCGACGACGCGTCCTTCAGGACCTCGATGTTCTCGATGTCGTTCGGGTTGATCGACGAGAGCGGGTTCTGATACGGATCCTGCGACGACGTGCCGGTGATCGCCGGGATGCCGTCGATCACGTAGAGCGGCTCCGAGTTCGCCGCGATGGAGTTGGCACCGCGGACGCGGATCGAGAGACCGCCGCCGGGCGCGCCGTTGTTCTGGGTGACCTGGGCGCCGGCGACGCGGCCCTCGAGCATCTGCCCGACGTTCTGCGTGACGGCGACCGGGACGTCGGTGACGTTGACCGAGGAGACGGCGCCCGTGACGTCCTGACGACGCTGCTGACCGTAGCCGACCGTCACGACGGCCTCGAGCTGCACCGTCTGCGCGGTGAGCGAGAAGTCGAGGGTGATCGGCTGATCGCCAACGGTGACGGCCCGCGACTGCGGCGCGAAGCCGATGAGCATGGCGCGCACCGTCTGCGTCCCGGTCGGGACGCCCGCGATGCTGTAGCGGCCGTCGGCCGCGGTGAGGGCGCGGAGCTGCGTACCCACCACGAAGACCTGGGCGTTGCCCAGGGGTCGCCCGGTCGCGTCGGTCACGTGGCCGGTGATCGTCGCGACGGCGACGTCACGGGTGACAGCGGTCGGGCTCGTGCTCGGGAGCGCGGCCGCCGCGTTGCTACCGACGCCCAGAGCGACGGCAGCACAGAGCAGGGTGAGTCTCGTCATCATCGTGTGGCTGGGGGGAGTGAACACTTCATCACGGCACATCACGTCGGCCGGCGTTGGCCGACACATTTCTCGGTGGCGAAGCGGGTTGCGCAGAGCGGGTCGAGGGTGATTCCAGGGGCGGCCGTGCCGCTGAGGCTGGTAATTCGTGCGTAAATGAGAATTTGTTCAGCTACGGAGACTATGGAGATCGGCCTCGTCTGTCAGAACAACTGACAAAACGGGCCGCTTGTCGAGTCTTCTATTACGCGCGCTGTTTCCTGTTACGCAGGGCGATCGAAAACCGATGCGGCTGCTGCGTGGACTGCGTCGATCACGGGGTGGGCCCTGGATCGAACGGGCAGCAACTCCACGCTAGTCGAGCACGCGCACGGTTCCAAGTGTCGCGCGACATTTGACCCTGGCGATGCTGACATTCGTCACGCGCGCCGCCGATTTCGTGCATCGACACGGCGCGGACGTACGCCACCGTACGCGAACGCGCAGATGAAGTCGCTGTCAGAGCGTGCGCACCTCGCGCCAGACGTCGTCGTTCACCGACACTCCTTCCGCGAGACTCTTCCGACGCACTTCGAGGGTGTGCTCGCCGGGATAGCGCGCTGCTTCCCCCACCGCCCCCGCCCCCGCATGCAGCGCGTCGACGATGCCGTCGACGATCGCGTCCGTCTCACCCGCGGGGCCGAGCGCCGTCACGTCGATCGCGATGAACACCTGCGACTGCCCCGACTCCTCCTCGGGGACGGTCGAGAAGTCGTGCGTCGCCTTGCCGCCGGAGAGCGTCGCGCCGACGACGTCGAGGAGGATCGCGAGGCCGGAGCCCTTCCAGAAACCGATCGGGAGCAGACGCTGGGTCCGCTCGATCGCCGCCGGGTCGCGCGTGAGGCGGCCCGACTCGTCATAGCCGCCGTCGACGGGGAGCTCCTCGCCGCGCATCCGATGCACGGCGAGCGCACCGTACGAGAACTGCGACATCGCGATGTCGAGCACGACGTGGCCCGCGGCGCGCGGCACGGCGATGATGAGCGGGTTGTTGCCGATGAGCGGGACGGTGGTGCCCCACGCGGGCACGTTGGGGAGCGTGTTGGACCAGCAGATGCCGATGACCCCCGCGTCCGCCGCCTGCCAACCGTAGTTGCCCCCGCGCATCCAATGGTTGCTGTTGCCGAGTCCCACCGCGCCGACGCCATGCTCGCGCGCGAGCTCGATCGCGCGCGCCATGCAGGCGTGCGCGTTGAGGTTGCCGGGCCCGCGGCGGCCGTCCCACCGCTCCAGCGCGCCGAGCGATGCGACGCGCACGGGACGCGCCTGGACGTCGACCATCTGGCTGCGGATCATGGCGACGAATCGCCCGAAGCGATTCAGTCCGTGCGACGGGACGCCATCGCGACTGGAATCGGCGAACAGCTGCGCGCAGTGATCGGCACGTGCGGGCTCCATCCCCTCGCGCACGAGGATGTCGCGCATCGTGGCATGCAGCTCGGCGTAGGGAACGAGCACGGTCGTCGTGAATGGTTGGCGGTGACGGTGCCGGCCGCACCGAACGGTTCGGCGGCGACGGACGTACAGTGTGGCGAGATGTGTCAGTCGGCGTTAGTGGCCGACTTGCGTGCGTGATCCATGCGTCCGGGCTTGTGGTTCCGTCACGATGATGTCGGCCGCCTCACCTCGAACGCGTTCGCATCCCAGGAGGTCTCGATGTCGTCGCTCGCTCGCACGACGGCGCTCGCCGTGCTGATGCCGCTGCTCGTCGCGCCGCTCGCGCGGGCTGACGCCCAGAGCCAGTCGGGCACACCGGCAGCCGCTCCGGCGGCGCCCACCGCGCCGCCGTCCGTGGTCGCCGGCATTCCGGTCAACTACGACGAGGCGAAGGTCGGCACGTACACGCTCCCCGATCCGCTGGTGACGTCGAGCGGCGCGCGCGTGAAGGACGCCGCAACGTGGCTGCGCGTGCGGCGTCCCGAGATTTTTCGGATGATCGAGTCCACGCAGTTCGGCCGCGCGGCGGCAAAGCCGCCGCACGTTCTCATGGATCGGTTCGACACCGGCACGCCGGCGCTCGGCGGGAAGGCGGTGCGGCGGCAAACCACGCTGTACTTCAGCGCAGACCGGAAGGGACCGAAGGCAGAGGTGCTGTCGTACGTACCGGCCGATGCGAAGGGACCGGTGCCGTTGCTCCTGCAGATCAGCTTCTCCCCCAACGCGAACGTCGTGGACGATCCGGGGATCCGCCCCGGCGAGATGTGGAGTCGCGATCACAAGCGCGTCCCCGCGCCGGCGACGGGCGCCTTCGGGCGCGTCGATGTCCTTCCCTTCCTCGCGAAAGGCATCGGCTTCGCGACCGTGTACTACGGCGACATCGAGCCCGACTTCGACGGTGGCATTCCGTTCGGGATTCGCGGGCAGTACGTGAAGCCGGGCCAGACGCAGTTCGCCGCCGACGAATGGGGCGCGATCGCCGCGTGGGCGTGGGGGTTGCGCCGCGTCATGGACTATCTCGAGACCGAGCCGGCGATCGACGCGAAGCGCGTCGCGCTGCTTGGCTCGTCGCGGCTCGGCAAGACGGTGCTCTGGACGGGCGCGACGGACCCGCGCTTCGCCGTGATCCTCGCGAGCGTGTCGGGCGAGGGAGGCGCTGCGCTCAGCCGCCGCAACTACGGCGAGACGATCCGCCACATCACCGACTCGTCGCGCTACGACTATCAGTTCGCGCACAACTATCAGACGTACGGCGACCGCGTGGATCAGCTTCCGTTCGACGGCCACATGCTGATCTCACTCATCGCGCCGCGCCCACTCCTGCTCCAGACGGGCGATCAGGACTTCTGGTCCGACCCCAAGGGCGAGTATCTCGCCGCGGTCGCGGCGTCGCCGGTGTGGAAGCTGTTCGGCACGGAAGGACTCGCGACGGATCACTATCCAGCCGCCGGCGAACCGGTGCTGAGCACGCTCGGCTACACGATGCACGCGGGAAGGCATGGAATTCTGGCCGCGGACTGGCCGGTGTACCTGGCGTTTCTCGAGCGGCATCTTTTGGGAACGACCACGCCCGGTAGGTAGTACTCGGTACCGGGAATGCTCGTTCAGTGACGCTCCCTCGTTCCTCAGGGTCGAATTCTGGTGACGTGCCGCGCTGCCCGAGCGCGTGGATCGACGCATGGCATGAGCGACCGATGCACCAATCCGCGCCGCCCTGGCGCGACGTACGACGCGTGGCGCAACGGCGCGCCCGCGAGCTCTCTCTCGTGAGCCGATGACCGAGACCCCGCGCGTATCCATGGACGGACAGAGCAGCTTCAGCCCGGACGCGAGTGGCGTCGGGTCCACCGCCGACCGCCGCGGCCCGAACCGCCCGAAGGGCGACAGCCGGCTTCCGGCGCACATCATGGCCGCGGTGCGCGACACGATTCGCGCCGCGGCCGCGACCTGCGTCGAGCCCGCGCGGCTCGAGGCGTCGGGACCGTACGAGTGGCTCGCGATCGTCGAAGCGCACGACGGCGAGCTGTCGCGGCTCCTGCGCAGCTACATCGAGTCCTGCCGCTACCTCGACGAGCTGCAACATGGCGGCGTCGACATCGGCCACGCGCGCCGCGCCGACGCGGTGCGTGACGCCACCTTCGCCCGCGACTCGATCCATCGCAGTCTGGTCAAGGCGATCGGCGTCGCCGACTGACGTCAAGTCAGACCCAAATCTTCAGGAAGCCCGTCGCACTCCCATCACTTCCTCCCGCCACGCCAACAGGTCCACACGCGCGCGGTCCAACTCGGCGCGCGACCAGGGATCGCCGTATTGCGACAGGCGCATCGGCACCGTGACGAGCGTGAAGTCGCGCGGCACGGCGCCCTCGCGCAATTCGCTCCAGCGCAGCGGCGTCGACACGGTGGCCGAGGGCGTCGGACGCGCCGAGTAGACGCCGGCGAGGGTGTGGCCCGGCGAGTTCTGATTGAAGTCGAGCAGCACCGTGCCGCGCGGACGGTTGGCGATGCGATACTCCGTCGTGAAGACGCGCCGGTGCCGCGACCCGATCGCCGTCGCGAGATCACGCGCGACGGCGTGCACCTCGCGCTGCGTCGGGCCGCGCACGATCGGCACGTACAGGTGCAGCCCCGTCGCCCCCGATGTCTTGATGAACGCGGGCAGTCCCCACGCGTCGAGCGCTTCCTTCACGTGCAGCGCCGCGGCACGCACCTTCTCGAACCGGGCGCCCTCGGTCGGGTCGAGGTCGATCACGAGATAGTCGGGCTGCGTCGGCGCCGAGCAGCGGGCATACCATGGATGCAGCTCGATCGCGCCGAGGTTCGCCACCCAGGCGAGCGTGGCCGCGTTGTCGACGCGCAGGACGGTCCGCTCCTTCGAGGTCGCGCGCGTCGGCGTGCACGTCGCCACCCACGCCGGGCAGTGTTCGGAAGCGCGCTTCACGTAGCACCCCTTGGCGCCCGCGCCGTCCGGATAGCGCGTCA
>JAEKKK010000018.1 GCA_019510405.1 Gemmatimonadota bacterium | reverse complement strand
GCGTCGCCGGGCCGGTATCTGCGGGACGTCGCGCCGCTCGTCGCCGAAGTGGGGACGACCGGGATGTGGAACGCGCTGGCCAGGCTCGTCGTGCATCTGACGTCGCCCGGGGTGCCGGACGTCTATCAGGGGGACGAGCTCTGGTTCCTGGCGCTCGTCGATCCGGACAACCGCCGGCCGGTGGACTGGGCGACCAGGGAAGAGCGGCTGGAGTCGGTGCGCCGCGCGTGCGAGTCCGGGGCGGAGGGCGTGCCTCCACTCGAGACGCTGCGCGCGTGGCGAGACGGCGTAGCGGACGGGACCTTGAAGCTGTACCTGACGATGCGACTGCTCGGGCTTCGACGCGGGGACCAGGCGGGAGGTCTCGCGCAGGCGGGCTATCGTCCCATCGCGGCGGAGGGATTGCATGCGGAGCGAGTCATCGCCTTTCGGCGCGGCGAGGGGCTCGCGGCACGCATCGTTCTGGTCCCTCGCCTGACCGCGGCGTTGGGAGGGAGAAGCGACGCCGGCGCGCCGATTGGCGGCGCGCGTTGGGGGGATACGCGTCTGGCGGGTATCGACGGTGGTGGAGTGAGAGGGTGGCGATGCCTGCTGAGCGGGATCGAGGTGCCGGTGTGGGATGGTGCGCTGCAGGTCGGCGACGCGCTCGCGGAGCTTCCGGTGGCGGTTCTCGCTCCAGCGAAGTCTTCATGAGTGTCGGCGCAACGTGCGGGCAGTCACAATCGTCCGTTCGATACCGGACGGTTGCGCGGTCCTGCCAGAAGCCGGTACGATTCACCGTCGGTGCCACGCCAGCGTCGCGCCCATTCTCCTGCCAGCCCGAACGCCAGGCAGTCCCGTCCATTGTTCGGACGCGGCCGGCCCCCCAGATTTTCCCAGCCCTACCCACATCGCATAGAGGGCAAGTCGTGACTGAAGCGCGGACGCGGCGCCACGCTCCGCGTCGAGCGCGCAGTCACCTGCCGAAGTGATACCATGGACGAGGTTTTGATGACGTTGACGCCCGCGCGGTCCACCGTCGCGTATTTCTCGATGGAGATCTGCCTCGAGCAGGCGATCCCCACCTACAGTGGCGGACTGGGCGTGCTGGCGGGCGACACGCTGCGCTCCGCGGCCGACCTGGGCGTTCCGCTCGTGGCGGTGACCCTGCTGCACCGGAAAGGCTACTTCGAGCAGCACCTGGATCCGTCGGGCCAGCAGACGGAGCAGCCGGTGCACTGGTCGCCCGAGCAGGTGCTGGAGCCGGTGGACGCCCAGAGCACGATTTTGATCGAGGGGCGCGAGGTGCACGTCCGCGCCTGGAAGTACACCGTGAAGGGGGTGCGCGGGCACGAGGTGCCGGTGTACCTGCTCGACACGATGCTGCCGGAGAACTCGGAGTGGGACCGGACGCTCACCGACACGCTGTACGGGGGCGACGAGCACTACCGGCTCTGCCAGGAGATCGTGCTCGGGATGGGCGGCGCCGCGCTGCTCCTCTCGATGGGGATCGACGGCGAGACGATCTACCATCTGAACGAAGGCCATTCCGCGCTGCTGACGCTGCAACTGCTGGAGCGGCAGCTCGACGGCCGCCAGCACTTCGAGCTCGACGACGCGGACCTCGAGTCGGTGCGGCAGCGCTGCATCTTCACGACGCACACCCCGGTGCCGGCGGGGCACGACAAGTTCCCGCTGGACATGGTGCGGCACGTGCTCGGCGACGAGCGCGTCGCGCTGCTCGAGGGATGCGGCGGGGTGCACGAGGGGATGTTGAACATGACGTACCTCGCGCTGCACCTGACGCGGTTCGTGAACGGCGTGGCGATGCGGCACCGCGACGTGTCGCGCGGGATGTTTCCCGGCTACCCGATCAACTCGATCACGAACGGTGTGCACGCCGTGACGTGGACCGGTCCCGAGTTCGCGACGCTGTTCGACCGGCGGATCCCGGAGTGGCGCCGCGACAATCTCTATCTGAGGTATGCCGTTGGCATCCCTCTCCAGGAGATCCGCGAGGCACATGCGGCGAGCAAGCGAGTCCTCCTCGACGAGATCGCGCGTCGCACGGGACAGCAGCTCGATCCCAACGTGATGACGATCGGCTTCGCGCGGCGCGCGACGCCGTACAAGCGGGCGGACCTCATCTTCTCCGATCTCGACCGGCTGACGCAGATCGCGCGCACGGTGGGGAAGATCCAGATCGTGTACGGCGGCAAGGCGCATCCGCACGACGGCGGCGGGAAGGATCTCATCCGCCGCATCCACAGTGCGCGCGAGCGGCTGGGCGACGCGGTGAAGGTCGTCTACGTCGAGAACTACGAGATGGCGGTAGCCGGCCAGATGGTGGCGGGCGTCGATCTCTGGTTGAACAACCCGATGAAGCCCCTCGAGGCGTCCGGGACGAGCGGGATGAAGGCGGCGCTGAACGGGGTGCCCTCGTTCTCGGTGCTCGACGGCTGGTGGGTGGAGGGGCACGTCGAGGGCGTCACCGGCTGGTCGATCGGCGGGCCGGACGCCGAAGGCGATCCGTCGCGCGACGCGGTGGACCTCTACATCAAGCTGGAGCGGGTGATCCTGCCGCTGTTCTACGGACTGCCGTTCGCGTACGCGGAGGTGATGCGTGCGGCGATCGCGCTGAACGGGAGCTTCTTCAACACGCAGCGCATGGTGCGGCAGTACGTGCACAACGCGTATTTTCCGAGTGGAGTGCCGGCTGACGTGGTGGAGGCGACGGCCGTACTCTGAGAACTGCCACTCCCAGTACTGAGTACGAGGTATCTAGTACCTGGACTGGCATAACGGCTCCCGGAAGGCTCGGAAGTCGCCCTATCAGACCTGCGACGGTCGCTAAGCATCGGGGTCAGAGTCAGCGGGTTCGCTGACTCTGACCCCTTTCGCTGCGTTGCTGGAATGCGCCAAGGGGTCAGATACCTGCGGTATCTGACTCGATATCTGGCCCCTCATTCCGGGAGCCCGTATGCGAGTCCTAGTACCCGGTACTTCGTACTCAGTACTGGGAGTGGTAGTTCAAAGAACTACCTACCGGGAGTGGTCGTGCTCATCTCGACCTCACTCTCATACTCCTCGGTTTTGCGTACTGCGCGCATTACGGTGTTGCCGGCGGCAAGTGCGCCGAGGAGGATGTAGATGTAGAAGGTGTAGAAGCGCCACCAGATGAGCGCCGCGGCGAAGAGGCGGGTGGGGATCGCGTTGCCGAGTGCGGCACGGAAGGCCATCTCGACGGCGCCGCCGCCGCCCGGCGCGGGAACGACCGCGGCGCCGTAGAGGAAGCCGAGGGGCCAGAGCGCGAGGGGGGCGAGCGGGACGTCGCGCACGCTCGTCAGGACGAGCGCGGGGAGCACGAAGAGGCGGACGCCCACGTGCACGACCGACGCGAGAAAGGCGAACACCGCGGGGCGGACGTCGACCTTCTCGACGGAATCGATCGTGGTGCGGAGCTTCACGAGCGCGGACTCGATCGTACGCCAGCGGCCGCCGGTGAGGCGGAGCCGGCGCGCCCACGCCGGTGGCGTGCCGTGCGTGGCGCGACGCGAGAGGAAGAGCGCGAGCGCGCCGATGCCGAGGATGACGGCCGCGTAGCTGCCGACGAGGCTCACGAGCGTCGCGAGGACGACACCGGCGTGGCGGAACACGACGGCCACGGCGAGCACGACCGCGGCCAGGGAGAAGACCTCGAGAAAGAGCTCGGCGTAGAGGATGACGAGCACGTTCGACGAGCGGAGCCCGGACTCGCGCAGCACGAGGAAGCGCGCCGGCTCGGCGCCGGAGCGTGCGGGGGTGATCGCGGCGGCGAAGTCCCCGCCCAAGCTGGTGCGGAGCGCGGTGAGGAGGGGGAGGCGAATGCCCGCCGCGGCGGCGCTCCAGCGGATCTTGAGGGAGCGGGCGAGCAGCTCGACGACGACCGCGCTGAAGGCGAACAGGTGCGCGCTGGCCGGAAGCAGGAGCGAGGCGCCCTGCTGCGACCAGCCGCTGATCATGTACAGCGAGACCCCGATCGTCGCGATGAACGAAACGATCGTGAGGAGCCAGCGCGTCGGGGTCATCGCTCGGTCATCGACATCGGGGAAAAGCTAGCGCGGAGATGCGGGATGCGGAGATGCCGGGATGCGAGACGGCCGACTGCTCGGGGGCGAAGAACTTGCGCGAACGGACGGTATGGGACGTCCCTACTTCAGCGCGGTCACGCGCCACGCCACATCGAGTACACGCGGGGACGAGCGCGTGCTGGATCTCGTGCATGGCGCCGAACGCGTGCCCGCGTCGCTGCTGCTGCCGAAGAGTGGACCGGCCGTGCCGGCCGCGCTCCTGCTGCATGGCTTCTCGTCGAACAAGGAGCGGATGGTCCAATCGGTGGGTCGCGCGCTGCAGCAGCACGGTGTCGCGTCACTGGCGCTGGACCTGCCCTTTCATGGCGAGCGAGACGGCGCGAGCGGGGAGCTGCCGTACCGCAATCCGATCGCGCTGGTGACGGCGTGGCGCTCCGCGGTGCGTGAGGCGCGCGCGGCGATCGAGTGGCTCGGTGGCCAGCCGGAGATCGACGGGACGCGCCTCGGCGTGCTGGGCTACTCGCTGGGCGGATTCCTCGCGCTGATGATGGCGTCGGAAGAGGAAGCGGTCCGCGCGGTCACGCTCGCCGCGGCGGGCGATCTCCCCGACAGCACCCCCTATCTCTCCCTGCTGCGGCGTGCGGTGGACCCGCTGCGCGCGGTTCGCCGGCTCGACGGCCGGCCGCTGCTGCTCGTCAACGGGCGGCGTGACACGACGACCCGGCCGGCGCAGGCGGAGCGGCTGTTCGCGCTCGCCGAGGAGCCGAAGGAGCTCTACTGGTACGAGGGCGGGCACTGGCCGCCGGTGTCGGCGATCGAATACGCGGCGGAGTGGATGAGCGAGCAGCTGGCCGGGCAGCAAGGCGCCGGAGCGGTGGGGCGGCGGAGGACGGGGTCGCGGTAGTGCGGGGCTGAGGGGCAGCGGGGCTGAGGGGCAGCGGGGCTGGGGGCAGCGGAGCCCGGGGTATGGTCGGGAGGGCGGGACGACGAGCATGTTAGGGCTCCCCAACCGTCCCAATACCGATGCTGCAGGACGCACACGACCGGTTGCGCCCCGCGCTCGCGAAGCGCGACCACGGGTTTCGCTGGCGCGGGCACGACATCTCGCGAATCGAAGGGCTGAGCGACGCGGTGTTCGCGTTCGCGATCACGCTGCTCGTCGTCTCACTCGAAGTCCCGAAGACATTCGGCGAGCTGCGCGAGATGATGTGCGGCTTCGTCTCGTTCGGGATGTGCTTCGCGCTGCTGCTGCTGATCTGGCACGCGCAGTATCTCTACTTCCGCCGGTACGCGCTGGACGACCGGCGCACCTTCCTGTTGAACGCGGCGCTCCTGTTCGTCGTCGCCTTCTACATCTATCCGCTCAAGTTCCTGTTCAGCGCGCTCGTCGATACCGCCACCGGCTATCAGGCGATGAAGGACGGCGTGGCCATCCCGCGGATGAACCGGGAAGAGTGGAGTCAGCTCATGCTGATCTATGGCGCAGGCTTCATGGGCGTGTACGTCATCTTCGCGCTGCTCTACCGCCACGCCTATCGCCTGCGCGATGCGCTCGAGCTCACGCCGATGGAGGCATACGAGACGCAGGGGGTGGTGCAGGAGCAGCTCGTGATGATCTCGATCGGAGCGCTCTCCTGCGGGCTCGCGCTGATGCGCCAGCCGTCGCTCTCCGGGATGGTCTACATGCTCATCGGCCCGATGCAGACGATGCTGGGGATGAAGCATGGGAAACGGCGGCGGGCGCTGTCGGGCGGAGAGTTGTTGGTCGGTTCATCGGTTGACGGTTGACCTCGGGCGCCCCCCTGCGTCCCGAGGTCGGCCGTCAACCGAAACACCGTCAACCGACCGACGGCGAGTCTGTCTCGCGCACGCGCGCATAGACCTCGAACCATGGCGCGAGCGGCTTGTCGCCGGTCGAGATGCGCGCGCCCGCGGCGATCACGCGCTTGACGAGTCGCTCCTCGAGTGCGGCCCAGCGCTTCGTCCACCGGTCGGCGATGGGGACGAGCACGTCGCCGAAGACCGCTTCGACGCGCATCCCGTTCCGCTCCACGAGCCGCGTGATGGCGGTGGGGGTGAAGCCGTACCGATATGGGAAGCCGAGCAGGTTGTTCTGCGCCAGCCACTCGCGGGCGACGGCGGCGAAGGGACCGCGCAGCAACGGGCGGAAGGCGGCGTAGCAGGCGCCGTTCGGAACACGAACCGCGAGCATGCCGCCGTCGGAGAGATGACGGCGCGCGGCGCGCACGGCGCCGGCGGGATCGGAGAGCTGGTCGAGGCAGTTCCAGATGGCGACGACGTCGACATGTCGTTCTGCCTCGAGCGACTCGATCGTTCCGTCGTGGACCTGGAAGCCGAGCGAGCGGGTGAACGCGTTGGTCTCGGCGTTCACGTCGACGCCGGCGAACTGCCATCCCGCGTCGCGCGCCGCGGTGAGGAAGGCGCCGACGTAGCTGCCGACCTCGATGCCGCTCCCGCGCCGGCCGAAGATCTCGGTGAGGCGCGCGGCCTGGGCGTCGTACGCGGGACGCTGCGTCTCGTGGAGGGCGCGCAGGACGGCGTCGTCGGGCCCCTCCTCACGGTAGATCGCGTCGAGCTCCATCGGCCGCTCGACCGGATTGCGATAGACGAGCCCGCACTCGCAGCAGCGCACGAGCCGGAGGGGCGCGCGCTGCGAGAAGGCGACGCGATCCATCAGACTGTTCGGCGGCACGGCGGGATCGAGTCGCCGCTGGTGATACTCCCACAGCTCCTCGATCTCCGCCTTCGCGTCCTCGGCGGAGAGCAGCTCGTCGGCCTCGGCGGTCGAGCAGACGATGCAGCGAGAGAGCTCGTAGGAGGGCATGGGGCGGAGATGCGGGATGCGGAGATGCGGGGATGCGAAACGACCTCGGGAAAATCGTGCCGCCCGAGGTCGTTGCCTGCTCGCTGTTGTAGGTGCAGATCCCTCGAGGCTATTGGAGATCCCTCGACTCGCTCCGCTCGCTCGGGATCAGGCGCTCGCTCGGGATGACAGCGTTGTTCCGCAT
>JAEKKK010000017.1 GCA_019510405.1 Gemmatimonadota bacterium | reverse complement strand
CGCTTGAAGTCGCTCACCTCGCCGCGCACCCAGAGTGACGGGAAGGCGCCCTCGACGACGTCTTTCGCGGTCTGCGTCAGGGTCGACACGGCGATCGCCGCCGAGGCACTCGCACCGGGGAACGTGTCCCCAACCTCTTCGTAGAGATCCACCGACGTCGCTTCGGACGGCGCGACGTCGGATGCGCTGCTCGCCGCATCGAACAGCGAAGGCGCGGTGTCGGCACGCGCGGTGCCGGAGCGCCGACGGCTCACGCGCGCACGCTCCGCTGCGCCGCCGTGACCGTGTTGCGCAGCAGCATGGCAATGGTCATCGGCCCCACGCCGCGCGGGACGGGGGTGATGAGCGACGCGACCCGGCGGACATCCTCGAAGTCGACGTCGCCGACGAGCCGCGTTCCACTCTTCGTGGACGCGTCGGCGATGCGATTCATCCCGACGTCGATCACGACGGCACCCGGCTTCACCATCGGCGCCGTCACGAGCTGCGCGCGCCCCACCGCTGCGATGAGGATGTCGGCCTGCCGCGTCTGTTCCGCGAGATCGCGCGTACGGCTGTGGCAGACGGTGACCGTCGCGTCGGCCAAGGGGCCGGGCTGCATCATGAGCGCGGCCATCGGCTTGCCGACGATGGTGCTGCGCCCGATCACGACGCAGTGCGCGCCCGACGTGCGGACGCCGTACTCGCCGAGGAGCACCTGGACGCCAGCGGGGGTGCACGGGACGAAGCCGTCGGTGTTGCCGATCAGCAGCTTGCCGACGTTGACCGGATGAAAGCCGTCGACGTCTTTCGTTGGGCTGATGCGATCGATCACCGTCTCCGGGTCGATCTGCTTCGGGAGGGGCATCTGGACGAGGATGCCGTGCACGGTTTCGTCATGGTTGAGCTGATCGATGAGCGCGAGCAGCTCCGCCTGCGACGTGGTGCTCGGCAGGCGAATGGTCTCGCCGGCCATGCCCGCCTCGCGCGATGCCTTCTCCTTCCCGCCGACGTACACCGCGCTCGCCGGATCGTCGCCGACGAGGACCACCGTCAATCCCGGCACGACGCCTCGGGCGCGAAGCGCGGCCACGTCGACCGCAACCTGATCGCGCACCTTCTTGGCGACGGCGCTGCCGTCGATCAGCCGCGCGCCCTCCTGCACCGTCTGCGTGCCCGCCGTCTCGCCGCTCACTGCATCACCGCGCAAAGTCCACCGCCCTCGTCTCTCGAATCAGCACGACCTTGATCTGCCCCGGATACTGCAGCTCCGCCTCGATGCGCCGCGCGATCTCCTCGGAGAGGGTGGTCATGCGGCCGTCATCCACGTCGTCCGGAACCACCACGACCCGGATCTCGCGCCCCGCCTGGATGGCGAAGACGCGCTCCACTCCCTTGTAGCTCGACGCGATGCGCTCCAGCCCTTCGAGGCGCTTCACGTAGGTCTCGAACGCTTCGCGGCGGGCACCGGGCCGCGAGCCCGAGATGGCGTCGGCGGCCTGCACGAGCACGGAAACCTCGCTCTCGTGCGGCACGTCGTCGTGGTGGGCCGCGATGCAGTTCACGACGAGGGGGTTCTCCCCGTACTTCGTCGCCATCTCGACGCCGAGCTGTACGTGCGTGCCTTCATGCTCGTGCGTCAGCACCTTTCCGACGTCGTGCAGCAGCGCGCCTCGCTTGGCCATGGCGACATCCAGCCCCAGCTCCGCGGCCATGATGCCGGCGAGGTGGGCGACCTCCTGCGAGTGTTGAAGGATGTTCTGGCCGTAGCTGGTGCGCCACTTCATGCGGCCGATGAGCTTGATGAGCTCCGGATGGAGGCCGTGCACCCCCGTGTTGTAGGCCGCCTGCTCGCCGGTCTCGACGATCTGGGCGTCGACTTCCTTCTTCGACTTGTTGACGACCTCCTCGATGCGGCCGGGATGGATCCGGCCGTCCGAGACGAGCTTCTCGAGCGCCAGGCGCGCCACCTCGCGGCGGATCGGGTCGAAGCAGGACACCACGACAGTGTCCGGCGTGTCATCGATGATGACGTCGACCCCCGTGGCGAGCTCGAAGGCGCGGATGTTCCGCCCTTCGCGCCCGATGATGCGGCCCTTCATCTCGTCGTTCGGGAGCGCGACGGCGGACACCGTGGTCTCGGCGGTGGTGTCGGCCGCGATGCGCTGGATGGCCAGGGCGACGATCTTCTTGGCCTCGCGCTCGGCGTTCCGGCGCGCGCCCTCACGGATCTCGCGGAGCATGTTGGCGGCATCCGCCTGTGCCTCCTCCTCGAGACGCCGGATCAACTCGTTCTTGGCATCCTGCGCCGACATGCCGGCCATCTGCTCGAGCCGGCGACGCTCCTCGGCGAGGAGCTTGTCGAGCTCCTCCTCGCGGCCCTGGACGAGCTTCTCGCGCCGCCCGAAGTCGCTCGCCCGGCGGCCGATGTCGCGGTCGCGCTGCTCCACGGCCTCGGCACGCCGCTCGAGCGCACTCTCACGCTCGCCGACCCGGCGCTCTTCCGCCTCCACCGTGGTGCGCCGCTGCCGCAGCTCCTGCTCGGCGGTCTCGCGCAGCCGGATCAGCTCCTCCTTCCCCGTGAGGACCGCCGTCTTCCGCAGCGTCTCGGCTTCGCGCTCTGCCTCCTCGACGAGCCGTTTCGCGATCTCCTCGGCGGAGGACTTGGCGGCGCGCTGGCGTTCCAGCTCTGCACGCTGCCCGATGCCTGTGCCTGACCGGCGTCCAAGAATGAAAAAAGCCGGCAGGGCGAGGACGAGGGCGCCGAGCACGGCAAAAAGAGCCACTTCGTTCATAAGCGGATCTATGCTCCACCGCGCGAGCGCGGGAGAAGGGAAACCACCGCTCGACCCGCGGAGCGCCGATCGCAGGGCGTCGCTCGAGATCGCACCGACGTAGGGCGCGAGATGGAGCGGGCTAACTACAAAGGGCGCTTCAACCTACGGGTGAGCCTGGCTACGGGCGAAAAGCTATGCGGGGGCGGGCGCGAACGCAAACCGCCACACGCCCTAGGCCATCGATCCGTCGCCGCGCTTGGCGGGCGGCAGCATGCGGCGGACTTCCGCCGAGAGCCCGTGCATTGCCGCCGTCATCGACTGGTTCGCCTCGCGCTCCTGGAACAGCTCCGACGTGATCTGCAGCGCGGCGAGGATGGCGGCGCGATTGGCCTCGATCACCGCCCCTGAGGCGAGGATATGCCGGATCGCGCGGTCGAGGTGGTCGGCGACGGCGCGAGTGTGCTCCGGCGCCGCCTCGCTGCGGATCGCATACGACTCGCCCAGGATCTCGACTTTGATCGACGTTTTCTTGGCGCTCACCGCTCCGCCCTCTGTGCCTGCTGCCGGATGAAACGCACCCGCTCGAGCATCTGTCGGGTGCGCTCGGTGGCCGATTCGAGACGCGCGCGGAGCACGGCATTCTCGTGCTCGAGCTCCGTGACCCGTTCATCCCGCGCCCGCTGCTGGGCCACGTCGGGGGCTTGCTCTTCGGTCTCCAGCTCACGGAGGCGGGACTCCGCGAGGAGGGCGCGGCGCCGGAACCCGGCAAGCTCGTCACCGAGGTGACGGACGAGCTGCTCGAGATCCCGGAACGCGACGATTTCAGGACGTTCGTTGTCGGACATTCAGCTCCTGCTGGAGCGCGGCGAGGATCTTGTTGCGGCGGCCCTCGATTTCCTTGTCGCGTAGAGTGCGCTCCGGATGACGCAACGTCAATCGCCACGCAACCGACCGGTGGCCCTCGTCGATGCCGGCGCCCTCGTACAGGTCGAACAGCTCGATCCGCTCGAGCAGCTCGCCCGCTGCTGCGCGAATGGTCCGCTCCACCTGCGATGCCAGGACCCCGTGGGGAAGCAGCAACGCGAGATCGAACTCCGCGGCGGGGGTTGATGGCAGGGCGCGATATGGCCGCGTCGTCCGTATCGGGGGCTGCGCGACGGCACCGTGCGCATGTTCGCCGGGCGGTGCGACGTCGCCATTCGGAATCGCGCCGAGCACGAGCTCCACGCCGAACGCGGGCTTCGCCCACACTGGCGCGTCGAGGGTGAGCCGCCGCACTTCGCCGCGCGGATCGCCATCGATGACCACGTTCCAGAGCAGGTCGCCGCCCCCTTGGGCTGCGTCGAGCGCGACGTCGCCGGCGGGAAACGCCGCTTGCGCAATGCGCTCGGCGAGCCCCTTCGCATCCCATGCGTCGAATGGGATCGACGCCGGTCCGGCGAAGTGCACCGGATAGCGGTCGCCCATGAGGAGCATGGCGACACGCACCGTCTCGTCGGGGAGTGGATCGCCCGGTGCGAATGCGGAGCCGATCTCGAAGATGCGGACGTTGCCCTGCATGTGGCTCAGGTTGTACTCGGCACGTCTCGCGAGCGATTCCAGCAGCGTGCGGCGCAGATGCGCCTCGTTCTCGGCGAGCGGATTCAGCACGCGTACGTGATCGTCGCCGGCGCTGACGAACGGGGTGGGACGCACCTCGAGCAGGCCGGCGGCACAGAGTGTCTCACGGAGCCGTGCGCTCGTGCCCCAGAGCGGGGCATCGGTGGACGTGCCCGGGCGATAGGGCCGGATCTCGTCCGGAAGCCGCTCGTATCCGTTGAGGCGCGCGATCTCCTCGATGAGGTCGATCTCACTCACGAGGTCGAGGCGCCAGGTGGGCGGAATGCAGCGCACAGCATTCCCCGAATCCTCGACGTCCGCGACGCAGCCGACACTGCGAAGCAGCGCGGCGGCATGCTCGGCGTGCAACGGGATGCCGATGACGCGCTGCATGCGCGTCGTGCGGAGCACGAGCGGCTGCGGCGGCGCATCGCCCGCGTAGAGGTCGACCGGAGCGCTCTCGACGCGTCCGCCGGCCAGCGCGATGACGAGGCGTGCCACCCGGTCGAGCGCGCGAGGCGCGAGTGCGGCGTCCACACCGCGCTCGAAACGGTAGCTCGCGTCCGTCGAGAGGCCGGCCAGGCGGCGCGTGCGACGCGTCCGCAGCGGCGCGAACGTCGCCGATTCGATGAAGATGTCGGTGGTCTCCGGACCGACTTCCGTGTCCTGGCCTCCCATGACACCGGCGAGTCCCACCGGAATGCTCGCGTCGGCAATCACGGTCATCTCCGGAGTGAGCTCGCGCTTCACGCCGTCGAGGGTGACGAGCGTCTCCCCTGCCTTCGCGCTGCGCACGACGACGGTCTTCTGCGGCAGCTTCGTGTCGAGGTCGAACTTGCCGAGGTCGAAGGCGTGGGTGGGCTGCCCGAGCTCGTGGAGCACGTAGTTCGTCGCGTCGACGACGTTGTTGATCGAGCGCGAACCGACCGCGGCGAGGCGGTCCACGAGCCACTGGGGACTTGCACCAACCCGAACGCCGCGAACGACGATCCCCATGTATCGCGTGGCGAGCGTGGCGTCTTCGAGATGCAGCACGATACCGCCGGCGTTGCCGGCGCGGCGGAAGCGCTTGGGTGCGGGGATCTCGATGTTGCTCACGCCGATGTCCGGTAGATCGAGACCGGCGCCGGTGATCGCGGCCACCTCGCGCGCGAGCCCGAGATGCGACAGGAGATCGGGTCGGTTCGGGAGCACGTCCACGACGAGGCGCGTGTCGCCGAGCGGCATCGCCTGGAGCAGCGGCGTGCCTGGCGCGGCGTCGAGGGTGAGCTCGAGGATTCCCTCGTGCTCCTGCCCGAGCCCCAGCTCACGTGCAGAGCACAGCATGCCGTTCGACGTCTGCCCACGAATCTTTCGCTTCTCGATCTTCAACCCACCGGGCATCACCGTGCCCGTCGGCGCGAAGGGATAGAGCTTACCCGCTGCGACATTCGGCGCGCCGCACACGACGTCCAGCAGCTCGCCCGTCCCCATGTCCACCTTCGTGAGATGGAGATGGTCGGAGTCGGGATGCGGACGCTCCTCGACGACGCGCGCGATGACGATCGGCGCGAGGTCGGCGCGCAGGGCGATCATCTCCTCGACCGTCGCAGTGTGCGCGGTGAGGAGATCACGGAGCTCGCGCGCCGTACGGGGCGCGTCGAGGAACGCGTTGAGCCACTCGACCGAAGCGTTCATTCGGCCACCTGCTCGAGGAAGCGCACGTCGGAATCGTAGAGGAGACGGATGTCCGGCAGGTCGTAGCGCTGCATGGCGATGCGCGCCGGTCCCATGCCGAATGCCCAGCCGGTGTAACGCTCGCTGTCGATGCCAGCGGCCTCGAGGACCTTGGGGTGCACCATCCCCGAACCGAGAATCTCCATCCATCCCGTGCCCTTGCACGCGGAGCAGCCCCGCCCCCCGCAGAGCCGGCACTCCACGTCCATCTCGGCCGACGGCTCCGTGAACGGGAAGTAGCTCGGCCGGAAGCGCGTACGCGTGGCGCCGAAGAAGCGATTGGCGAAATGGGTGAGGGTTGCCTTCAAATCAACGAAAGAGATTCCCTCGTCGACGGCCAATCCTTCGATCTGCGCGAATGCCGGCGCATGCGACGCGTCGAACGGATCGCGGCGGAAGACGGTTCCCGGCGCGAGAATCCTGATCGGTGGTGGATGACGCTGCAGCGTACGGATCTGCACGGGCGACGTGTGCGTGCGCAGCAGCGTACCCTCGCCGAGATACAGCGTGTCGTGCAGGTCCATCGCCGGATGATCGGGCGGGAAGTTCAGCGCGCCGAAGTTGTACCACTCCGATTCACTTTCCGGCCCGAGCGCGACGGTGAAGCCGAGCTCGCGGAAGATGCCGACGATCTCGTCGATGACGACGGTGACGGGGTGCTTGCCGCCGACCCAGCGCCGGCGTCCCGGCATCGTTGGATCGAGCTGTAGTCGGCCCGTCGTGGCTCGCTTCAGCGCGGCGCGGCGCTCTTCGAGCGCCTGCGTGAGGGCGGTCTTCGTCTCGTTGAAGGCGCGGCCGGCCTCGCGCCGGTCCGCGGGCGGGAGGGCGCCCAGTGCTTTCTGCAGTGCGAGCAGCTCGCCGCGCTTGTCGCCGAGAAACTGGATGCGAACCTCCTCGAGCGCGTCGGCATCGGCCGCCGCGCCGAGCGCAGCGACGCCGCGCGTCGTGAGATCGGCCGCGGTCTGGAGGTATTGGGCGAGTGTCGGGGGACCGGAATCGGAAAGCATC
>JAEKKK010000128.1:8041-36962 GCA_019510405.1 Gemmatimonadota bacterium | reverse complement strand
GCTGGCTGAACGCGGTGAGCACCTTCGCACGCGTGGCGACGGGGAGCGTCGCGTCGAACACCGCGGCGCGCGCCATCGGCAGCGTGGCCGCGTCGAACGCCGTCTCGCCCGCCAGAAGCTCGGCGATCGCGGCGTGGAGCGCCGGCCCCTTCGCGTCGAGCTGGGCGAGCACCGGGACGGCGGCGGCGTTGATCTGCGACGTACCGACCAGTGCGTCCACGAGGGTCTGCCGCTGCGACGCGTCCACCGCGGCGAACAGCGTCTTCGCGCCGGCGGGAAGGACGCGGTTGGCGACGTAGGCGTCGAGGAGCTTCGCGGCGTCGTCACCGGTGGCGGCGAGCAGCGACTGCTGGAGCACGGGCTTGATCCGCGCGCTCTCCTCCCACGTGACCGGAGTGAAATACGGGCCGACGGTGGAGGGATGCGTGCCCCACCAGTCGCCCTGCCAAGGGGCCTCGGTGTTGTACAGGCGGGCGAGGGTCAGAAGGATCTCGCGCTTCGTCGCCGGATCGGTGGCCGCGCCGTTGGCGGCGAGCAGCGCCGACACGGTCTGGGCGTCGTGCAGCTGCTGGAGGGCGAAGCGGGCACGCGTGCGCAGATCGGGGGCCGACGCGGGCGCCGTCAGCGCACGGAGGGCGACGTCGCGCGCGCCGAGCGACACGAGCGCCTGCACGGCGAGATGCGCCAGCGCCGAATCGGGGCTGGTGAGCAGCGGCACGATCGCGTCGGCCTTGTCGCGCGCGCCGAGGCGCACGAGACCATTGAGCGCCGCGGCACGGACGGCGAGGCTCGAGTCGTTGAGCGCGCCGACGTAGAGCGCGACGGGCACGCCGGCGAGCTGGCGCTTGTCGTCGACGAGCGTGTGCAGTGCGAGCTCGCGCATCGCCGGCTCCGCCGCGACGCGCTGAATCGTCGCGTTGGCGCGCGCGCCCGCGAGCAGCTCGAGGGTGAACATCGCCGCGGCGCGCGCCTCGGGGGAGCGCGTCCGGTTGAGCGCGATGCGCTGGAGCTTGGTGAGCGTGACCGGCTTGGCGCCGCGGTGCAGCAGCTCACGCTGCGACCAGAGGCGGTGCATCGCATTGTCCGACACCAGCTCGTCGAGCAGCTGCGCGTCGGTGAGCTTCGTCGGCTCGAGCGCCGGCGACGCTTTCTTCCCCGGATAGCTCACGCGGAGGATCGCGCCGACCGTGTCGCCCGCGTAGTTGAACACGCCGCCGATGAGACTCGCGACGTAGAGGTGCGACTGGTCGTCCATCGCCATGTCGATGATGCGCGGGACGGACATGAAGTCCTCCTGCTTGATCGACCAGCTGGCGCCGCGCCGCTCGAGCGGATGGTGGAAGATCTTGCTGATCGTCCAGTCGCCGGTGAACAGCGAGTTGTTCCACTGATCGGGGAAGCCGGGATCCTGGATCCACAGCCCCGCGGTGCCCGAGCCCGCGCCGTAGTCGGCGATGGAGGGCATGTGCTCGTCCTTGAAGTGCAGGAAGAGCGACGGGTAGCCCATGTTCGCGCCGGGCGCGAGCCAGTGGAAGCGCGTGTCCCAGCCGCCGCCGTCGTTCGTGTTGTCGCGCGTGAACGCGTGGCCGAAGGGATCGAGGCCGATGTCGTAGATGTTGCGCGTGCCGGCGGTGACGATCTCGAGGCCGGTGCCGTCGGGGCGCACGCGCACGAGCGATCCGCCGTGGCGCGTGATCGTGGTGCCGTCGGTCCCCTTCGCGTTGAGATACCCGTAGTCACCGACGGCGACGTAGATCCAGCCGTCGGGGCCGAGGGTGATGTTGTTGGTCGAGTGGTCCGAGCTGCGCACGTCGAGGCCGAAGCCGAGCCCCTTCACGATGTCGACCGCCGAGTCGGCGATGCCGTCGCCGTTCGTGTCGCGGTACGCCGTCAGGTTGGGCGGATGCATCACGTAGACGGTGTTGCCGTCCACGGCGATGCCGCGCGGGCTGTCGACGTCGGCGAAGATGGTGTACTTGTCGGCATGGCCGTCGCCGTCGCTGTCGACGAGACGGACAACGCGACCGCGTCCCTTCACCGCGCCCTGCGCCAGGTTGAGATCGACGCCGACGTAGACCGAGCCGTCGGGCGCCGGCGCGACCGCGGTGGGATACATGGCGAACGGCGGTCCGGCGAAGCTGAGGAGCGTGAATCCCTCGGGCGCCTTGATCTGCGCGAGCACCTTGCGCTCGTACGCGGTATCGCGCGGGATGGTACCGCTCGTCGGGAGCTGTGGGCCGGTGCCCATGTTCGGCTGGCCCTGGGCGGCGGCGGGTGTGACGGCCGCCGTGGCGGCGAGCACGCCGACGGCGAGCGACGTCAGCGCACGAGGAAGACGACTCGAAATCATGACCTGTGTGGGAAGGCGGAGGACGAGCGGGGCAGCATCAATCAAGATACGGATGCTGCACCCCACCTGCTGTGATTGTTGGATACCCCGTCCGGACGCGGCCGTGCCGATGACTGTACGGCTTAGTACGCTCTCGCCGGGCTCGCTACGCGCATGCAGTTTGCTCATTATTCCTGGGCTCACGACACTTGCGCGACACGCCTGCACGCGCCGTCGCCCCCCTCACTCTGCATGACCGACGATCGTCAGACCCGCGAGCGCGAGCTCACTGAACTGCTCCAGTACCTGCACGAGTCGCGTGGGCTCGACCTCACCGGCTACAAGCGGGTCGGACTGCTGCGTCGCCTGGCCAAGCGGATGCGTGCCGTGGGCGTCGAAGGGTTCGCCGCCTACCAATCGTACATCGAGTCGAACCCGGCCGAGTACACCGGGCTGCTCGATACGCTGCTCATCAACGTGACGGCTTTCTTCCGCGACGATCTCCCCTGGGATTACCTGCGCAACGAGATCGTGCCGCTGCTCCTCGAGCAGAAGGGACCGACGGACGCGATTCGCGTCTGGTGCGCCGGCTGCGCGACGGGCGAGGAGGCGTACTCACTGGCGATCGTGCTCGCCGAGGCCCTGGGCATCGAACGGTTCCAGGAGCGTGTGAAGCTCTACGCCACGGACCTCGACGACGAAGCGCTCGCGAAGGCCCGGCTCGGCGCGTACGGCGAGCGTGACATGGCCGACGTCCCCGGACCGATCGTGGAGAAGTACTTCGACCATCGGGATCACACGTTCTACTTCCGGAAGGACCTGCGCCGCTGCGTGATCTTCGGCCGCAACGACCTGGTGCAGGACGCGCCGATCTCGCGCGTCGACCTGCTCGCGTGCCGCAACACGCTGATGTACTTCGACGGGCCGACGCAATCGAAGATCCTCGCGCGGTTCTACTTCGCGCTCAACGAGGGCGGCTTCCTCTTCCTCGGGCGCGCCGAGACGATGCTGACCCACGCGACGATGTTCACGCCGATGGACCTGCGCCGTCGCGTGTTCACCAAGTCGCGTACGCCCGGCGGCGAGCGCGTGCCGCTCTCACCGCGCGCGATCCCCGCGCGCGGCGCGGCGTCGCGCATGCCGAACGAGCCGCGCGACACCTCGCTCCGACTGCGCAGCTTCGAGGCGGGGATGGTGCCCCAGTTCGTGATCGACGAGACGGGGCACCTGTTCCTCGTCAACGCGCGCGCGCGGAGCGTCTTCCGCCTCGCCAGCGCGGACATCGGCCGCCCGCTGCAGGATCTCGAGATCTCGTACCGCCCGTACGAGCTGCGCTCCGTGATCGAACAGGCGTACGCCGAGCGGCAGCCGGTCGTGCGCGAGGGCGTGGCCTGGCGCGGACACGACGGCGAGCAGCGCTGGTTCGACATCAGCGTCACCCCGCTGTTCGACGCCACCGGCGCGCCCGGCGGCGCGAGCGTGTCGTTCGTCGACGTGACGCGCGGCCGGCAGCTCCAGCAGCAGCTCGACGACTCGCAGGTCGAGCTCGAGACGGCGTATCAGGAGCTCCAGTCCACGAACGAGGAGCTCGAGACGACGAACGAGGAGCTGCACTCCACCGTCGAGGAGCTCGAGACGACGAACGAGGAGCTGCAGAGCACCAACGAGGAGCTCGAGACGATGAACGAGGAGCTCCACAGCACGAACGAGGAGCTCCAGACGATCAACGAGGAGCTTCGCCAGCGGAGCGACTCGCTGAACGACGTGAACACCTTCCTCGAGTCGATGTTCACGAGCCTGCGCTCGGGGATCGCCGTGCTGGACCGCGACCTGCGCGTGACGGTGTGGAACCGTCAGGCCGAGGAGTTGTGGGGCGCGCGCGCCGCGGAGGTGGAGACGGTCCACTTCCTCCGGCTCGACATCGGGCTGCCGCTCGAGCAGATCGAGAAGCCGATCCGCGACTGCCTCGACGGCCGGATCGATAGCCACGAGGCATTCCTGCAGGCGCGGAACCGGCGTGGCCGTGCCATCATCTGCAAGACGACGGTCTACCCGCTCGTCACGCGCGACAACGCCCAGCCGCGCGGCGTGATCGTGCTGATGGACGAGCTGCCGGCCGGCGCGTCGGCCAGCGACGGCGACGGCACGGCGGAACAGGCGGTCACGTCCGAGGCGGCGGCATCGGGGGAGCCAGAGGCGAAGTCGCCGGCGAGGCGCTGATCGAGGCGCGGCTCCCGCGGATGGACTCGAGGCTGAGCGCCTGATGCCGCAGCACCGCCTGCCGGATCAGATTGGCCCGCTCCTGTGCCTCGCGCGCGCGCTCGAGGAAACGCGGATCCTCCGGAGCGCCGTTGCGTCGTGGATCGGTCAGGGGGTGGCCGGCCCCCACCTCGTTCAGGAGGATCACGGTCTCCTCGACGGCGCGCAGCGCATTCCACAGCGCTTCTTCCGCCTTCTCCGTGACCGAGACGAGCAGGCTGTCGAGCGAGTACGCGTGTCCCGTGTGACACCGGAAGCGCGGGATGCCTCCCTGCTCCATGCGCGCGAGCACCCCGTGGCACTCGGGGCAGGTGTAGGGCGTGGGTGGGCCGAGTGTCATCACTCCCTGTTCGAGGGCGTTCGCTTCCATGGCGATCTTCACCTCCAGCTCCAGCGCGCGCGGTACGGCGCCCGCGTTCATCGGCACCCGCTCGCCGACGAGCCGCGCAAGCAGCGGGCCCATGTCGACCGCGCGGACGATGTGGTCGGCCACCGTATATTGCAACGCGTTGCGGGGCATGTCGGGATGTGCCGCGTCGTCCGGATCCTGCACGATGGCGATCCCACCGCGCTCCTTCACGGCCCACAGGCCAGCCGTACCGTCGTCTAACCGACCCGACACTACTACGCCAATGACGCGTGGTCCGTACACCAGCGCCGCCGACCGGAAGAGCGGATCGATCGCCGGCCGGCTGTGGTTCTCACGCGGCGCACCGGTGAGCCGCACGCGGCCGGCCTCGACGATGAGATGCCGGTCGGGAGGCGCGACGTACACGCGGCCCGTCTCCAGCGGCTCGTCGCCGCTGGCGGAGCGCACCGGGAGCGCACAGCCGCGCTGCAGGATCTCGGCGAGCCGCGCCGGACTAGCCGGGGCAATGTGGACGACGACGAGCACGGCCGCGGCGAGGTCCTTCGGCAGACCGGCGAGCGTCGCCTTGAGCGCCTCGATGGCGCCCGCCGAGCCGCCGACGACGATGACGTCGCGGCGCGGCGTGTCGTCCCGCGGCGAGTGTTTTGCGGCGTCGAGGGAGATCATGGGGTGTGGGACTGGAGGATCGTGTGCCCGAGCATGACCTCATCGTCATCGGCGCGTCCGCCGGCGGCGTGGAGGCTGTCTCCAAGCTCGTCGCCGGACTGCCGCCGAACCTTCCCGCGGCGGTCTGTGTCGTCGTGCATCTGCGCCCGTACTCGGAGAGTCATCTCGCCAGTGTGCTCGAGCGCGCCGGCTCGCTTCCCGTGCTCGCGGCGAAGCAGGACATGCCGCTGCGGCGAGGCACGATCTACGTCGCCGTGCCCGACCTGCACCTCCTCGTCTCCAGGGGCGACGTCGAGCCGACGCTTCGCCTCGTGCGCGGCCCGCGCGAGAATCGGTCGCGTCCAGCCATCGACCCGCTCTTCCGCTCCGCCGCCCTCGCCTATGGCCCGCGGGTCATCGGGGTGATCCTCTCCGGCGCCCTCGACGACGGGACGGCGGGGCTGTGGACGGTGAAGGACCGCGGCGGGATCGCCGTCGTACAGGATCCGCACGACGCGGCGGTCCCGAGCATGCCCGCGAGCGCGCTGGCCGAGGTCGAGGTGGATCACGTCACGACCGCGGAGAGGATCGGCGCGCTGTTGGGCCGTCTCGCGCGCGAGCCCGCCGCCCCTCAGCCGAGCGAGGCCGAGCTCGGCCGGCGTGGCGACGCGACCGACCAGCTCGATCGCGAGCTCGGGATCGTCGCGATGGACGACGAGTACCACCAGAGTGCGGAGCGCTACGGCGAGCCCTCGCGCTTCTCCTGCCCGGAGTGCGGCGGAGTGCTGTGGGACGTGACCGGCCAGGGGCCGGTCCGCTTCCGCTGTGAGGTCGGTCATGCGCACTCGGCCGCCTCGCTCGCCGAAGCGCAGACCGAGAGCATCGAGGCGGCGATGTGGGCGGCGCTCCGTGCGCTCGAGGATCGCATGGAGCTGTCGCGCCGGCGCGCCGCGACCGCCCGATCGAATGGGCTCCGCAGGCTCGCCGAACAGGTCGCGGTGGAGGAGCAAGCCGCGCAGCAGCACGCCGCGGCGATTCGCTCCCTGCTCCGGCTCAACGGCCGGAGCGGCATCCGCCCCAAGCCAAGCCCCGGCGAAGATACCGCCCATCGCCCGGAGCGCGCGGCGTCGAATCGGCCGGAGGCCGAGCGCGGCACGGGTGGCGAGCTCGATCCCGTCGACGACAGCCTCGGCACGGACACCCGCGCGTTCTGATCGACTCGCGCCAGCCGTCGGCGATGCGTCAGGGGCGCTCCGTCCGACCGGAGGTCGCGGCTCAGGCCGGACACGGGGTCCCCTGCCCGAACAACCGGGCGAAGTACGCGCTGACCACGCGGTAGCACTCGCACGAGGCGCGCTCGACTCCGCCGCGGTCGACGATGGTGACGTGCCCGCGGGTGTAGCGGACGAATCCGGCATCCTGGAGCGCGCGCATCGCCAGCGTCACGCCGGCGCGGCGCACACCGAGCATGAAGGCGAGGAACTCGTGCGTGAGGGGAAACTCGTCTCCCTCGACGCGGTCGTGTGTCATGAGCAGCCACCGTGCGCACCGCTGTTCCAGCAGGTGCGAGGCGTTGCACGCCGCCGTCTGCGACACCTGCATCAGGAACGCCTGCGTGTAGCGCAGCATCATCTCGTGCAGCGCGCCGGGCGGGGCGGCGAGACGAGCGAACGTCCCGGCGTCGATGCGCACGGCGGTGCCGGGGATCTGGGTGAATCCGCTGATCGTGCACGCGGGGTCACCGAGGAAGCTGGGAAGCCCCACCATGCCCTCGCAGCCGGCAGTGCCCACTTCGACCAGGCTGCCATCCTCGAACGTGGTCACCAGCGAGATGACCGCCGTCTCGAGGAAGAGCACGGAGTCGATCGGCTGCGCCGGCCCGAAGCACGGGTGGTGCTGCTCCAGCCGGACGAGCTCGAGGTGTGGGAGGAGCGCGGTGACGTCCGCCTGGGGGAGCGCGCCGAGCAGTCGGTTGCGTGGCGGCAGCGCGAGTACGGGGGCGCGGGTCGACGCCGTTGCGGGCGCGACGAGCCGCGGCCCGCGTGCCGGCGAGGGACGGTCGATGTTGCGCCTGGAATGCGATGCGGTGTCCATCGCTCACCTCACCCGCGGGGGGAGCGTCGTGTCGGCCGGCTCGGGTGGGTCGCCGCGCGGGTCCTCCCGCGTCGGCGTGTCCCGTCGCGCGCGCCGATGGAACTCCGCGCTCAGGCGGGTCAGCTCGTCGAGGAACCCCCGGTGCTCCGCGTAGAGCCGCGCATACTCGAGCTCGATCCGGTACGCGTAGAACGCTTCGGCGCTGCGGAGCTGCTCGCGCAGGAAGACGAGCTCCTCCAGCGCCTGATCCCGTTCGGCGCGCAGGCGCTGCAGCTCGGACGGTTCGCCGACGAGCATCGAACCATTCGGCGCTGAGCCGGGTTCGCGGTGCGCCAACACGTGGGTCATCGGCGGGACAGGGCGTGGAGTCGTGCGTCGCCCCTAGAGATAGGCCTGCGCGCGTCGCCGCTGTAGCAGGACTATCGGAGCATCGCGCGTCAGGGCGCACCCTGACACCCGTGTGGGGGCGCTCGCCGCCGCGTGTCGCGCGGTCCGGCTAGCTCTGTTGGGTGTCCGTCGGCGTGCCGAGCCAGCCCTGGCGTGCCGCGTAGCGCACCATGTCCACGCGGCTGCGCAGCGCAAGCTTCTCCGAGACGCGCGCCTTGTAGGTCTCCACCGTCTTCACGCTCAGCGCGAGCGCGGCGGCGATCTCCTTGTTGCTGAATCCCTGCGCGATGCGCGTCAGCACTTCGCGCTCGCGGTCGCTCAGCACGTCGGGCGCCGGCAGATCGGCCGCGGCCTCGGCGTCGAGATAGCCCTCGACGAGCGTGCCGGTGAGCGAGGGGTCGATGTACGTGCCGCCGGCGGCGACGGTGCGCATGGCGCGCACGAGCTCGGCCGGCGCCGCGCGCTTGAGGACGTACCCCGACGCGCCCGCGCGCAGCAACTGCGTCAGATACGCGCGCTCCTCGTGCACGGTGAGCGCGAGCACCTTCACGTCGGGACACTCCCGCCGCACGCGCATCGTCGCCTCGGCGCCGCCGAGCACGGGCATCGACATGTCGATCACGAGAATGTCCGGCTGCAGCGCGCTGGTCACGCGGCAGGCCGCTTCGCCGTCCGCCGCTTCTCCGACGACGCGCATGTCCGGCTGCGCGTCGACGAGCAGCCGCAGTCCCTCGCGCACGATGGGATGATCGTCGACGAGCACGACGCGCACGACGTGCTCGTGCCCATCGTCGGGCGCCTGGCTCTCGCGGATCGGGGCGTCAGACATCCGCGCGCTGCTCCGACCGGTCGGCGGCCACGCTGCGCACGCGCGGCGTCGTCTCGCCGGCGACCGGAAAGCGAACGAACACCGAGGTGCCTTTGCCGGGTGCGCTCTCGATGTCCATCGTCCCTCCCACGAGGGCGGCGCGCTCGCGCATGCCGACGAGTCCCAGGCGCCGCGAGCGATCGGCATCCGGCATCGCGACGCGCTCGGGATCGAACCCACGTCCGTCGTCCTCCACCACGAGGTGGATGTAGCCGTCGCGACGCTCGAGGACCACGCCGGCGCGCGCCGCTCCGCTGTGGCGCGCCACGTTGGTGAGGGCTTCCTGGACGATGCGGTACACCGCGCTCTCCGCGCTCGGGGGCAACCGCGTGCTCGGCCCCCGCGCGTGCAAGTCGACGGCGATTCCCGAGTGCCGGGCCCATTCCTCGGCATAGCTCTGGAGCGCCGCCTCGAGGCCGAAGTCGTCGAGCGCGCGTGGGCGCAGTCGCACGGCGAGCGCATGCAGCTCGCGCCCCAGCGTGTCGGTGAGCCCGCGGAGCTGCGCCGCGCGCCGATCCACGTCGGAGCCGGGCGGCGCCACGTCGGAGAGCGCCTGTAGCCCGAGCCCGAGCGCGGCGAGGTGCTGCCCGACCTCGTCGTGCAGCTCGCGGGCGAGGCGACGGCGCTCCTCCTCTTCGGCGAGCGAGAGCTGGCGCCGCAGCACGGTGCGCTCCGAGGACGACTCCGCCGCCACGCGCACGTGGGTGTCCAGTGCGCTCACGGTCTGCCACGCCGCCGACGCGAAATCCGCGAGGCCCGTCAGCAACCGCGCGTCCTCGGCGTCGAACTGGCGGTCGATGTGCTGCGCGAACACGCACAGCGTGCCCGCGGCGCGCCCCTCGATCCGCCAGGGCGCGATGAGACTCTCGTGCACGTGCGGCGGCGAGCCAATCCGTGTGTCGACGGCGTGGTCGGTCCGCTCGAACAGCTCCACGACCCCCGAGCGCAGAGCGACGCCCGCCGGCGTCCCCTCCACCGAGGTCGTCTCCATGAGCGCGGGCACGAAGTCCCCGGCGGCGGCGTGCCAGCGAAACTGTACCCCGTCGCCGTCGGACTCGATGATGCCGACCGCGGCGGCATCGGCGCGGCAGAGCCGCATCGCGGCATCGGCGATCCGCTGCAGCGCGGTGCGCGGGTCGGCGGCGAGGTCGCGCGCGAGCGCGCCGAACGTCCGCGCTTCGGCTTCGTGGTCCGGCGCGTGGGCCGGTCGGCGCGTCAGCGCCGCGGTGATGCGGACCTCGTCCCTCGCACTGCTGGCGCCGACGTCCATCGGCTCGTCCGTCATGCGCGCCTCCTTCCCCTTCCGGAGTATAGCGCCGCGCGCTGGAAGATGTGGCGTTATCGCCGAGCGCTGTCCGGCCAGACCCTGATCCAGTGCGTGCGCACGAGCGCCTTCTCCTCCTTCCCCTCCAGCCCCGAGACGATGAGGTTGGATTCCTGGAGCGGCATGTGGCAATCGACGCAGCGGCCCTTGAGCGCGTGGCCTTCCTTGGGGAAGAGCTTGCAGCTCTGCTCCTGATGGCAGGCGAGGCAGCGCCCCGACAGCACCTTCGTGTCGCGCTGCGTCTGGTGCACGTCGTGGCAGGTGATGCACGTCATCTGCGATTCCCGATAGCATCGGCTCCGCGTCAGCAGCGCCACCTGGTTGCCGTGCACGTCGACCGTCGCCGTGAGCGGCAGCGAGTCGAGGGTGAGGTAGCGGTCGAGCGGCCGGCCGGCGACGTACGAGAAGGTGGGCGCGATGGGCTGCCCCAATCCGCCGTGACACTGCGCGCAGGCATCCATCTGCCGCTGGCGGCTCAGCCGCGCCGGGTTCACGATCGCGGGTCCGTTCATCGCGCGCAGCGTGGAGCGCTCGCGCGCCACGTGCTCCTGTCCCGCGCCGTGGCAGCGCTCGCAGGTGATGCCGAGGATCATCCCCGTGGAGTCGTAGCGGTTGGAGGCGCCGGGATCCATCACCTGATTGATCCACGTGGAGTGGCACTCGAAGCAGCGCGGCGAGATGCCGCGATCGAAGTTCATGCTGCCGTCGACGTACCCCGGGCTGTTGATCCATTTGCCGAGCGCCGCCCAGTAGGAGATGGGCAGTTGATAGAGCCGGTTGCCCGCCCAGTAGAGATAGCTCTGTCCCTTCCGGATCCCCGACACGAGGGCGACGCGCTCGGTGCGCGTCGTCGAGTCGCGGCCGTTGCGGAGGACGGCGGTCTGCGTGAACCCCGCCGAATCCGCGTCCATGTGGAAGTACAGGTTGGGATTCGGCGTGCGCAGGACGTTCTCACCCGAGCCGAAATGTCCGGCCATCGTCGCGCGCGACGGATGCTGCATCGTGAGCCGGTGCGCCGTGCCCTCGAAGCTCGCCTTGTCGCGGTGGCAGGAGATGCACGTCGAGTCGCCGACCGCGGTGGCGGTGCGCACGGGGTCCGGCCACTTCGCCTTCCGGCCCCGGTTCGACAGGAACAGCGCCGCGGCCAGACCGGCGACGAGCACCGCGACGAGCACGATCGTGCGCGTGGCCGCGCGGCCATGTCTTCGAAGAGAGATCGGATGGCGGTTCATGCGGCGTGCAGATTCGTCGCCGGTACGGAGCGAAGCAAGGGGACTTTCAGCGCGAACGGGTCAGACCCCGAGGCGCCAAGGGGTCAGAGCCCTTGGGCTCCGCCCAAGGGGTCCGACCCCAACGCACGCATCTTCTCCAGGAACGCGCGCTCCGTCGCGTTTGCGCTGAGCGTAATTGCCGCGTCGTATGCGGCGATCGCTTCAGTGCGCCGGTCGAGCCGGCGCAGGAGGTCGGCGCGGACGGCATGCCAGCGGTGCTGCGCATCGAGGCCGAGCGCGTCGACGAGCGCGAGCGCCGCCGCCGGCCCCTCCACCTCGGCCACCGCGACGGCGCGGTTGAGCTGGACGATCGGGCTCGGCGCGATCGACTGGTGCAGATCGTAGAGTGCGACGATCTGTCGCCAGTCGGTGTCCTCGGCGCGCGCGGCCGAACTGTGCACGGCGTTGATCGCAGCCTGGATCTGGTAGGGCCCGGGCCGATTCAGCTGGAGACAGCGGCGCACCAGCGTCTGCCCTTCGTCGATCAGCGCGTGATCCCACGCCGAGCGGTCCTGATCGGCGAGCAGCACGAGCGCACCATCCCGCGTCGTGCGTGTCGCGCGGCGCGCATCGATGAGCAGCATGAGCGCGAGCAGCCCGGCCGCCTCGGGCTCGTCGGGCACGAGCTCGACGAGTAGCCGGCCGAGGCGGATCGCTTCGCGACAGAGGTCGTCGCGCACGAGGCGATCGCCGCTGCTCGCGGTGTAACCCTCGTTGAAGACGAGATAGATCACCGCCATCACGGCACGGAGCCGCTCCGGACGCTCCTTCGGCTCGGGGACGCGGTACGGGATGCGCGCGTCGCGGATCTTCCCCTTCGCGCGGACGAG
Source organism: Gemmatimonadota bacterium (assembly GCA_019510405.1). Taxonomy (GTDB): domain Bacteria; phylum Gemmatimonadota; class Gemmatimonadetes; order Gemmatimonadales; family Gemmatimonadaceae; genus AG11. Next base: position 24,585 of record JAEKKK010000128.1, on the reverse strand, counting down.
CCGCTGCGCCATCGTCGCCTCGGGGACGAGGAAGGCGCGCGCGATCTCCGCCGTCGTGAGCCCGCCGAGCAGACGCAGCGTGAGCGCGACCTGCGCGCTCGTTGCGAGCGCGGGATGGCAGCAGGTGAAGATCAGCCGCAGTTGGTCGTCGCGCATCGGACCGTCCTCCAGCTCGTCGGGTACCTCGTCGCGCGCGAGACGGCGCTCCGCTTCGGCGTGCCGCTCGTCGCGCACCGATTCGCGGCGGTAGCGGTCCACGGCACGGTTGCGCGCCGTGGTGACGATCCACCCCGCGGGGCTCGGCGGCACGCCCGTCGTCGGCCAGCGCTCGAGCGCTTCGACGAAGGCGTCCTGCACCGCTTCCTCCGCCGTGTCGATGTCGCCGCAGACGCGCACGAGCACCGCGACCGCGCGTCCGTACGCTTCGCGGAACGCCCGCTCGATCGCGGGCGTCGCGAGCGGCGCGGACGCGTCGCCGCTCAGTCGTCCACCTCGCCCTGAAAGGGACGCACCTCGACCGTCAGGCCGGGCGCGATGCGCGCGTACCGGCGTCCCCACTCCAGGGCGACGTCGAGATCGGGCGCCTTGATGATCGTGAATCCGCCGAGCACTTCCTTTCCCTCGACGAACGGCCCGTCGGTGATCAGCACGTCGTCGCCCTTTGCGCGCAGCAGTGTCGCCGTGCTCGGCGGATGCAGCCCGCCGGCGAACACCCAGCTGCCCGCCGCCTCGAGCTCGTCCTGGATGATGCCCATCTCGCGCATGATCGGCGCGAGGAATTCGGGCGGTGGGGGCGGCCCGTCAGGTTGATAGAAGCTGATCAGGTAGTGCTTCATGCGTCCGTGCGGTACGTCGCGATGATCACGCCCGTCGTGGTGGGCACGCTCTTCACCAGCGTGAGCGACGACATGCCGCCGTCGGCGAACAATCGGCGCCCCGTGCCGAGCACGAGCGGGTGGATCATGAGAATGTACTCGTCCACCAGTCCGCGGCGACGCAGCGATTCGGCGAGCACGCCGCTCCCCATCACGAGCAGGTCGAGGCCGTCCTCCTGCTTGAGCCGCGCGACTGCATCCGTGGCGTCACCGTGGAGCAGGACGGAGTTCTGCCAGGGAAGCGGCTCCGTCAACGTGCGCGACGCGACGTACTTCCGCGCCGCATCCAGTACCGGCGTGAACGGGTTGTCGGTCCGCTTGGGCCAGACGGCGAAGAAGTCCTCGTACGTGCGCCGGCCGAACAGCAGGTCGGCGCCCTTCGACATCCCCTCGCCCATCGCCTGGCCCTTCACCGCGTCGTTGTACGGGCCCGCCCAGCCGCCGTGCGTGAATCCGTCGCGCGTGTCTTCGTCGGGACGGCCGGGGCCCTGCATGACGCCATCGAGCGTCAGGTTGTTCAGCACTATCACTTTGCGCATTCGTGCCTCCTCGAAGGTCGGCGCGAACGGGACGTCCGCGCTCACCTTCTGTACGAACGGCGGCCGGCCGGATCGACAGCGAGGCTACGACGCACCGTACGAGGCGTCGGCACGCGGGGCGCGACCTACGCGGTGGGCTCCGCCACCTCGTCGAACCGCACCATGCGCCGCTGCTCTTCGTCCCAGAGCGTGAGCCGGAGCGCGGCGACGCCGCTGCGCAGCGTCACGACGGGCGCGATCTGCAACAACGGCGTCGAGTCGTGACAGCGCTGCAGCCGGTAGTTGGGAATGCGCGGTGCGAGATGATGCACGTGGTGCAGGCCGATGCTCCCCGTGAACCACTGCAGCACGCGCGGGAGCACGAGGTGCGAGCTGCCGTGGAGCGCCGCCGTGGCGTAATCCCATTCCGCGCCCGACTCCCAGTAGGCATCCTCGAACTGGTGCTGCACGTAGAACAGCCACACGCCCGCCATCGCCGCCAGGTAGTACGCGGGCAGGTACACCAGTGCCACCATCTCCCACCCGAGGAACAGCACGAGCGCGGTGCCGAGCACGAGGATCCCGGCGTTCGTGGCCCACACGCTCGCCACCTGCGGCGCGCCGGTCGCCATGCCACGGGGCCGGAAGCGCTGGCTGAACATCAGGTGGATCGGCCCGCCGAGGAGGAGGCTGGCGGGGTGCCGGATCGTACGGTACACGAGCCGACCACGCGGCGAACGCGCGAGATACTCGCGCACCGTCAGCGTCGGCACGTCGCCGTGGCCCCGTCGCTCGAGGTCCCCCGACGACGCGTGATGGAGTGCGTGATCGCGGCGCCACTGCGCGAACGGTGTGAGCGTCAGCACGCCGGTGACGTACCCCACGATCTCGCTGGCCCGTCGCCACGGCAGGAAGGAGCCGTGGGCGCAATCGTGCATGAAGATGAAGGTGCGCACGAGCAGCCCGCCGGAGATCGGCGCGAGCGCCAACGAAAGCCAGACGGAATGGTGGTTCAGCAGCCAGAGCTCGAGTCCGAGCGACAGCGCGAGGAGCAGCAGTGTGGAGACCAGCTGCGTGATGGCGCGGCCGGCGTCCGGCCCGATGTAGGGCGCGACGGCAGCGCGCCACTCCGCCGCGGGGGGCGCGCTCCGCCGCTCGGCCGTCGCCTCGTGCGTCGATTCAGCGTGCACGCGTGCACTCGGAGTGCGCGGCGCGCAGGCGCTGGATGCACTGGTCGGCGAGCGTGGCAGACGACAAGGTGACGTCGCCGACCCCGTTCGGCACCCACGCCCATTCCGCCTCGCTGTCGGCGTTGGCGCCGAGCACGAGCTCCCACACGCTGGTCGCCGAGCTGGCCGCCGCCCGGTCCATCGTGTTCTCGAAGCCGCGCGGCGTGTACGCGGCGACCGTGCCGCGCCATACCACCACGAGCAGCTCGCCGTCGGCGACCGTGCCCTGCGCCCGCTGCAGCCATGCGACCGTCAACGCAACCGGCCCCACCTGGACGAGGCAGCGCTCCGGCGTGCGGCGCACCACCGGGACGTCGCCGATCGGCGTGTCCTCTCCGGCGCGGGCGGTACCGACCCCCCAGTCCTCGAGCCCATCGGCGAGCGCGTCATGCAGGCGCGCCAGCTCGCGTGCGCAAGCGGCGGCCGCGCGGTGCGAGGTGATGAAGGTGCCCCGGACTTCGTCAGTCCGGACGTCGCCGCGCTCGGCGATGCCGTCCATCATGGTGCCTCGTGCGTGTGAGGAGAGGACGTGTCGAGCGTATGCGTGTCTCGAACAGATAGTCCCGTGCACTGCCCAACGCAACGCGGCGCGATTCCTGCCATTGGGGGGTGGCTTTCATGCCCCGCCAGTGGCTCCGGGGCGGTAAGTAGTTCCATTCGCGGAGGTTGGCACACGGTGTCCGGAACCATGGAGGAGCCGCCGGCGACCCGGCCAGCGGACGTCGCGCTCGCGAGCACGGGCATCGCCGGTCTCGACGACATACTCGGCGGCGGTCTGCCATTCCGTCGCCTCTACCTGATCGACGGGTCGCCCGGCACCGGCAAGACGACCCTCGCCCTGCAGTTTCTTCTCGCCGGCACGGCCCGGGGCGAGCGAGGGCTCTACGTCACGCTCTCCGAGAGCGAGGAGGAGCTGGAGCAGGTGGCGACCTCGCACGGCTGGTCGCTGGCCGGCATCGACATCGTCGAGCTCCCAACCGAGGATACGGAGGCGGAGCGCGAATCGTACACCATCTTCCACCCGGCCGAGGTCGAGCTGCAGGTCGTGATCGACCGCATGTTCGCCACGGTGGAGAAGAGCCAGGCGGGGCTCGTCGTGCTCGACTCGCTCTCCGAGATGCGCCTGCTCGCGCGCGATCCGCTCCGCTTCCGCCGTCAGATCCTCGCCCTCAAGCAGTTCTTCTCGGCGCGTGACTGCACCGTGCTCCTGCTCGACGACAAGACGGCGCCGGAAGGCGATCTCCAGCTGCACAGCCTCGCGCACGGGGTCGTCCAGCTCGAGCACGTCGCGCTGGAATACGGTGCCGAGCGACGCCGGCTGCAGGTGATGAAGCTGCGCGGGCGTCGCTTTCAGGGGGGCTTTCACGACTTCCGCATCTGCACGGGTGGTCTCGCCGTCTACCCGCGGATCAATACGCCCGAACCGACCCAGGAAGACATCGGGCGCCCGCTGCCGAGCGGCTCGGCGGAGTTGGACGCCCTGCTCGGCGGCGGGCTGCCGAGCGGGACGAGTCTGCTCGTCACCGGCCCCGCCGGCACGGGGAAGTCCGTCCTCGCGACCCAGTACGCGTGCGCCACAGCCACGCGCGGCGAGAAGGTCCTCTTCCTTCTCTTCGACGAGCGCCTGAGCACCTTCACCCTCCGCGCCCAGGGGCTCGGGATGGAGCTCGGCGAGATGATCGCCGACGACCGGCTCATCCTGCGCCAGATCGAGCCGACCGAGCTGTCGCCCGGCGAGTTCGCGCACGAAGTCTTGCGCGCGGTCGAGCGGGACGGCGTGAAGATGGTCGTCATCGACTCGATCAACGGGTACCTGCAATCGATGCCGGAGGAGCGGCTGCTCCCCGTCCAGGTGCACGAGCTGCTCAGCTATCTCGCTTCGCGCGGCGTGACGAGCATCCTCACCCTCGTGCAGCGCGGCATCTTCGGCAATCCGGTGGACGAGGCGGCCGACGTGAGCTACCTGGCCGACAACGTCGTGCTGCTCCGGTACTTCGAGGTGAGCGGCACGGTGCGCCAGGCCGTGTCCGTGGTGAAGAAGCGCAGCGGCAACCACGAGCGCACCATCCGCGAGTGCCGCGTCGGCCACGGCGGGCTGCACGTCGGGCAGCCGCTGCACGAGTTCCAGGGCGTGCTCACCGGCGTGCCGCGCTACGTCGGCGAGTCAGGCCCGCTCATGAACGCGTCGCGCTCGCCGTGACGGCACGTGCGGACGACGTCGCGCCGCGCGACGATGCGTCCGAGCTGATCGCGCTGCTCACGCCAACCGGCCGCGATGGTGCGGTGGCGATGCGCGTGCTCGCCGACGCGGGGCTCGCGGCCGTCGCCTGCCCTGACATGCCGGCGCTGTGCGCGCTGGTCAGCGATGGGGCAGGCATCGGCGCGATGCTCATCGCCGAAGAAGCGCTCGGCCCGCACAGCTCGAAGATGCTGCTCCGTGTCCTGGGCGAGCAGGCTCCCTGGTCCGACGTGCCGGTCGTCGTGCTCACCGCCGAGGGCGAACTGTCGCGCGCCATCCCGCGCGCCCTCGAGGAGCTCGCCTCGCACGCGAACGTCACGCTGCTCGAGCGCCCCGTGCGGGTGGCGACGATCGTGACCGTGATGCGCTCCGCGCTTCGCGCGCGGCGGCGCCAGTACGACGTGCGCGACCATCTCGTCGAGCGGAAAGACCTGCTCGAGCGCGAGCGGGCCGCGCGCCGCCAGGCGGAAGAGGCGAACCACGCGAAGAGCGAATTCCTCGCGATGATGAGCCACGAGCTGCGCACGCCGTTGAACGCCATCGGCGGCTATGCGCAGCTCATGGAGATGGGGCTGCGCGGCCCGATCACGCCGGAGCAGCGCGAGGATCTCGAGCGCATCGAGCGCAGCCAGCGCCATCTGCTCGGGCTGATCAACGACGTGCTCAACTTCGCGAAGCTGGAGGCGGGGCGCGTGCAGTTCTTCATCGCCCGCGTGTCGATGAACGAGCTGCTGCTCGGCGTCGAGGCGCTCGTGCTGCCGCAGCTGCACGCGAAGGGGCTGCGCTACGTCGACGCGGGCGATTGCGGCACCATGGCCGTGCATGCCGACGAGGAGAAAGCACGGCAGGTCCTGATCAACCTCCTCTCCAACTCGATCAAGTTCACGCCGGCGGGTGGCGAGGTGCGCGTCCGCTGTGTCGAGGACGAGGCGCGCGTGCACATCACCGTCTCCGACAGTGGCGTCGGCATCCCGCCCGACCGGCTGGACGCCATCTTCGAGCCGTTCGTGCAGGTGGATCGCGGGCTGACGTCGCGACAGGAGGGGACCGGGCTCGGCCTCGCGATCAGCCGCGACCTCGCGCGCCACATGGGCGGCGACCTCACGGCCACCAGCACGGCCGGCGTCGGCTCGAACTTCACCCTCTCGCTGCCGCGCGGCTGAGACGGCGACGCGGTCAGCGCGGCGCCACGTCCACGCGCGTGATCACGTTCTTCGACCGGCCACGCAGCGTCTGCATCGCGAACGCGACGATCCGGCCCTTCGCATCGCGCCGCATCTCGCCGATCGTCGACGTGTTCTCGAAGGTGAGCCGATCCTTCGCGTAGGGGACGAGTGCCCACTTCGGTCCGCCATAGCCGTAGTCCGTCACGGTGCCGTCGCGCAGGCGCGCGGGTGTCCACGCCCGCTCGAGCATGGCCCGCGACACGAAGCTGCCGGTGAGCAGCGCAGTGTGCCACTCGAGGAAGTCTTCCGCCGTGGACTGGAGTGCGCCCGCGGCCCACGCAATCTACACGTTGCCGTTGACGGCGTTCTCGATCCCGGTGCGCGTGAAGAGATAGGGTGACGTGCGGTTCGGCACGACGCGCATGTCGTTGCCCCAGAGCGAGTGCGTCATCGCCGCCGGCTCGAGCAGTGTGTGCTCGATGTACTCCGGGAATGGTTGCTCCGTCGCCTTCTCGACGACGTAGCCGAGCAACTGGTAGCCCGAGTTGCGGTAGGCCCAGCGGGTCCCGGGTGCGAACTCCAGCGGAAGATCCTTGAAGGTCGCCATCACCTGGTCGGCCGCGAGCCATCCACGTCCCACCGCGAGCAGGCTGGCGACGCTCGGGGCGTTCGGTACGCCGGCGGTGTGCGTCAACAGCTGCTCGATCGTGAGGCCCTTGAGTGGAGCGGGATACTCCGGGAGAAACTTCCCGACCGTATCGGCAAGGGAGAGCGTCCCTCGCTCGACGAGCTGCAGCACGACGATACACGCGCCGCGGCCATCGGGTTGACGTCGATGAGCCTGCCGACGAGGCCGGCCGCGGGATCTCGCGGCATGGAGCGGACGTTGCGCGTGTGCTCTATTACCGGTTGTCACTCCGCGATGCTACGCGCACCGTCCCCGTGTACCTCACTCCCGATGGCCTCGTCACCGATCAGGATGTCATCCACTAGCCCGGCGCGGTGCCTTCGCGCGGTGGTCGCCATCATCACCGTCTCCGTCGTCGCCGCACCGGTCCTCCTGGCACAGCGGGGGGACTCGACGCTCACCGTCGAGCGCATCTTCGGCTCGGGAGAATTCTCGACGCAGATGCTGGAAGGCGCCCGCTGGCGGCCGGGGATGGACGCCTACACGCGTCTCGAGCCGTCGGCCGGCACGGGCGCGGCCGATCTCGTCCAGTACGACGCGGAGTCGGGACGGCGCGAGGTGATCCTCCCCGCGTCGCGACTCGTGCCGACGGGCGCGAGCGAGCCACTCGACGTGGAGGAGTACGACTGGTCGCCCGACGGGAAGCGCCTCCTGCTCTTCACCAACTCGCAGAAGGTGTGGCGCCAGAACACGCGCGGGGACTACTGGCTGATCGATCTCGCCGGCGGTCGTCCGCGCAAGCTCGGCGGGCGTGCCGCGAAGCCGTCGACACTCATGTTCGCGACCTTCTCCCCCGACGGCGGGCGCGTCGCCTACGTCCGTGAGAACAACCTCTACGTGGAGGAGCTCGCGACGGGGCGCATCATCGCGCTCACCCGCGACGGGTCGCGCACGACGATCAACGGCACCTTCGACTGGGTGAACGAGGAGGAGTTCGCGCTGCGCAACGGCTTCCGCTGGAGCCCGGACGGCAGGCGCATCGCGTACTGGCAGCTCGATGCGTCCGGGGTGCGGAACTACAACCTGATCGACGACACCGACTCACTGTACTCCTTCGTCGTGCCGGTGCAGTACCCGAAGGCGGGAACGACCAACTCCGCGGTACGCGTCGGCGTGGTGAGCGCCGCGGGCGGACCGACGCGCTGGATCGCAACGCCGGGCGACCCGCGCAACAACTACATCGCGCGCATGGACTGGGCGGCGAGCTCGAACGAGATCGTGCTCCAGCACCTCGACCGGCTGCAGCACACGCTCACCCTCATGCTCGGCGACGCGCGCACCGGCGCGGCGCGCGCCATCCTGGTCGAGCGCGACAGCGCATGGGTCGACGTCGTCAACGACCTGCGCTGGCTCGACGGCGGCAAGTCGTTCACCTGGGTGAGCGAGCGTGATGGATGGCGCCATCTGTACGTCGTCTCGCGCGATGGGAAGTCGGTGCGCCTCGTCACTCCGGGCAACTTCGACGTCCAGAATCCGGGCAGTCTGTTCGGAGAGGCCGAGCTGCTCGGCGTGGACGAGAAGACGGGCGTCGTGTACTTCACCGCGTCGCAGGACAATCCGACGCAGCTCTACCTGTACGCCGCGCACCTCGACGGCACCGGCACGGTGCAGCGCATCACGCCGATGAGCGTGCCGGGTACCCACAGCTACGTCATCGCGCCCAGCGGACGGTTCGCGCTGCACACGGGGTCCTCGTTCGGCGTGCCTCCGGTGACCGATGTCGTGCGGCTCCCCAGTCACGCCGTCGTGCGCACGCTGATCGACAACGCGCCGCTGCGCGCGCGGCTCGCCCGCATCGCCCGGGGGCCCTCCGAGTTCTTCCGCGTCGACGGAGGCAGCGGGTATCCGCTCGACGGCTGGATGATCAAGCCGCCCGGCTTCGACTCGACGCGCAAGTATCCCGTGCTCTTCTACGTGTACGGCGAGCCGGCGGACCAGACCGTGCGCGACGCGTGGGATGGCGGGACGTACCTGTGGCATCTCATGCTCGCGCAGCAGGGGTACATCGTCGTGAGCATCGAGAACAGCGGGGCGGCGGCGCCGCGCGGGCGGTTCTGGCGCAAGCGGATCTACGGGGCCGTCGGCGAGCTCGCGTCGCGCGAGCAGGCCGCCGCAGCACGCGGCGTGGCGCGTCGCCCGTACGTGGACTCCACGCGGTTCGGCGTCTGGGGGTGGAGCGGCGGCGGCTCGATGACGCTCAATCTCCTCTTCCGGTCGCCGGAGCTCTATCGCATGGGCATGTCCGTGGCGCCCGTGTCCAACGAACGCTACTACGACACGATCTACGAGGAGCGCTACATGGGGCTCCCGCAGCAGAACGCCGAGGGCTATCGCCGCGGCTCACCGATCACGTTCGCGAGGAACCTGCGCGGCAGCCTGCTGCTCGTGCACGGCTCCGGCGACGACAACGTGCACTTCCAGAACAGCGAAGCGCTCGTCGATAGCCTGGTCGCGGCGAACAGGCCGTTCACGATGATGGACTACCCCAACCGCACGCACTGCATCTGCGAAGGGAAGGGAACGACGGTGCATCTGTACAGCTTGTTGACGCGCTATCTGAACGAGCACCTGCCGGCGAAGTAGCCGGGGTCAGACCCTGGGGCGCAGCCCCAGGCTCTGACCCCTTTGCTGTATGAGCTGGCCCCTACGACCAAGGGGTCAGACACCTTCGGTATCTGACCCCAGGATCTGCCACCAGACTCTGACGCGTCAGTCGTGCGCCGGCGTGTAGTCCACCACGAACACGTCCTCCAGCACGCCGAGCTTGCCGAGCAGCTCGCCGAACGCCTTGTGCGCTGGATGCGGCAGATAGGCATCGCGCGCCGCCGCGTTGGTGAACGTCACCTGATACACGTGCGTGAAGCCCTGATTGCGCTTCTCCGGGCTGTTGTTCACTCCGTGCTCGAGCGAGACGATCCCGGGGATCTTGCCCTTGAGGGCAACGAACGCATCGGTCACCTCCTGGATCTGCGCCTCGGTGGCGGCCGGCTTGAACTTGAACACGACGACGTGACGCACCGTGCCGGCGGGCGGCGCCGCGCTTTGCGCACCGAGCGCCGGCGCGGTCGTGAGCAGGAGGCCGAGCGTGAGCGTCATCAGGGTGCCGATCAATCGATGCATGCCATTCCTCATTTGCGTGCGAGTCCCTCGGGCGACAGCCGGCCGGCCGCCATCCGCATTCCAGTGAGCAGGTGCTGCGCGAACTCCGGCCGCTGCCAGGTATCGCGGAAGTGGCCCATGATGGTCGCGAACACGCGCCCCTGGCCGTAGGTCCGGTACCACGACACCGGATGATCGCTGTTCTCCGGCGCGGGGAGCTTCCCCATGTTCGGCGCGCCCAGCGTGGAGTTGTCCAGCGAGAGCAGCACTCGGCTCGTCGCGCGCGGGCTCTTGTCGAGGATGTAGAACTCCTCGCGGATCCAGAAGTTGGGTCCGTACTGCTTCGTCGCCGGATGCTGCTTCGCCTCGTTGAGGACGCGCACGTGCTTCACCCACGGATGCGCCTCGAACAGGCCCCCGCCGACCATCTCGCGGTACTCGTCCCACCCGTAATTCGCGTCGAGCCCCGCGTGCGCGACGACGACCCCCTTCCCGCCGCGCACGAAGTCGATCACCGCCTTCTGCTGTTCCGGCGTGACGGCGTTCGGGATCGGCGCGCGGAGCCGCACGGCGCGGAGCGCGGCCTGGGTCGTGTCCTTCGGGTTGATGCGCAGCGTGGAGTTGGCGAAGAAGAGGAGATCGTATTTCGCCAGATTGGCTGCGTTCAGATTCGCGAGGTTCTCGGTCGTGTCGACGCGTAGCTCGGTGGTCTTCTCCAGCTCGCGCATCAGCGCCACGGCGCCCTCGATGCCGTAGGTGTGCCGGAAACCGTGCGTCGCCGTCACCATCAGCACCTTGATCGGCGCGCGCTGCTCCGGCGTCGCGACGAATTCGGCCACGCTGTTCGCCGCGTGCGCGGGGGCGGTGCGCGGCGTGACGCGGATGTTGCGGAAGCGGACGGCGAAGTCCGGCGTGCGCTCCACCAGCCCGATGTAGCCTTCCGTCGCCTTGCGGCCGAAGAAGTCGTTCACCTTCTCGCCGTTGACCCAGACGGTGTAGCGCTGCCCGATCGCGTCCACGCGCAGGGTGTTCCACTCGCCGAGCGCGTGCGTGATCGGCCGCGCCGGCGACATCTGGTCGCGGTGGTGCACCGAGTCGGCGCCGGCGAGGTTGATCGCGCCGGTGATGAACATCGAGCGCGTGTAGTACGCCGGCTCGCGGAATTGCGGCAGCTTGGGATCCTCGCCGAGCTTCACCTCGTACGCGTTCCGCTCCGCGGAGTCGAGCGTCGCCGGCGCGTTCGGCAGACGGAGGAAGACACCGGCCGCGGCAGACTGCGTCTCGGGGAGATACTCGAGCTCCAGCGTGAAGTCGCCGAACGGCCGCGCCGCATAGTAGAGCAGCCCCTTGCCGCGCTGGTTGCCGAGGGTGCCGTCGGGGAGGAGGAGCATCTGCGGCTGCTCCACCGTCTTCCACGCGTCCAGGCTCTTGCCGTCGAAGAGCACGACGGGCTTCGCCGCGTTCTGGGCGCCCGCCGCTGGTGCGACGCCTGCCGCGAGGAGCAGTGCGATGAGTGCGTGGGCGAGCTTCGATGTCCGATGCATGTCTCGGTCGAATCGCCGAGCGTCAAGGTCACGCTCGGTCGTCGAGCACCATCGCCACCGCCCGAGCGAGCGCCGTTTCGGGATCGCCGTCGGGGCCGATCCGGTCCGCCGCGGCCTGAGCGGCCGGGCTCGCATGCGGCATGGCCACGCCGAGTCCAGCCCACTTCAGCATCGCCGCGTCGTTGTTGCCGTCGCCGAAGGCGAGCGTATCCGCCTGTGCCACGCCCAGCGTCCGCGCGACCGCGGCCAGTGCGGTCGCCTTGGTCACGTTCGGCGCACTGAACTCGAGATAGGGCGGATCCGTTCGGGTCACGACGAGCCGCGGCTCGTAGCGCGCGTGGGCCGGTGCGGTCGCCGCGTCGATCGCGTCGGAATCGCCGAGCCAGATGATCTTCGCCACGTCGTCCGGCACTCTGCCGTTCTCCCCGCTGACGAGCAGGTCGTCCACGAAGCGATGCGGCTCCGCGTTGCGGGACTGGTCGTACTCGGTCCACCGCGTGCGCGTGTCGATGTGAATGCCCGTCGGCCGGTAGTGCTGCACCGCGAAGCCGTGGGCGAGTCCGTCCCGCGTCACCTCGGCCACCTCCGCCGGCGGGATCGCGATCTCGAACCAGACCGCGCCCGTGTCGCTGTCCTGCGCGATCGCGCCCTGCGCCGAGATGATCGGGCCGGAGGGGAGCCCGAGCCGGCGATGGAAGGGGAGCATGTTCGCGTGGCTCCGGCCGGATGCAAGGAGCACGCGGACTCCCATGGCAACCAGCCGCCGCACCGCCGCGGCGTTCGCCTCGCTGATCGCGCCGTCGTGGCCCACCAGAGTATCGTCGATGTCGATCGCCGCGAGCGCGAACCGCGGCGGCGCCGTGTCGCTACGCGCCGTCACGTCGCCGAGTGCCACGCGTCGAGCGTGTCGCGAAGGATCGCCATCTCGTCGTCGGTGCCCACGCTGATGCGCAGAAAGGCCGCGGTGAGTGGATGATTCGGGAAGTAGCGCACCAGCACCTTGCGCGCACGCAGATACTCGTAGGCCGCCGCGGCGACAGCGGGGCCCCGCTCGCCGCGCGCATTCACCGGCTCCGTGAACACGAAGTTCGCCTGCGACGGATAGGTGAACCAGTGCCGCCGGTCGGTGAGATCGGCGACGAACGCATCGCGCGTCGCCGTCACCCGCGCGACGAGGGAGAGGAAGTAGGCGTGATCCTCGATCGCCGCGCGCGCCGCGACCTGCGAGAGGCGGCTCACGTTGTAGCTGTCGCGCACGCGGTCCAGCACGTCGATCAGCGCCGCATCGGCGAGCGCGTAGCCGACACGGATCCCCGCGAGCGCGTACGCCTTCGACAGGGTGCGCACGACGACGACGTTCCGGTGCCGCGCGAGCAGTGGCACCGCGTCCTCGCGCGCGAACGCGGCGTACGCTTCGTCCACGACGAACAGGCCCTCATATCCGTCGAGCGCGCGCTCGAGCTCCGCGTTCGAGAACCCGACGCCCGTCGGCGCGTTGGGGGACGTCAGCACGAACGCGCGCGCCGTCGACGTGCGGATCCGCTCGACCGGCAGGCGCATCGACCGGTCCAGCTCGATCGCCTCGGCGCGGCCGTCCTGGATCTCCACGAGCACCGGATACAGCGAGTAGCTCGGCACCGTGAAGCCGAGGGGCGACGCGTCGCTGCAGAAGGCGCGGACCAGCATGGTGAGGATGTCGTCGGACCCGTTGCCGATGCAGACGTTCGCGACGTCGAGCCCGTGCAGCGCCGCCACCGCGGCGCGCAGCGGCACGCTCTTCGGGTTCGGGTAGAGCCGCAGCGCCGCGCCATCCTCGCCGAGCTCCTGCCGGATCGCCTCGGCGACGCGCGGGCTCGGCGGGTACGGGCACTCGTTCGTGTTCAGCTTCACCCAGCCCGGCTCGGTCGGCTGGATGCCGGGCGTGTACGCGTGCAGCGTCGCCACGTGCGGCAGCGCGAGAGACGACGGATCGGGCATGGCGTTCTGGTCGGGAATCGGGAGAGTCGGGTGCTCGAAACAATATCGCACGCTCCAGCACCCGTTGGAGTCATATCCTGGGGTCAGATACCGCAGGTGTCTGACCCCTTGGTTGTAGGACTCTGACCCTTTTGACTCTGACCCCTTTGACTCTGACCCCTTTGACTCTGACCCCGTTCTTCCCCATTTCACCAGCTCACCGATTCACCGACTTCAGAGAGGGCGACTCGCGATGCACCGCACGCTCCAACTGCTCGTGATCCTCGGCGCGCTCGGCGGGAGCGCATGCGGGGCGCGGGCACAGGGCTATCCGTTCAGCCAGCGCGGCGGCGTCACCCAGCACGTCGCGCATACCACGATCGCCGTCGAGTACGGACGCCCCGTCGCGCGAGGCCGCGTGCTCTTCGGGCAGCTCGTGCCGTGGGACAGCGTCTGGCATCCCGGGGCCGATTCCGCGACGCGCATCTCGTTCGATCACCCCGTGCTGCTCGAGGGGCACGAGGTGAAGGCGGGGGAGTATTCCGTCTGGCTCGTGCCGCACGCGAGCGGCCCGTGGACCGTCATCCTCAGCCGCGCGGCCCACGCCTTCCACAAGCCGTATCCCGGCGCGGCGAACGACGCCTACCGGTTCGACGTCACGCCGGAGCGCGGGGCGCACATGGAGTCGCTCGCCTACTACTTCCCCTCCGTGGTGCGCGATCAGGCGGTGCTCCGCATCCATTGGGGGGAGACGATCGTGCCGATCCGCGTCTCGGCGCCGTACCAGCCAGGGTAGGCAGCGCGCGGGTAGGCGGCGCGCGCCTCATCGGTGAGTGAGCGGGGGCCGCGGTGCAGTAGGGCCGGCGAGCTCTGCTTGCGGCGTTATCCGGAGGGTGCTTGTATTGATGCCCCTCCCCACCGGAGACTCCCATGTCTCGTGCAGGCGTTCCCCGCGCCGTTGTCGCACTGGTCGCCGTGGCGTCGTTGGCATCGCTGGTGTCGTGCAAGAAGACGGTTTCGCTGACGGCGGATCAGGCCCTCGTCGAGACACTCGCCCCGGATGTACCGAAGGTCTACATCAACTTTTCCTGCGACACGGACACCACGCTTGGTTTTTTCGACGCGCCGAACGGTCAGCCGAAGAACGCGGCGTGGGCCTTCATGCGCCACGCGACTGGTCCTAATCCTGGTCCCAAGAACCAGATCGAGTGGGTCGCCTCCCCGGGCGTCACGATCATTTCCGTAGCGAGCAAAGCCAGCCCTGCAGATCCCTTTCCCATCGATCCGATCACCGCGTTGCCGGGAGCTTCATTCAAGGCCAAGGTGAAGAGCACTGCCGGAGAGGATCCCGATCCCGGACAGGACCACAAGGATAAGGGCTACTCCTACGCCATTGGACTGACGTGTGATCCGCCGGGACCAAGACCTCCCATTCACGTGGTGATCGATCCGGAGATGATCGTAAGGCGACCCTAGAAGATCGCAGGACCATGCCGCGTCACTCATCGCGGCGAAGGTGAGGGTGAGCAGGATGACGATCGACAGCACCAGCGACGCGACGAGGCTTCCACCTCCGACGCCCACGCCCGAAACGATCGGGCCGTACCGGATCCTCGGTGTGCTGGGCGAGGGTGGGATGGGCACCGTGTACGAGGCGGCCGAAACCGGACCGGTCCGGCGCCGCGTCGCGCTGAAGATCGTTCGGGCGGGACTCAACTCGCGCGAGGTGCTTGCCCGCTTCGCCCTCGAGCGCCAGGCGCTGGCGCTCATGAACCACGAGGGGATCGCGAAGGTCTACCACGCCGGCGAGACCGAGCGCGGCGAGCCGTACTTCGCGATGGAGCTGGTGCACGGGCTCCCGATCACGGAGTACTGCGATTCGCAGCGGCTCACCCCGCGGCACCGGCTGGAGCTCTTCAGCACCGTCTGCCTCGCCGTCCAGCACGCGCACCAGAAGGGCGTCATCCATCGCGACCTGAAGCCGTCGAACATCATCGTCACCGAGCAGGACGGCGTTCCTCGGGCAAAGGTGATCGACTTCGGCATCGCCAAGGCGCTCAGCGCGCAGCTCACCGACTTCACCCTCGTCTCACGGCTCGGTGAGCCGCTCGGCACCGCGCTGTACATGAGCCCCGAGCAGGCCGAGTCGTCGGGGCTGGACGTGGACACGCGGACGGACATCTACTCGCTCGGCGTGATCCTGTTCGAGCTGCTCGTCGGCGAGCCGCCGATGGCGCCGCGCGGCGAGGCGATCCACGTCTTCATGGCCCGGCTGGCCTCGCGCCGCACGGACCCGCCCACGCCGAGCAGCCGGCTCACGACGCTCGGCACCGGGTGCGAAGCGGTCGCGTACGCGCGACACACCGATCCCGACTCGCTGCGACGTCAGCTGCAGGGCGACATCGACTGGATCGTCGTCAAGGCGCTCGATCCGGATCGCACGCGACGCTACGACAGCGCCGCGGCGATGAGTGCCGACATCGGGCGCCACCTCGCGAACGAGCCGGTCACCGCACGCGCACCGAGCCGGAGCTATCGGCTCCGCAAGTTCGTCCTGCGCCATCCCGTCGCGGTGCCGCTGGCCGTCGGGGCCGTCCTCGCCATCGCGACGAGCGCGTCGTTCGCCGTGGCAGGATTGGTTCGCGCCCGCCGCGCCGAGCAGCTGGCCCAGCAGGAGGCCGCCGCCGCCCGCAGCGTCACCGACTTCCTCATCGGCCTGTTCGCCCCGGACGTTGGCACGGGCGAGGTGAACGCCGAGCAGCTCACGGCCCGACAGCTGCTCGATCGCGGTGCGTCGCGCGCCTCGCGCGAGCTCGCGAGTCAACCACTCCTGCGCGGCCGGATCCTCCAGACGGTCGGAAAGGCGTATGCCTCGCTCGGTCTCTACGACGAGGCGCGCACTCAGCTCGACGAAGCGCTCGCCGCACGCACGCGAGCGCAGGGGGCAACGTCGCTGCCCGTCGCCGAGACGGAGCTGGAGCTCGCCGGCGTCACGTCGTCGCACGGCGATCTCACGGCGGCAGAGGGCCACTACGCACGCGCCCTGGCGATCCGCGAATCACTGCTCGGCCCACAGCATCCGCTCGTCGCGCGCGCCGTCTACGGCATCGGCGCACTCCGCTCGGCCCAGGGCCGGCTGGACGAAGCCGAGACCGCGTATCGCCGTGCGCTGCGCATCGACGAGGGATCGGCCGCGGACTCGGCGGCGATGGCCGAGGATCTGATGGGTC
>JAEKKK010000128.1:0-8028 GCA_019510405.1 Gemmatimonadota bacterium | reverse complement strand
ACTCGGCGGCGATGGCCGAGGATCTGATGGGTCTCGCAGTCGTGATGTGGCAGCGCAAGCGCTTTGCGGAAGCGGAGACGCTCATGAAGCGCAGCGTCGCCGTCGAGGAGCGGCGCCTGGGCGCGGACAACGCCGACCCGAGCTCACTCAACAACCTCGCGGCCCTCTACTGGTCGACGGGACGCTACGCGGATGCCCTGCCTCTCCAGGAGCGCGTGCGGCGGACCTTCGAGCGGACCCTCGAACCCTCGCACCCCAACATCGCGACTGCCTACAGCAATCTCGCCGAGACGTACTGGAAGCTCGGTCGGTTCGCCGAGGCGGAGTCGCTCTTCCATCGTGCGATCGCGATGAAGGAGAAGCGGCTGGCACCGGGAAATCCCAGCCTGGCCATCACACTCCAGAGCATGGGCGGCCTGCTCCACGACGAGGGCAAGCTGCCCGAGGCGGAGGCGGCGTATCGCCGTGCGCTCGACATCCGGGTGCACGCGCTCGGTCCGACGAACGACGACGTGCGCGAAACGAGCACGTCGCTCGCCGCCGTGCTCCGGGCGCGTGGGCAGGCACGTGCGGCCGACAGTCTCACCACGTTGTACGCGTCGCATCGTTGACGTGGCGCTCGGCGCGCACAACGCCGAACTTTCGGCAGATCGTCGAGCCGGCATTTCGGATGGCGCGGCCGAGCCTGCCTTTCAACACCGGGAGAGATGATGAAGCGCGTGATGCGATACGGATGGGCCGTCGTGGTCATGATGCTCGGCGCGGCCGCGCCGGTACAGGCGCAGAACGGCTGGGTGACCATCCTCGACGCCAAGTCCTTCAAGGACTGGAAGGTCGCGCCGGAGAGCCCGAAGTCGCACGTCGAGGAGAGCGCCACCGTGAAGAAAGTCGTCGCCGGCGATTCGCTGCACGACGGCCGCTGGACGTTCAAGGACGGCGTGCTCCACGGCGAGGGCGGCGTGAGCCACATCTTCAGCCCGCGCGGCGACTACGAGAACTTCAGCTACCGCGCCGAGATCAGGATCTCCGACAAGGGGAACAGCGGGCAGTACTTCCGCACCGCGTTCGGCAACGGCTTCCCCGATGGCTATGAAGCCCAGGTGAACAGCACGCACACCGACCCGGT
Source organism: Gemmatimonadota bacterium (assembly GCA_019510405.1). Classification (GTDB taxonomy): domain Bacteria; phylum Gemmatimonadota; class Gemmatimonadetes; order Gemmatimonadales; family Gemmatimonadaceae; genus AG11. The sequence continues at coordinate 6,902 of JAEKKK010000128.1, read as the reverse complement.
GCGCACCGGCAGTCTCTACGGGTTCGTCAAGGTGTTCGACATGCTCGTCCCGCCGAACACCTGGTTCACCCAGGAAGTCACCGCGGTCGGCAACCACATCGTCATCAAGGTGAACGGCAAGACGACGGTGGATTACGTCGACACGAAGAACACCCATATGAAGGGCCACTTCGCCTTCCAGCAGCACAACCTCGGCAGCGAGGTGTGGATCCGGAACGTGCAGGTGAAGGAGCTGCCGAAGTCGTAGCGCGGCGGCGGGATCGGCACACTACTTCTGCACCGCGCGCCGTCGCGTCTCGTTCCACGGATGTCGCACCTCGTACTCGGGCACGGCGGTCGGCGTGTCGGCCGAGACGCCGAGCAGCTTCCGACGACGCAGGAGGCCGATCGCGTCCTGGACCGCGCGCCGCGAGAGCCCCGTCCCTTCCGCGATCTGCGCGAGGCTGGCCTGGGACACGGCGCCGGCCTGCTGGCCGCAGCGTCGCAGGAAGAAGAGGTACACGATGAAGGCGGAGGGACGGTGGTCGTGTCCCACCAGGTCCTGCATCAGCGTGTCGACGACGTACGGGTCGATGGAGAACGACGATGGCTTCGGCATCCGGCAATTCTGCTATGGCAATGAGTGCCATAGCAAGGCGCGCACGGCTTGTCGGACCGGACGCGCGACCCGAATTTCGGCGGGTCGCCCGTCCTCGTCACTCCAGTCCAATCGCCCCGTGATCAAGGCCATCAAGTTCGCCAGCATCCCCACGCGCAATCAGGATTCCGCGCTCGAGTTCTGGACCACCCGCGTCGGCTTCCAGGTCGCCACCGACCAGCCCTTCGACGACACCCAGCGCTGGATCGAGCTGCGGATCCCGGGTGCCGACACCCGGCTCGTGCTCTTCACGCCCAAGGGACACGAGGACCGGATCGGCGGCTTCTCGAACGTCACCTTCGTTGCCGACGACGTGCAGAAAACCTACGACGAGCTCTCGGCGCGCGGCGTGGAGTTCGTGAAGCCGCCCAAGAGCGAGCCGTGGGGCACGTCGGCGATCATGAAGGATCCCGACGGCAACGTGTTCGTGATCTCGTCGAAGTAGCGCGGACGCGCCGAGCGCCGGAAGAAGAATCGGCTACCGGCGCGCCGGCGTCGGTAGCTCGGGACGGCAGGCGAGGCGCTCGCGGATCAGCGCGAGCGCCTCGTCGCGTTCCGCCCCGGCGAGCGCGAGCCGCGGCGCGCGCACCGTCTCGTTCCCGCGGCCCACCTCGGCCTGCACCAGCTTGATCAGCTGGACGAACTTCGGCACGGTGTCCATCCGCAGCAGCGGCAGGAACCAGTGGTAGATCGCCGTCGCTTCTTCCCATCGCCCCGCGCGCGCCAGCGCGACGAGCGCCACGGATTCCTCGGGCAGCGCGTTCACCAGGCCGGCGATCCATCCCGTGGCGCCGACGCCGATCGCCTCGAGGATCATGTCGTCGAGGCCGGCGAACACGGCGAGCCGGTCGCCGAGCTCGGCCCGCACCGCGCTGACGCGCCGCACGTCGCCGCTCGACTCCTTCACCGCGTGCAGGTTGTCGTGTGACTCGGCCAGCTCGGCGAGCTGCTCCGCCCGCACGTCGGTGCCGTACGCGATCGGATTGTTGTACAGCATGCACGAGAGCGGCGTGGCGTCGATGATCGCGCCGTAATGCGCGCGCGTCTCGCGCCAGTCGCCGCTGTTGTACACGTACGCCGGAAGCGCCATGATGCCATCGCAGCCGGCCTGCTCCGCGGCGCGCGCCAGGGCGACGCATTCGGCGGTGGCGAGCCCCGCGATCCCCGCCACGACGGGGACGCGTCCGTCGAGCGCGCGGACACAGGTCTCGTTGACCCGCACCTTCTCGTCGAACGACAGCGTCGCCGCCTCGCCGAGCGAGCCGCCGGTGACGATCCCCGCGCAGCCGGCGTCGGCGAGCCAGGTGACGTGCGCGGCGAGGGCGGCGTGGTCCACCGCGCCGTCGGCGCTCAAGGGAGTGGTGATCGCCGGGAAGACCCCCGACCACTGCGACTGCTTCATCGACATGGAGCGCTCTCCGGTTCGATCCGATGGTGGGTGATGACGAGCATGTGCTTGGCGATCCGTGTCAGTGGGGCTCCGCCGACGCGAGCACGCGTGTCGGTGAGAATGGCGTGACGTCTATCGACGTCGCGCGGCCCGCGACGAGATCCGCCAGCAGCCGCGCCGTTCCCAGCGACGTCGTGATGCCGAGCCCTTCGTGCCCCGCCGCGATCCAGAGCCCGCGCGTCGGCTCCCACGCGCCGATGAGTGGCAGCTTGTCCATCGTCGCCGGTCGCATCCCCGTCCACGCGCGGACCATCGCCATGGTCGCGAGCGCCGGCATGTACTCGGCCGCGCGCGCGAGCATGCGCGCCAGCACTTCGCGGTCGAGCGACGTGTCCCACCCCACCAGCTCGCGCGACGAGCCGACGAGCACCTCGTCCCTCGCGCGCGGCTCCACGTTGAACGCGACCGACGCCGCGCTCATCGTGTGCGCGTGGGCGAGATAGCCGAGCTCCACGAGCTGGTGGCGCACGAAACCGGGATGACGCCCGGTGATCGCCAGATAGCCCTTGCGCGGCACGATCGGCAGCGCGGGCGTGAGCCGCGGCGCCTCCGCTCCGGCGGCGTTGACGATCACCTCGGCGTGTAACGTTTCGTCGGCGCAGTGCACGGTGTGGTCGCTGATCCGCTCCACCACGTGGTGCTCGCGCACCGTGGCGCCCAGTGCGCGCGCCTGCTCGAGGAACGACGTCGCCGCGCGCGGCTGGTTCACCACAGCGTCACCCGGCACGAGCAGTCCGCCCGCGAGGCCGGCGCGCAGGTTCGGCTCCAGTGTCGCAAGGGCGCGCGGGTCGAGCACCTCGCTCGCAATGCCATGAGTCGCGTAGAGCCGCTGCTTTGCGTGCACCGCGTCCAGCTCGTGCTCGTCCGCCGCGACCCAGATCGTGCCGCATGGGTCGTACTCCACCGCCGCGGGCAGCGTGGGCCCGAGCTCGCGCCACAGCGTCAGCGAGAGCGTCGTGAGCGCGAGCTGCGCGGGCGAATCGTCCATCGTGACGAGGTGGCCCATGCCGGCGGACGTCGCACCACTCGCCACGCTGCGCGCCTCGAGCACCAGCACGCGCCGCCCGTCGGCGGCGAGGGCGCGCGCGCAGGCGGCGCCGATGATCCCCGCGCCGATGACGATCGTGTCCCATTGTGCTATCGGGCTGACGCCAGTTGCGCCAGTTGCGGCCGCAGTCATGGACTGCCGAAGCCGCAGCGGAAAGGATCGCGCGGGTCGAAGCGGAGCGTCGTATCTGCGGTCACGAAGGCCGAACCGCGCACGTGCGGCACGAGCGAGCCGTCAGCGCCCTGCGTGAGCCAGCCGGTGAACAGACTTCCGGTGATGCTCTCCTGCCGCCAGTGCTCGCCGATCGCCAGCTTGCCGCGTGCGTGCAGCGCGGCCATCACCGCCGAGGTCCCCGTGCCGCACGGTGAGCGATCGTAGTCGCCGCCGGAGCAGAGCACGTAGTTGCGCGCGTCGGCGTCGGGACGCGTCGGCGGAGCGGAAAGCTCGATGTGATCGATCTCGGTGCCGTCCGAGCCCGCGATCCCCGCCTCGCGCAGCGCCGTGCGTATTGCGTGCGTGAAGCGCGTCAGCTCGCGCACATGGGCGAGCGCGAGTGGCGCCGGCTCGGCGTGCGTGATGAAGAACCAGTTCCCGCCGTACGCGACGTCGCCGACGACGGGACCGTAGCCCGGCACGCTCACCGCGACGTCGCGCAGGTGCAGGCGCGCCGGCACGTTCTCGATCGTGACCGTCCCGTCCGACGCGAGCTCCGCGCCCACCGTGCCGACCGGCGTGTCGAAACGGTGTCGTCCCACGCCGAGCCGGCCGAGGTACTCGAGCGCACGCACGACGCCGATGAGGCCGTGGCCGCACATGCCGAGGTAGGTGCCCGTGTTGAAGAAGACGATGCCTGCTGCCGACGTCGGGTGCACCGGCGGCGTGAGCAGCGCGCCGACCACCGCGTCGTGCCCACGCGGCTCGCACACCACGGCGCACCGGAGCTGATCGAACCGGGCCCGCAGGTCGTCGCGCCGCTCGGCCATCGTCGCGCCCGCCGGCTGCGGCCAGCCGTCGACGATGACGCGCGTCGGCTCGCCCTCCGTGTGCGTATCGATGGCGCGCATCGCGCGCGGCAGTTCCGGGGTCAGAGTCAAAGAGGTCAGATGCTGGAGACTTGCCGGAGTGTGGGATAACGTATCCGCCCCTGCAACCCCGCCGCGTGAGCCTCTCGATCGCACGATTCACCACTGCGCTGCTCCTCTGCGCCACTGCACTCGGCGCCCAGGACACGACGCACGCCGCGCGACGCGATACCGTCGTCAGCGCCGCGCGCGCGCCACGCGTCGAGTACACCCCGAAGGTCTCGCGCGCCGACACCCTGCGCGGCTCGTTCACTACGCCGGCGCGCCGCTGGTGGGACGTCACCTTCTACGATCTCCACGTCGCCGTGCGACCCGCCGACAGCAGCGTCGCCGGATGGAACCGCATCACGTATCGCGTCGTCGGGTCCGCGCCCCTGGGCGCGGACCTTCAAATCGACCTCATGGAGCCGCTCCTCCTCGACAGCGTCGTGCTCGAGGGACGCACGCTGCCCCTGCGCCACGAGGGCGCCGCCCACTTTGCCGCGCTCCCGGCGCCGCAGCGCGTCGGCACGCACGCCACCGTCGTCGCCTACTACCACGGCCGTCCGCGCGTCGCCGTGAATCCGCCCTGGCAGGGTGGGATCACCTGGACCGCGGACAGCCTCGGCCGCCCGTGGATCGTCACCACCGATCAGGGGATGGGCGCGTCCGTGTGGTGGCCGAACAAGGACACTCAGGCCGACGAGCCCGACAGCCAGCGCGTCGCTCTCACCGTGCCGGATCCGTCGGTCGACGTCTCCAACGGCCGTCTGCGCAGCACGCGCCACAACGCCGGCGGCACCACGACCTACGAGTGGTTCGTCGCCAATCCGATCAACAACTACGCGATCGCCATCGCCGCGGGGCACTACGCGCACTACAGCGACGTCTATCACGGCCTGCGCGGCGATCTCACCCTCGACTACTGGCCGCTCGACTACCACCTCGACGCCGCCCGGCGACAGTGGCCGCAGTCGCGCTCGATGCTCCAGTGCTTCGAGGGCTGGTTCGGTCCGTATCCGTGGTACGAGGACGGCTACAAGCTGATCGAGGTGCCCAACACCGGGATGGAGCACCAGAGCGCCGTGTCGTACGGCAACTGGTACAGGAACGGCTATCGCCTGCGCGACGGCTCGGGCACCGGCCTCGGTCTCACGTGGGACTTCATCATCGTGCACGAGAGCGCCCACGAGTGGTTCGGCAACAACATCACGGCGAAGGACAACGCCGACATGTGGGTGCACGAGAGCTTCGCGAACTACGCCGAGGGGTTGTACACCGAGTGTCTGTGGGGGAAGGACGCCGGAGCGCGGTACATCATCGGCAACCGGCGCGGCATCCGGAACGATCGCCCCATCATCCCGCCCTACGACGTGAACGATCAGGGCTCGGGCGACATGTATCCCAAGGGTGGCGAGATGCTGCACACCATCCGTCAGATCGTCGACGACGATTCCACCTGGCGCGACATCCTGCGTGGGCTCAACCGCACCTTCTGGCACAAGACGGTGATGGGCCACGAGGTGGAGGACTACATCAGCCGGCGCGCCGGCCGGAACCTGAAGCCCGTGTTCGACGAGTACCTGCGCACCACGATGGTGCCCGCGTTCGAGTATCGCCTGCGCGGCGACACGCTCGAGTATCGCTGGGCCGACGTCGTCCCCGGCTTCGACATGCCCGTGAAGGCGACGCTCGACTGGCCGGCGCTCGCCTGGCTCCATCCCACCACGTCGTGGCAGCGCACACGCGTGAGGCTGCCGAACGCGTCGGACTTCCGGCTGGATCCGAACTTCTACGTCGTCGCGCGACCGATCGACTCGCCCCCGAGCAGGTAGCGCGTGATATAATTCGCCCGATGACATCCCCTTCAGGGAGCGCAGGCGATTTTCGCCGACGGCTCACCCAATGGCGACTGCGAACGCGCTCGGCGAAATGGATCCGGAATGGCCGAGTTCCCGGACAGAGTGGCTACTCCGCGGCGCGCTGGAGTGCGATTGAACGCGGGCTCTCGGAGCGATCGCCGCAGGGCTATGGCTACCACGACGCCGGTCTCGACGAGCGCGTCGTGGAGTACCCGTGGGCACTCCACCGTCTCAGGGAACGGTGGACCCCCGGCACCCCGATCCTCGACGCGGGCTCGGCGCTGAATCATGCGCCCGTGCTCGCGCATTGCGGGCGCGAGGGACTTCGGCCCATCTCCGTGGTGACGCTCCACTACGAGGGCCACGCCGACGTGTCGGACGACGTGCGCTACGAGTTCAGCGACCTGCGCCAGCTGCCGTATCGCGACGCGTGGTTCTCGAGCATCGTCTGCCTCTCGACGCTCGAGCACGTCGGCATGGACAACCGCATGTACGGCGACGCCGCGAGCACGAGCGCGGATCCCGGACGTGAAGTGGGGCGGACGCTGCAGGAGCTCCGTCGCGTCATCCAGCCGGGCGGCGTGCTCCTCGTCTCCGTGCCGTTCGGCACGCGCGACGACCGCGGCTGGTTCCGCATTCTCGATGCGGATGATCTTCAGGCGATCACGCAGTCGCCGCACTGGCGCGTCGACGACTCGCGGATCGTGCGCGCGACGGAGCAGGGGTGGCGCGAGTGTTCCGCCGCGGACGCCGCGTCCGCGGGATACAACGAGCCACGCAGCGAGAAGCGCGCTGCTCGTCAGACGGCGCCGCCATGGGTCTCCGCTGCTGAAGCGGTCGCGCT
>JAEKKK010000016.1 GCA_019510405.1 Gemmatimonadota bacterium | reverse complement strand
GACGCCGAACTCGGCGGCCTTGCCCGGCGCGCGTACGAGCGCGACGAGCTCCGCCGCGGACGCGCGGGCCTTCAGTGCTTCGACGACGAGGCGCCCGAGCTGCCCCGTGGCTCCCGTGATGGCGATGGTCATACGTGGTTCCTCCTGGCGGTGGTGAGTCCTGTCCCACGCGCAGTGTAGACCTATTGCTTACTAATCGTAAGTACGTACATTTCTGTAAGTATGTCGCCTCGCCAGTCCCGCGCCGCCGCGCGCCGCCCCGCCCGGATCTCCGAACAGCTCAGGCGCGGAGACCTCCTCGCCGCCGACTGTCCGTCGCGCGACGTGCTCAAACACGTCACCAGCCGGTGGGGGGTGCTCGTGCTGATCGCGCTCGAGGAGCGCACGTGCCGGTTCAGCGAGCTGCGGCGCACGATCGGCGGCGTCAGCGAGCGCATGCTCGCTCAGACGCTCCAGTGGCTCGAGGGCGACGGCCTCGTCGACCGCGTCGCGTACGAGGTCGTGCCGCCGCACGTCGAGTACAGCCTCACGCCTCTCGGTCGTGCCGCCGCGAAACGCGTGCGCGCGCTCGCGGACTGGATCGAGGTCAGCCTGCCGCGCATCGCGCAGAAGTGGGACGAGCGCCGCGCTACGACGGGTCCTGGCCGAGCGCGCTGAAGTAGTCGATCGCCATCTGCCGCATGCCGCGCCGCGTGTACACGTCCGTCGCGCGCGTGTCGATCACCCGCTCGATCACCTCGGCGACCTCCTCCACCGGCTGCGACATCGGCAGCGCGCGCGAGTCGGGGCCGCCATAGGCGGCGTTGACGCCGAACTCGGTCGCCACGACGCCAGGCGACACGAGCGACACGATGATCCCCGGATGCTGGTCGCGCAGCTCGTCGCGCAGGTTCGCCGTGATCGCGTTCAGGAAGTGCTTCGCGCCGTTGTACGCCGAGCGGAACGACGCCATCGGCACGCGCCCGAGCATCGAGGACACGTTGACGATCTGCCCCGTCCCCCGCTCGATGAAGTGCGGCAGGATCTCCTGCATGCCGTAGAGCGCCGACTTCACGTTGACGCGCAGCATGTCGTCCACGTCGTCGTCGGTGAGCTGCGAGACGGGGCGCGTGATCCCGCGGCCGGCATTGTTGACCCAGACGTCCACGTGGCCCAGGTGCGCGATGGCCTCGCGCACGACGCGGCGCACCTCCTCGCGCGACGTCACGTCCGCCACGATCGGGTAGGCGCGTCCGGCGCAGCGTGCGGCGACGTCGCGCAGCTCCTTCTCGCGACGCGCCACGAGCACCGCACGATCGCCCCGCGCGGCGAGCCGCTCCGCCAGCGCCGCCCCAATGCCGGCACTGGCGCCCGTTATGACAACTACTCGATCAGACATCGAAGCTCCTGTGGATTGCCCGCTATGATTGACGTCGTTGGTGGTCGTCGCGCGACGGGGGTTTCACGCGGAGGCGCGGAGGATCGCGGAGGCGCGGAGGCCGCCTGCGGGGTCGAGCAGCCGGCACCGGCGTAGCGCGCCTTCTGCATCATTGACCCCAATTTTTTTGATGTCCGGTGGGAGAGATCGCTGCGACACTCCGCGCCTCCGCGGGCCCAGGCATTTGTGGCCGACGTGGCGCACCGCTCCGCGCCTCCGCGTGAAATTCCGGTGCGACGAAGCAGACCGAGGTCGTTCTCCGTGCTCTCAGCGGCTCCCACGTCTGCGGGTTGGCGTCGAGGTCACTCGGTCATCGGGATGCCGGCCCCGAGGTCGCGCACCTCCGCCGCACGCTCCAGCTCGACCTCGAATGCGAGACTCTCCGCGTCGCGGAAGATGGTCGCGAGGGCGAGCGGCTTCCCCGCGCGCTCGAACAGCACGGCGACGTCGCGCGCCGAAGCGTCCCCGTCGACCTTCACGTCGTCCCACTTCTCGGCGTGGCCGACGTAGTTGATGCTCACGTCGTAGTGCGCGCTCCAGAAGAAGGGCACGTAGTCGAACCGCTCCTCCGCGCCGAGGATGTTCCGCGCCGCCACCTGCCCCATGCGCTGCGCCACCACCCAGTGCTCGACGCGGATGCGCTCGCCCGTATGCGGATCCGGCCAGCGCGCGATGTCACCCGCCGCGTACACGTTCGGCGCGCTCGTGCAGAGCTGTTCGTCCACGACGATCCCCTTGTCCATCGCGAGGCGCGCTTCCTCCGCGAGGGCGAGGCGCGGCCGCACGCCGACGCCGATCACAACGAGATCCGCACCGATGCGCGTGTCGTCGTCGAGCACGACGGCGTCGCGCTCGATGCTCTTCGGCTTGTGGCCGAGGTGGAACTGCACCCCCTTCTCCTCGTGCAGCGCCTTGATGAACTCGCCCAGAGCGCGCCCCATCACCCGCTCGAGCGGTACCGCTTCGGGCGCGACGACGTGTACCTCGAGCCCACGCGTGCGGAGCGACGCCGCCGTCTCGAGGCCGATGAAGCTGCCTCCGATCACGACGGCGCGCTTCGCCTGCGCCGCCGCGGCGATGATCGCGCGGCTGTCGCCGAGCGAGCGGAGATAGTGCACGTGCGGCGCCTGCTCGCCCGGCAGGCCGAGCTTGATCGGCTCGGCGCCCGTGGCGAGGAGCAGCGCGTCGTACGGGATCGGATCGCGCCCTTCCACCTCGAGCCGATGCGCCTTCGGGTCGAGCCGCGTCGCCCGTGCGCGGACGATCTCGATGCGATGCTCGGCGGCGAAGTCCGCCGGCCGCAGCGGGATCCACTCCTCCGGCGCGTTGCCGGCGAGATAGTCCTTCGAGAGGTTCGGGCGGTCGTACGGCGAGTCGGGCTCCTCGTCCACGATCGTCACTCGTCCCTCGTAGCCGCAGCGGCGCAGCATCTCCGCCGCGGCGTATCCCGCCGCTCCCGCGCCGACGATGACGACGTCGTGCAGCTCGCCATCGTCGCGCTGCGGGATGGGGAATGTCGGCGCCAGTGGTTCACGCTCGACTTTGCTCGTCACGACGACCCGATCGCCGCGCCGCTCCACGCGCCAGCACGCGACGTTCGAGAGCGCAGGAGCACGCAGCGCCTCGCCGTTGCGCAGGCTGAAGCAGGCGTGGTGCCAGGGACAGCGCACCGTGTCACCGACGATCGCGCCTTCGGCCAGCGGGCCGCCGTAGTGGCTGCACGTCGCGCCGATGGCGTGAAAGTCGTCCCCGACCCGGGCGAGGAGCACCACTTCACCGTTCGCGTGGCCGAGCAGCTTGTCGCCCGGCTTCAGCTCCGATGCGGCGACCCCCGCGACGAGATCGGGGCCGGTGAGTGCGCTGTCCGTGCCCCCCATCAGGAGCCCATCTTGCCCTGGATCTCCTTGGCGCGATCCAGATGCTTCTGGATCACCGGCGCCGCCTTCGTGATCAGCGCCTTCAGCTCCGCATTCTGGGCGGCGGCGAGCGCCTTCGTCGCGATGTCCATCACCGCCTGGTGGTAGCCGACTTCGTAGGCGATGTATGCCTTGTCCCACGCCGCGCCCTTCGCCACTGCGGTGAGGCTGTCCATCTCCGTCTTGGCCTGCGCTTCGCTCTGGTCGTTCGCGGGGGCCACCGGCGTCACGTTCAGCTTCTTCGCCAGCTGGTCCCCCTGCATGTTGAGCGCGTGGTGCTCCCCGACCATCATCTTGCCGAACTGCTTCACGTCCGCGCTCGTCCCCTTGGACTCGGCGAGCTTTCCGCGCGCGCTGTCGGCGGCGTTCGCCCCGTGGAGGATGAACACGATGTTCGCGTCCGTCAGCGGCGCCGACGACGCGGCCGCGGTCGTGTCGGCCGCCGCGCCCGGCCCCATGCTCGGCGCGGCGGACGTCGTGTCGAGGCGCGTGGTATCAGCGCGCGATGCTTCCTTCTTGGCGCACGCGGCAACGGCCGTCACGAGCATGAAAAGCGCTACGGTGCGTGTCGTGGACATCGCAAACTCCCTCCGAGGAAGGTGAGCAGAAAAAACGCAGGAATTCCTTGATTTTCTGCAAGCGGCGCTCCACGTGCGTCGTACGCCCCGGGTTACTTCGTCGCGCCGTCCCAGTGCTCGTCGGCCTTACCATCCGAGAAGCGCCACATGTCGAACCAGCTCGTCGTGTACTTCCGCGACGGATCCTTCGGATCCTGAAGCTCGCGCGGCGTGATCACCACCACGTAGTCGCCCTCGGCGATCACGGCGACCACCGGCCGCGCGAGCTTCGGCGCGATCGGCTTCGGCGCGACCTTGAGCACCTTGGTGAAGTAGTTCACGACCCCCGCGCGGCCCGACGCCGCATTGGGGTTGTGCTGGATGTAGCGCTCGGTGAGCCACTGGTCCGCCATCTCCCAGTGCCCCGCCTCGAGCAGGTCCTTCTCGATGTGATATGCAGCCTGCTTGTTGCGGTCGAGCTTGGGGTCGCTGCTGTGGAAGAGCGCGTCGGCGTCGGGCGCGCCGACGACGGGGTCCTGCGCGCGCGCCTCGGCGGTCAACGCGAGCAGAAGGGCGACGGCCAGGAAGAGACGAGGCATGGGCGGCTCCATTTGAATTGGTCGGCGCGGTCGGCAACACAGCGGACACGACGCGAGTCAAAGGTAGCGTGAGGCATCTGACTTGCGAGGCGCACTCAGCACTACCCTCACGCTAGATTCTCAGCCCATGACCGGCCTACCCGTGCGCGCCAGCGCCCTGCTCGTGCTCGTCGCCTGCGCGGCGCCGTCGACCTCACGCACGGCGGCCACACCATCCGCAGTCTCGGCGGCGAGCGCCGCCACGCGGCCGACTACTCCGCCGGCGCGCCCCACACCGCCGACGCGCGATCCGCGCACGCCCGGCTACGTGCGGGCCACCGAGCTTCCCGATGGCGCCGTTCCTTCGGCCGAGGCGGACGGCAACTTCATCATCGGCGCGACCCACGACACCGCGCCCGAGATGCGCCTGCGCGCCGACGTACCGCGGGGCACGGTGCACCTCTTCACGATGAGCTCGTCGGACAGCAAGCTCTATCCCGGCATCGCGCGCGACTCGGGGACTTTCGGCGCGCCGGATCCGAAGGACCCGGCGTCACTCATCGTCACGACGAGCGGGCCGCATCCGTACACGCGCCGCGTCGGCGTGTACGTCCCCGTCCAGTACGTGGCGGGCACCGAAGCGCCGTTCATCGTCGGCGCCGACGGTGTCGATCAATTGCTCTTCACGGCGCTCGACAACCTGATCGCGCAGAAGCGCGTGCCGCCGATGATCGCCATCTCGATCGGCAACGGCAGCGGCGACGCGCAGGGGAGCGAGCGCGGCCTCGAGTACGACACGATGTCCGGCCGCTACGCGGAGTTCGTCGAGACGGAGGTACTGCCGCTGGTGGAGAAGCAGTACGGGGTGCGCCTGACGAAGGACCCCGATGCGCGCGCGACCATGGGTTGCAGTTCGGGCGCCGCGGCCGCCCTGAGCATGGCGTGGTACCACCCCGACCTGTACCGGCGCGTGCTCTCGTATTCCGGCACCTTCGTCAACCAGCAGTGGCCGCACAACGCCGAGACGCCGGGCGGCGCCTGGGAGTATCACGAGAAGCTGATCCCTGCCTCGCCGGTGAAGCCGATCCGGATCTGGATGCAGGTCGGCGACCGCGATCTCTACAACCCGAACGTCATGCGCGACGGGATGCACGACTGGGTGGTCGCGAACGAGCGCATGGCGCAGGTGCTCGCCGACAAGGGCTACCATTACCAGTTCGTGTTCGCGCGCAACGCGGGACACTGCGACCGCGCGACGAAGCTGCAGACGCTCCCGGAAGCCTTGGAGTGGGTGTGGCACGGGTACCCGACGACGCGGTGATGGAGCTGGCGTGACCGAGCTGTCGAACGACCGCCGCGCTGATGCGGTGGCCGAGCTGTTCGAGGGGCCGGGCGAGGTGCGCGCGCTCGCGCGCACCCTCGATTGGGGCGCGACGCCGCTGGGCTGGCCCGATGGCTGGTCGCCCGCATTGCGCGTCGCCACGCGCGCCATGCTCGATTCACCCTTCCCGATCTGCCTCTGGTGCGGGCCGGAGTACGCGCTCGTCTACAACGACGCCTACCGGCGCGTGCTCGCCGCGAAGCACCCCGCCGCACTCGGCCGGCCCGGCTCGCAGGTGTGGGCGGAGATCTGGGACGAGATCGAGTGGCAGTTCGCGCAGGTGCGCGGCGGCGGCGCCCCGACCTACTTCGAGGATGCGCGCTTCGAGATGGCGCGGCTGGAAGGGGGCGGCATCGAGAACGCGTGGTTCAGCTATTCGCTCTCGGCCGTGCGCGACGAGGACGGCTCCGTCCCCGCGCTCCTCAACATCTCGCCGGAGACGACCGCGCGCGTGCTCGCCGAGCGTGCGCTCAAGGTGGAGCGCGCGCGGCTGGAGCAGGTGTTCCGTCAGGCGCCGAGCTTCATCGTCGTGCTGCGCGGCCCGGAGCAGGTGTACGAGTTCGTGAACGAGGCGTACCTCCAGCTCATCGGGCAGCGCGACGTGCTCGGCAAGCCGCTCCTCGAGGCGCTTCCCGAGATGGGCGGACAGGGGTTCAAGGAGCTGTTCGAGCGCGTGCGCGCGACGGGGGAGCCGTGGGTGGGGCTCCAGACGGCGGTCGAGCTGCAGCGCACACCCGGCGCCCCGCTCGAGACCCGCTACGTCGACGTGGTGTTCCAGCCGCTCACCGAGGCGGACGGCACGCGCTCCGGCGTCGTCGCGCACGGGTCGGACATCACCGAGCACGTGCTGGCGCGCCGCGAGATCGAGCGCGCACGCGACGTGGCCGATCGGCTCCGCGCGCTCACCGCCGCGCTGGCCGCGACGCGGACGCCGAAGGAAGCGGGAGACGTCGCGGTCGCGCAGGGCGTCGCCGCCCTCGGCGCGGCGACCTCCGTGCTCGCCCTGCGCATGGAGCCCGCCTCCGACGACGATCCGATCGCGCTCTCCGTGTTGAGCCAGTGGGGCATCCCCGCGGATCTGCTGGCGACGTACGGACGCATGTCGTCCGACAGCCCGACGCCGACGGCGCGCACCGTCCTCACCGGCCAGGCCTACTTCCTCGAGACGCGCGAGGAGCTGTTCGCCACCTTCCCCGAGCTCGCGCACGTGTGGGAGTTCCTCGGCATCCAGGCGCTGGTG
>JAEKKK010000244.1 GCA_019510405.1 Gemmatimonadota bacterium | reverse complement strand
CGGGAACGAGGAACCACACGATCGGAATGAACGCCGCGGAGACAATGGCGCCGAAGCCGAACACGGAGCGCCAGGTGCCGCCGACAAGCAGGCGCGACGCGATCGAGCCGCCGACGATGGCGCCGAGGGGATAACCGCAGGCCATGAGACTCACTGCGAGATTGCGACGCTTCGAGTTCGCGAACTCGGCGACGATCGCGTTGCTCGAAGCGAGCATGCCGCCGATGCCCAGGCCGGTGAAGAGCCGATAGGCGGAGAGGGTGGTGACATCGGTCGCGGTCGTCGCGAGCCACATGCCGATCGCCATGATGACGAGGCAGAGCAACGTGACGGGCCGTCGCCCGATCCGGTCGGCGAGGCTGCCGACGAACACGGAGCCGGCGCTCATGCCGATCAGCTCCATCGAGAGCACGCCGCCCAGCACCGCGCGGTTGATGTGCCACTCGGCGGCGATCCCCGGCGACGCGAAGCTGATCGAGAGGACGTCGAAGCCGTCGAGCGCGGTGAGCAGGACGCAGATGGCGACGGCGACGAGCTGCGCGGTGCCCATCGGCTCGCGCGCGATGATGGCGCGCGGATCCTCGACCGCTCCCCCGGATGGCGAGTACGGCGTCGCGTCGACGATCACCTCTTTCTCGATCGGCATGGGCGTCTCGGTTGTTGCGAGGGAGAGATCAGAGACCGCGAAGGAAGGTCGTGACGAGCCGAGTGAACTCCTCGGCCTGCTCCAAATTGGAGAGATGCGCCGCACCGGGGAGCACGACCAGCTCGCTCCCGCTGATGGAAGCGTGCAGCTCCTCGGATTGGCGCAGCGGCGCCGACTGGTCGAGCTCTCCCGCGAGGACGAGCGACGGCGCGCGGATGCGGGACACGACGTCGCGCAGATCGGCGTCGCGCACGGCGGCGCACGCGGCGAGGTAGCCGGTGACCGGCGTTGCCTCGACCATGTCGGTGATGAACCGCGTGAGGTCGGGATGCTCGGCGCGGAACGGTGCGCCAAAGAATCGACCGACGACGGTCTCGCTGATCGCCTCCATGCCGCCGGCGCGGACGGCGCGCATCCGCTCGTCCCACGACTGGGTCGTGCCGAATCGCGCCGACGCGTTGGCGAAGACGGCGCGTCCGACACGGTCGGCGTGATAGACGGCGACCCACAGCGCCGTGAGCCCGCCGAGGGAGAGCCCGCAGAGATGCGCCCGCTCGATGTTGAGATGATCGAGCAGCGCGACGAGATCGGCACCGAGTCGATCTATCGTCGCCGGTTCGGCCGGGACGTCGGACTCGCCGTGGCCGCGGGCGTCGTAGCGAATGACGCGGAAATACTGCGACAGCGAGTCCGCCTGCGGCTCCCAGACCCGCAGGTCGGTACCGAGGGAGTTGATCAGCACCAGTGCAGGGTTCGAAACGTCGCCGTCCACGCGGTAGGCGATGTTCAGCCCATCGATCTCGACGCGAGCGGTGGCGTGCGGCGCGTCCCGCGACGGATCCGGAAGTGAAGCGAGTGCACGGTTGATGAACGCGTCGGCGCTGCCGAGATAGCGCGACGGATTGAGCGCGCGGTTGACGTCGTCGGCCGAGAGGATGCTCGAGATCCGCGCATCGTCGAGCGCGGCGCGCTGGAGTGGAATCCCCTCGCGCAGCGCGCGCTCGCTCGCGGACTTCACCACACTCTGCGCCTCGGTGCGCCCGAGGCGTGGCGCGAGCGCGACGGAGAGCGCCTCGGCCATGAGCGTTCCTCCGGCGAGCGAGAGATTCTGGCGCATCCGATCATGGTGCACCTCGAGACCGGCGAGCGACCGGCGGACGTGCATCACCGCGCCCGCCGTGTGGCGGAAGACGTGGGGCAGCGCGACCCATTCCGCCTGCCACGCGCCGATGGCACGCTCGTGCTCCTGCGCGAGCCCGGACATCAACGTCGGGACGAGCCCGATGGCGAGGCGCGCAGCCGCGAGCGCGGACATCGCGTCGACCGGGTTGCGCTTCTGCGGCATCGCGGACGAGCCACCCTTGCCGGGTTGTGCACCCTCGGCCACTTCGCCGATCTCCGTCTGCGCGAGGAGCGCGACGTCGCTCGCGATCTTGCTCATCGCGCCGGCCGCGACGCCGAGTGCCGCGGCGACGGTTGCGATGCGATCGCGCTCGGCGTGCCAGGGCAGCTCCGGGAGCGGGAGCGCGAGCTCCTCGGCGAGATGTGCCGCGACGAGAGGCCCCGAGTCGCCGAAGGGAGCGAGCGTGCCGACGGCCCCGCCGAACTGCAGTGGCAGCGCGGTGGATGGCAGCGCCTCGAGCGCGCGGATCTGACGCGTGGTCAGCGCGAGCCAGCGCGCCGCCTTGAGACCGAAGGTGATCGGCGCCGCATGCTGCCCCAACGTCCTGCCGGCCATCTCGGCGTACCGGTATCGGTCGGCGAGTGCCGCGGCGGACTCGGCGACGCCGCGCAGCTCGCGCGCGAGGAGCTCGATGCCGGCGCGCATCTGGAGCACCATCGCGGTGTCGATGATGTCCTGGCTCGTGGCGCCCCAGTGCACCCAGCCGCGCGCCTTCGTGTCGACGCGCTCCGTGAGCATGCGCACGAGGGGAATGACGGGGGTGCCGGCGGTGGCCGATTCGTCAAAGACCGCGTCCGCGTCGTAGAGCTCGACGCGACATGCCGCGGCGATGGCGTCGGCCGCGTCGGCGGGAATCACGTCGGCGCGCGCGAGGGCGCGCGCGAGTGCCAGCTCGACGCGCAGCATTGCGGCAACCATGGCACGTGGCGTGAAGAGCTCGGCCATCGCCGGTGACGAGAAGAGCACGTCGCTCATGTCGTGCGCGCCAAGGGGTCAGACACCTGCGGTATCTGACCCCGATCCAAGGGGTCAGAGCCCTCGGGCTGCGCCCTCGGGGTCTGACCCCGGGCGAGGCCCCGTGCGTGGGCTTCGTTCGTACGGCGCTGGAGGTCGCGCAGGGTGGAAAGCTCGTCCGTCGTGGGCGATGACGTCTTGTCGAGCGGGTCGGCGAAGCGGATGGGCCAGCCCGTGTTCTCGATGACCTGCTCGCGCGTGACGCCCGGGTGCAGCGCCGTCACGACGAGCTCCTTCGTCGTCGGATCCGGTCGCATGACGCAGAGATCGGTGATGACGAGTGTCGGTCCCGCGGTCGTGATGCCGAGCCGCTGACGATGATCGCCGCCCTCGCCGAAGCCGAAGGAGGTGACGAAATCCACACGCTTCACGAACGAGCGTCTTGTCTGGGCCATCACGACGTAGGTCTGCCGGCAGAGCGCGGCGATCTCCGGCGCGCCGCCGCCGCCGGGGAGGCGCACCTTCGGTGTGTCGTACGGGCCGATGACGCTCGAGTTGATGTTGGCGAAGCGGTCGAGCTGGGCGCCGCCGAGGAAGCCGACGGAGATGCGGCCACCCTGGAGCCAGTAGGCGAACATCTCGGGGACGCTCACCGTGGTGCGCGCCGTCTCGCAGAGCTCCGGGTCGCCGATGGAGAGTGGGAGCACATCGGGGCGCGCGCCGACGGTGCCCGATTCATAGATGAGCGTGATGTCGGGCGCGTGGGTGAGGCGCGCGAGGTTGCAGGCGAGCGAAGGCGCGCCGATGCCGACGAAGCAGACGTCGTCGTTGCGGAGCAGGCGCGCCGCGGCGATGGCCATCATCTCGGCGGACGACCAGGGAGCGGCGCGCTCGGCGGCGACGTCGCTCATGCCACGGCCTCGACCGAGGTGGACGATTCGAGCACGTGCTCGCGCATCCAGCGGGTGAACTGGTCGCGGTCGCGCGAGATGGAATCCCACGCGATGTAGAAGGCGTTGTCGCGCGGATAGTAGCCGTGCGCGTACGACGGGCGCGCGCCGCCGGGCGCGAGGGCGACCGCGGTGATCGTCCAGTGTGGCAGCACGGTGGAGTTCGGGCTTGGCGCGCGCAGGTCGGGGACGATCTCCTCGACGGTGACGATGGCGGAGCGCGCGGCCAGCACGACCTCCTTCTGCACGCCGGTGATCCCTTCGATCAGCACGTTGCCTGCACGGTCGGCGCGCTGCGCGTGGACGATCGCGACGTCGGGGCGGAGGGCGGGAACGGCGGCGAGCGTCTCGCCGGTGAACGGGCACTCGACGGAGCGGATGTTGGTGTTGTGCGCGACGAGATCGGAGCCGGCGTAGCCGCGCAGGATCGCGCAGGGCAATCCGGCCGCGCCCGCGGCGTAGGCGGCGGCCATCGCGGCGTGGCTGTGCTCCTCGATCTCGAGGGGACGCGGCCACGCGTGCTCCACGGCATCGCGCAGACGATGGAGCGAGCCGACACCGGGGTTTCCGCCCCACGAGAAGACGAGCTTGCGCGCGCAGCCCATCCCGATGAGCTGATCGTAGATCAGGTCGGGGGTCATGCGCACGAGGGTGAGGTCGCGCTTGCGCTGGCGAACGATCTCGTGGCCCGCAGCAAAGGGGATGAGATGCGTGAAGCCCTCGAGCGCGACGGTACTCGCGTCGGGGACGTACGCGGCGATCGCGTCGTGCAGGGAGAGGAACTCCGTCATCGTCCAGCGATCTCGAAGAAAACCGTTTCGCCGGCGCCTTGAAGCACGATGTCGAGCTTGTACACGAGATCGCGGCCGGCTTGATCGGATGCGCGACGTGCGATCAGCGTCGGCCGACGTTCGGTGGGGACGCGCTGGAGGATCGGGTCGGAGGCGGTGAGTGGCTCGTCGTCGAAGTAGATGCGCGTGTACAGATGATTGAGCAGCCCGCGGCCGAGCACGGCGACGGAGATGTGCGGTGCCTGGAGACGCCGGCGGTCGAAGGGGACAGCGCCAGGCTTGATGGTCGTGAAGCAGAACTGTCCGTCGCTCTGGGTGGCGATGCGGCCGTAGCCGGTGAACGCGGGATCGAGGGGGAGATCGCGCTCGTCGGACGGATGGTTGTAGCGGCCGTGGCGATTGGCCTGCCAGACCTCCAGCACGGCGTCGGGGACGCCGGCGCGGTCGCCGTCGATGACGCGTCCGGCGATCCTGATGTGAGTTCCCTCTGTGGAGTCAGTGGCGAGCACGTCGCATGCGGCGTCGGTGCGCATGAGACAGTCGTGAAAGAACGGGCCGACGGTCTGCGAGGCGGTCAGAGTCAGATGCGTCATTGGTGCAGATCCCTCGACTCGCTACGCTCGCTCGGGATGACACCGAAGTCATCACTCGCCAAGAGGTCAGAGCCCTCGGGCTGCGCCCTCGGGGTCTGACCCCGGCTCTGATCCCGCTCGGGCTCGAACGCGACTGCGTCGGGGCCGTCGAGGACGATGTCCCAGCGCCAGCCGAGCGCCCACTCGGGCTCCGTGACGTCGTGCGCGTAGGCGGCGATCATCGCGGCGCGGGCGCGCTCGGTGGGCGACGAGTTGAAGATCGGGTCGAGCGGAAGCAGGGGATCGCCGGCGAAGTACATCTGCGTCACGAGCCGCGACGCCCACGCGTTGCCGAACAGCGAGAAGTGGATGTGCGACGGGCGCCAGGCATTCGGATGGTTCCGCCAGGGATACGCGCCCGGCATGATCGTGAGGAAGCGATACTCGCCTCTGTCGTTCGTGTGACAGCGACCGATGCCGAGGAAGTTCGGGTCGAGCGGCGCGGGCCACTGGTCGCGGCGATGGATGTAGCGTCCCGCGGCATTGGCCTGCCACACCTCGACCAGCGTGTTCTTCACCGGCGCGCCCGACGCATCGAGCACGCGGCCGGTGACGATGATGCGCTGACCCATCGCCTCGCCGCCGGTGCCGGCGTTCCGCGTGAGGTCGGCGTCGTCCGGCGTGACGGCGCTGATCACCGGGCCGGGCCCGGTGAGCTCGGAGAGCGTGAGCGGAACCTCGACGAGCGCGCAGGTCGGTGCGCGGCGGATGGTCGAGCGGTACGCCTCGTACAGATAGGGCGGGAACACTTCGGCATCACCGCGTACGATGTCGCCGATCGTCGTCGTGCTCATGCGGAATCTCCGTGCGTCGCCAAGGGATCAGCGCCAGACGGGGTCTGACCCCGATCCAAGGGGTCAGAGCCCTCGGGCTGCGCCCTCGGGGTCTGACCCCAGGACTGACCCCGAAGCTGGCCCCGCGACTGAGTGTCGAGAATGGTTTTGGCGAGTGTGAAGGCGCTGTTGGCCGCGGGTACGCCGGCGTACATGGCGACGTGCATCAGTGCGGCGCGGATCTCCTCGGGCGTGGCGCCGGTGTTGGCGGTCGCGCGCAGGTGCAGCGCGAGCTCTTCGTGGCGGCCGAGCGCGGCGAGGAGTGCGATCGTGATGAGGCTGCGAGTGCGGTGGTCGAGCGTGTCGTCGGCCCAGAGGGTGCCCCACGCCGTCTCGGTGATGAACTTCTGAAATGGTGCGTCGAACGCGGTCGCCGCGGCTTCGGCGCGATCGACGTGGGCGTCGCCGAGCACGGCGCGACGGACGCGCATGCCGGCGTCGAAGCGCGATTCGTCAGACATGCTCGAGCCCCACGTAGTTCTCGGCGAGACTCGTCGCCGCGGCGCGCGAGCCGCAGACGTAGCGGAGCTGGGCGAGCTGGAGCCGGTGGTCGAACGCGTCGTCGCCGGGTGCGCGATGCAGCATGGTCGTCATCCACCAGGAGAAATGTTCGACGCGCCAGACGCGCCGGAGGCAGGTCGCGGAGTACGACTCCAGCAGGTCGGTCCGCCCTGTACGGTACCGTTCGACGAGCGCCTCGGCGAGCACCTTCACATCGGCGGCGGCGAGGTTGAGTCCCTTGGCGCCGGTGGGCGGGACGACGTGCGCCGCGTCGCCGGCGAGGAAGAGCCGGCCGTACTGCATCGGCTCGACGACGTAGCTGCGCATCTGTGTGATGCTCTTCTCGACGACCGGCCCTTCATGGAGCGTCCAGCCGTCGCGCGTGGAGAGGCGAAGATGCAGCTCTTCCCAGACGCGCTCGTCGGGCCAGGCGTCGAGCGTGTCGTCGGGAGAGCACTGCACATAGAGCCGCGTGAGCTCCGGGGAGCGCATGCTGTGCAGCGCGAAGCCGCGCTCGTGGTGGGCGTAGATCAGCTCGTCGAGCGACGGCGGCGTCTGGGCGAGGATGCCGAGCCAGGCGAAGGGGTAGCCATCGATGTTGAAGCGGATGGTAGGATGATCGCGGTCGATATCGATCACGCGCACGTCGTCCGCCTCGAAGACGATCTCGTCGCCGCCGGCGAGGCGCGCGGCGATGAGATCCTTCACGACCTCGTGCTGCCCGTAGACGGTGATGGCGCGCCCGCCGGTGAGCTCGCGCAGCGGGATGCGGTGGCGGGCGCCGTCGAACTGGAGGTAGAGCCCTTCGTGGACGAGGCCCTCGCGATCCATCCGCTCGCCGACGCCGGCGCTGCGCAGCAGGTCGACGGTGGTCTGCTCGAGCACGCCGGCGCGGAGCCGGTGCTCGACGTACGCGCGGTCGCGCCGCTCAATGACGATCGAGTCTATACCCGCGCAGGCGAGCAGGCGCGCCAGAATCAGGCCGGCGGGGCCAGCGCCGATAATCGCCACCTGCGTGCGTTGCTCGTTGGTCATGCTAGGTGCAGATCCCTCGACTCGCTTCGCTCGCTCGGGATGACCGC
>JAEKKK010000243.1 GCA_019510405.1 Gemmatimonadota bacterium | reverse complement strand
AACGCGGGATGCGGGGATGCGGAGATGAGGCAATGCGGACAGAACGGCCTCGGAAGGCAGAAGCTTCGCGAGGCCGTTTCGCATCCCCGCATCCCCCCATTCCCGCATCTCCGCCCAACCGCGTCGCCTTCCCCTCCGGGCAGTCGTATATTGGCCTCGCGGCCCGATCCTCACGGGCCACTCCCCGGAGCACTCCCCACATGGCAAAGCCCGTTCTCCTCACGGTCGACGACGACCCGGCGGTGCTCAGCGCGATCGAGCGCGACCTGCGCCAGAAGTACCGTCAGGACTTCCGCACGATGAAGGCACAATCGGGTGCGGAAGGCCTCGAGGTCGCGCAGGCACTGGCCGCGCGCGCCACGCCGATCGCGCTCTTCCTCGTCGACCAGCGGATGCCCGGCATGTCGGGCACGGACATGCTGCGCGAGGCGATGAAGCTGCACCCCGACGCACGGCGCGTGCTGCTCACCGCATACGCCGACACCGACGTCGCGATCTCGGGGATCAACGACATCGCGCTCGACTACTATCTGATGAAGCCGTGGGATCCGCCCGAGCAACGGCTCTACCCGGTGCTCGACGACCTGCTCGGCGAGTGGCAGGCGCGCACGAAGCCGGTGTTCGAGGGGATCCGCATCTTCGGCTCGCAGTGGTCGCCGTCGTCGCACGCGACGCGCGAGTTCCTGTCGCGGAACCGCGTGCCGTACGAGTGGGTCGACCTCGACCAGGACGAGCAGGGGCGCACGCTCGCCCAGTCGCTCGCCGGCGATCTCACGACGCTGCCGATCGTCCTCTTCCCCGACGGCGCGCATCTCGTCGCGCCGACGACGGCGGCGCTCGCCGAGAAGGCGGGGCTGCAGACGCACGCGAAGAACCCCTTCTATGACGTCATCGTCGTGGGCGGGGGACCGGCCGGGCTGGCGAACGCGGTGTACGCCGCGTCCGAGGGACTGCGCACGGTGCTCGTCGAGTCGGAGGCGGCCGGGGGCCAGGCGGGGACGAGCTCGATGATCGAGAACTACCTCGGCTTCCCGATGGGAGTGACGGGCGCCGACCTCGCGCAGCGCGCGACGCTCCAGGCGAAGAAGTTCGGCGCCGAGCTGCTCACCGGGCAGGAGGTCGTCGGCCTGCGACGCGAGGACCCGTATCGCATCATCAAGCTCGGCGACGGCACGGAGCTCACCGCGTATACGGCGGTGATCACGACCGGGATGAGCGCGCGCACCCTCGATGCGCCGGGCGTGGAAGGGCTGCATGGCAAGGGCGTGTACTACGGCGCGGCGATGACCGAGGCGGCACGCTGCCGCGACAAGGACGTCATCGTCGTCGGCGGCGCCAACTCGGCCGGACAGGGCGCGCTCTTCTTCTCACGCTACGCGAAGAAGGTGACGATGCTCGTCCGCGCGCACGATCTGTCGCCGATGATGTCGCACTACCTCGTCGAGCGCATCCGCGCCACGCCGAACATCGAAGTGTGCTGCGGCTGGGAGGTCGCGCGCGCCAACGGGGACGGCTCGCTCGAATCGGTCGTCGTGAAGGCGGTGGAAGGGGGCGCCGAGCGGACGATCCCGGCGGTCGCGATGTTCATCTTCATCGGGGTGAAGCCGCACACCGACGCCTTCGCGGGGGTGCTCGACCGCGACGAGTCGGGGTTCATCATGACCGGCACCGATCTCCCGAAGGAGCACGGCAAGCCGCACGGATGGACCCTCGAGCGCGACCCGTTCATGTTCGAGACGAACATCCCCGGTGTGTTCGCCGCCGGCGACGTCCGCTCCGGTGCGAATCGACGCGTCGCCGCCGCCGTGGGTGAGGGATCGGCGGCGATCTATTCCGTCCACCGCTACCTCCGCACCGTATGAGCATGCGCGGACGTCCCACCCTCTTCGGCCGGCCGGATGGGCGCCAGGACATTCTGGCGCGCCTGGCCCAGCATCGCGTGCTCGGCGATGCACCCGCGGCGGAGCTCGCGTGGCTGGTCGACCACGGCGTGACGGAGCACTATTCGCCTGGACACGTCGTGACGAAGAAGGGCGAGCAGACGGACCACATGATCATCCTGCTCGAGGGACACATCGTCATCCGCGCCGACCGGGGCGCGGGGGCGCACAAGATCTTCGAGTGGCGCGCGGGAGACGTCGGCGGCCGCATGCCGTACTCGCGCGGCGCATCGCCGCCGATGGACGCGGTGGCCGAGAAGGCGACGGACGTGCTCTCGATCGAGAAGGACTGCTTCCCGGACATGATCCGCGAGTGTCCCATCGTCACGCAGAAGCTCGTGCACGTCATGCTCGACCGCGCGCGGACGTTCACGTCGGCCGACCTGCGCGACGAGAAGCTCATCTCCCTCGGCAAGCTCGCCGCGGGACTCGCGCACGAGCTGAACAACCCGGCGTCGGCCGTCGTGCGCAGCAGCAAGACGCTGATGGATAGCTTGACGGCGGCCGAGGACGCGGCGCGCATCCTCGTCTACGCGAAGCTGACGGAGGCGCAGTTCGCCGCGATCGAGAAGGCGCGCGAGATCTGCGAGTCGTCGATCGCGGCGGCGCCGAAGACCCCGCTGGAGCGCGCCGATCGCGAGGACGCCCTGCTCGACTGGCTCACCGACCATCGCGCGACCGAAGAGTATGCCGTGCCGCTGGCCGATACGGGCGTGACGCCGTCGGCGCTCGACCTGCTCGCCGTCAGCGTGCAGGGACTGGAGCTCGAAGCGGCGCTCGGCTGGATCACCGCGTCGTGCACGGTGCGCACGCTCGCGTCGGAGATCGAGAAGGCGGCGATCCGCATCCACGATCTCGTCGGCGCGGTGAAGGGCTTCTCGTACATGGACCACGCGCCGACGCCGGAGCCGACGGATATCCGGCAGGGGATCAACGACACGCTGAAGATGCTCGCGGCGAAGACGCGCTCGAAGGGCGTGACGGTGGACGTCAACCTCCCCGAGGGGCTCCCGAAAGCGTACGTGGTCGGCGTCGAGCTGAATCAGGTGTGGATGAACCTGATCGACAACGCGCTCGACGCGGCGCCGGCGGGCGGGCACGTCGAGGTGTCTGCCGCGGAGGATCGCGACCGCCTCGTGGTGCGCATCGTCGACAACGGCCCCGGCGTGCCGAAGGAGATCCAGGCGCGGATCTTCGAGCCGTTCTTCACGACGAAGGGCGTCGGGAAGGGGACCGGATTGGGGCTCGATGTCGTGCGTCGCCTCGTGCAGCGGCAGGAGGGCTCGGTGGATCTGGAGTCGGTGCCGGGACGGACGGAGTTCCAGGTGGGGCTGCCGCTGGCGTGAGTGCGTGTGAAGCAGGGACTATCGCAGGGACCTGAACGCCGCGCGGAGCTCCGTGGCGAACAGCTCCGGATATTCCCACATCGCGAAGTGCCCGCCGCGCTCCGCCTCGTGGAAGTAGATCACCTTCGGAAATGCGTGCCGCGCCCACGACTCCTGGGCACGAAGGATCTCGTCCGGGAACACCGTGATCGCCACCGGCACTTTGACCTCGGCGGACTTCTGATCCCCTGCGCTGGTCAGATTTTTTCCGCGATTCTCCCAGTAGATCCTCGCCGACGACGCCGCGGTGTTCGTCAGCCAGTACAAGGAGAAGTCGTCGAGCACGTCGTCGCGCGACGGCGACTGCCTGGGGTCCATGCCGTATGACCACTTGGTGAAGCCCGAGTGGACGAGCATCCATCCCGCGAGGCCAGCGGGAGAATCGGTGAGCCCGTAGGCGACGGCCTGTGGCCTCGCACCCATCATGGCGAGGTAGGTGAGGCCACCGCTCCCGACGTAGTCGCCGAGGTCCTTCACGGCGGCGCGCTCCTTCTCGGACATCGCGGCGAGGGCCGCCTTGTCGCCGCCGAGCGCGGCGCCCACGTCGGCCGTGATGACCGCGGGGAAGTTGGTGTGGATGGCGAGCAGTCCCGGTGGCGCCTGCCGCCCCATCGCTTCGACGATGCCCGCTCCCCAATCGCCGCCCTGCGCGACGTACCGCGTGTATCCCAGCCGCGACATGAGGACGGCCCACGCTCCGCCGATCCGCTCGAGGCTC
Source organism: Gemmatimonadota bacterium (assembly GCA_019510405.1). Taxonomy (GTDB): domain Bacteria; phylum Gemmatimonadota; class Gemmatimonadetes; order Gemmatimonadales; family Gemmatimonadaceae; genus AG11. The sequence goes on along the minus strand of JAEKKK010000243.1, from coordinate 3,179 downwards.
CACCCCGCGTCCGTCGGCCGGCCGGAGAAGCCGAAGCCCGGCAGCGACGGGATCACGACGTCGAACGCATCCTCGGCGCGGCCACCGTACTTCGTGGGATCGGTGAGTGGTCCGATCAGCTTGAGCTGTTCGAACACCGAGCCCGGCCATCCGTGCGTGATGATCAGCGGCATCGCGTTCGGGTGGCGCGACTTCACGTGGATGAAGTGGATGTCGACGCCGTCGATGTTCGTCGTGAACTGCGGGAAGGCATTCAGCTTCGCTTCGCCGCGACGCCAGTCGTAGTCGGTGCCCCAGTAGCGCACCAGCTCCTGAAGCCTGGCGAGTTGCGCGCCCTGCGACGCGTCGGCGACCGTCTCCTTGTCGGGCCAGCGTGTCATCTGCAGCCGACGGCGCATGTCGGCGATCGCCGAGTCCGGCACGTGCGCGCGGAATGGGCGGATCGAGGTGTCGTCCGCTGCCGCTCGATGCGGCTGCGCCGCGCGCACCGACTGCGACACCGACATCACCAGGGCGATGGCATACGCTGCGAGTCGAACGGTGCTGCACCGCGCTCGCCCGGACTGGATGGCGGGTGTTCCCATGTCTGCCTTCACGAAGAGTGTGGATCGATGCGCGTCGCCTGTCGCGAAGCCGAGCGGTCGACTACCGGACTGATTTGAACGCGGCGCGTAGCTCGTTCACGAACAGCGTTGGCTGCTCCCACGCCGCGAAGTGGCCGCCCTTCTCGAGCCTGTTGTAGTAGATGAGCTTCGGATATGCCCGCTCCGTCCAGCTTCGCGGCGCTTCGTATTGCTCGCTCGGGAAAACGCTCACCGCCACCGGGATCTTGACGCCCTTCGTGTCGAAGAAGCCGCCCTTGTACTCCCAATAGAGGCGAGACGCGGACACCCCGGTGTTCGTGAGCCAGTAGAGCGTGATGTTGTCGAGGATCTCGTCGCGCGTCAGCTCGCCCGTGGCGCTCGTGGTCCGGGTCAGCGCAGAAACGACCGCAGCGGCCGGTTGCCCATCCGCGTCATTGTGATCGAGCAGCCAGGCGGCGAGACCGACGGGGGAATCGGCGATGCCGTACAGCGTCTGTGGACGCGCAGCCATGTACCTGGCGTAGTCGACCTGCTTGAACGTTCTCTCGAGCTGTTTGTACGCACGCTGTTCGTCGGCGGAAAGACCCGCTGGCGCGGGCTGTCCCGCCAGCAGCGCCTTGTTCACGTCGGCAGGAACGGTCGCGGGCATGTTGGTGTGAATCGCGAGCAACCCTGCGGGTGCCTGCAGCCCCATCTGGTCGACGACGAACGCGCCCCAGTCGCCGCCCTGCGCGACGTAGTGATCGTAACCGAGCCGCTTCATCAGCTCCGCCCACGCACGCCCCATGTGCTCGGGTCCCCATCCGGTGCTCGTCGGCTTTCCGGAGAAGCCGTAGCCCGGCATCGAGGGGATCACGACGTCGAACGCGTCCTCCGCTTTGCCGCCGTACTTCGTCGGATCGGTGAGCGGACCGATGAGCTTCACTTGCTCGATGATCGATCCCGGCCAGCCGTGGTTGATGACGAGCGGCAGCGCATTGGGATGCTTCGAGCGGACGTGGATGAAGTGAATGTCCAGCCCGTCGATGTTCGTGACGAACTGCGGGTAGGCATCGAGCCGCGCTTCCGTCTTGCGCCGGTCGTAGTCGGTCGCCCAGTAGTGTGCGAGCGCCTGCATCATCGCGAGCGGCACGCCCTGCGATTGATCCGCGACCGTCTCCTTCTCCGGCCACTGCGTCGTCGCGATGCGGCGTCGAAGCTCGGCGAGCGCCGAATCGGATGCGTGAAAGTGAAATGGGCGGATCGCGATACTCTCGGTCGGCTCGCGCCGTTGCTCCGCCGTTCGACTGGCGTATCGCAGTTGCTGTGAAGTCATCTCTGGCTCTCTGATGGCGGCCGTGGTGGTCTGGGCATGGGCGGGCACGGCCACCAGGAGGAAGCCGAGCACGGTCGCAGCCGCCAGATGGTGCTGTGAGAGATCGATCGTCATGGCGGGCTCCGTGTGCATCCGCTGCCCGTCGTGCTCCCCACATCATTCGGGCACACCAAGGGCATCCGGGCCAATCTCTTCGCGCCGGCGCATCGCTTCCATTGGTCCATGTTTGTATGGCAATGCTCCCCCTTGCGTCGATTGATCGTGACCAGTCGATCTGCCGCACACAGATTGTCGACGGCGGGACCTTGCGAGCGTGTATGGCGACCTGACGGCATTCCGAGGTACACTTGTCCGCCGTCGTGAACCGCTCATCAGTTCATCCGTTGCTACTCCGTCTAGTGAACACTGGATCGCGCGCCTTCTTCGCGCTTGCGCTCTGCGCCGCTGTCATCGCTCCCGCTCGCCATGTCGAGGAGTCTCCGCGCGACTGGATCGATCCGGCCACCGGGCACCGCGTCATCCGGTTGAGCACCGAGCCCGGAAGCCAGACGCTCTACTTCCACGACAACCAGTACTCGCCCGAGGGGGACAAGTACGTCTTCACGAGTCGCGGCGGGATCTGGCTCGTCGATCTCACTCGGCTCGGCTCGGAGCCGCCGACGCCGGAGCTCATCGTGCCGAACGCGGGTGGGGCGTACATGGCACGGCGGACGCACGAGGTCTACTTCACGCGTCGCGCTACGAATACAGTCGGCATGCCCACGGGTGCTCGCGGCCCGGGCGGCGGTGAGGTGTACGCGTACAACTACGACACCAGGCAGACGCGGCGCGTCCCGTTCGCGACGCGCACGCTGATCAACGCCGACGAGACCTTCACCGTCGCGGCGATCCCCGCCGAGGATCCGACGGGGACGACGCCGCGGCCGGCGCCGCGCGTCGCTCGGCCGCAGCTCGAGCGGATGTTCCCCGGGAAGACGATGGAGCAGCTCTCACCCGAGCAGCGTTACGCCGTGACGAAAGAGGACGGGCTCGCGCGACGCGCGCTGAATCCAGAGCCGATGGCGTTCGTCTTCACGAACCTGAAGACCGGCGCGCCCGACACCGTGGGCTATCAGTACGGGTGGCTCAACCACATGCAGTTCAACCCGAAGGACCCGAACCTCCTGCTCTACTGCCACGAGGGCACCTGGCACGAGGTGGACCGCATCTGGACGATTCGCACCGACGGCTCGGCGATGACGCTGCGACACAAGCGTGCGATGGACATGGAGATCGCCGGC
>JAEKKK010000242.1 GCA_019510405.1 Gemmatimonadota bacterium | reverse complement strand
CGAGACCGCAACCAACGCCGATGACGCCGCCGAGATGGTGCGACGTCGGCCGTTCGATCTCGTCCTCCTCGACGAGCAGATGCCGGGCACGCGCGGCCTCGAGTCGCTGGCCGAGCTCCGCGAGATCGACTCGACCCTGCGCATCGTCATGGTGACCAAGAGCGAGGAGGACTCCACGCTCACGGAGGCGCTCGGCAACGACATCGCGGGCTACCTCGTGAAACCGGTGACGCCGCGGCAGGTCTACGCGCTCGTCGCCCGCATGCTCGAGGGCCCGCGGATCCGGCAGCAGGCCATCGCCCGCACTTTCGTGGACCGGTTCCGCGCGATGCAGAACGAGTCCCTCCGGGACCTCGACTGGCGCGGGTGGATCGACCGTTATCTCGAGCTGGTGCAGTGGGACCTCGACCTCACCTCGGCGAACGAGATGGGGCTGCACGAATCGCTGCTCGGGCTGTTCCCCGACCTCCGACGCGAGTTCGCGCAGTTCATGGCGACGGCGTACCCGAGCTGGCTGCAGCACCTCGAGGGGGAGCGCCCCCCCCTCTCGATCGACATCGTCGGGGAGTTTCTCCTCCCGGTCGTCAAGCAGGAACGGGCCGCGGCGTTCATCGTGATCGACTGCCTCCGCCTCGACCAGTGGAAGGTCCTCGAGCCGGTGATCTCGCCGCTGTTCGACATCGAGACGACGCACTACTTCGGCATTCTGCCAACCGCGACGCCGTACGCGCGCAACGCGCTGTTCAGTGGGCTCTTCCCGCACGAGATCGCCGCGCGCTTCCCCGACTGGTGGGGTGAGCGTGAGGACGAGACCCTCAACGCGCACGAGCGCGAGCTGCTCGAGGCGCAGCTGGTCGAGCTCGAGCACAAGGTCCCGGTGAAGTACGACAAGATCTCGTCGTCGTACGAGGCGGATGAGCTGGAGCGCCGGCTGGCGAATGCGATCGCTCCCGAAGGGATCAGCGCGTTCGTGTTCAACTTCGTCGACCTGCTGACGCACGGACGCTCGGAGTCGGCCATTCTCTATGAAGTGGCGCGCGACGAGATCGCCCTGCGGCAGCTCACGCTGCAATGGTTCAAGCGCTCGGCGCTGTTCAGCGTGCTCCAGGAGGCGGCGCGCCGGAAGGTGAAGGTGCTCATCACGAGCGACCACGGCTCCATCCACTGTCACACGCCCGCGACCGTGTTCGCCAAGCGCGACGCCACGCAGAACCTGCGCTACAAGTTCGGCGAGGACCTGCGGGCCGAGAATCCCGATCTCGCGCTGCTGTTCCGGAACGAGGACACGCTCAAGCTGCCACGCCGCGGCATGGGCGCGCACACACTGCTCGCGACGGGCGACAGCTTCTTCGTCTACCCGACGAAGCTGCGGGAGTATCAGAGCCGCTACCGCGGCTCGTTCCTGCACGGTGGGGTGACGCCGGAGGAGTGCATCCTTCCCGTGTCGCTGCTCACGCCGAAACGATAGCCATGTATCGCCGGCTCCTCGGCTACCTGCGGCCCCACGCGTGGCGAATGGTCGGCACCGTCGCGTCGAACGTCATCGCGGCGGCGCTCGACGTGTTCTCCTTCACGCTGCTGCCCCTGTTCCTGAACGCGCTGTTCGGCGAGCAGCAGCTCATCCCGAAGGCGTCGCCGGGCTGGATCACGGGCGCGCACGAGCGGCTCGTCGGCGCGTTCCTGAATCCCGCCGACCGACTGGGCTCGGTGGAGACGATGATGATCGCGATCATCGCCATCATCGCGATCAAGAACGCATTCGTCTGGCTCGCGGGTCAGCTCGGCGCGTCGCTCCAGGAAAACGTGACGCGCGACCTGCGCGACAGCGTGTTCATGCACCTGCAGCGGCTGCCGCTCCGGTACTTCCAGCGCACGAAGACGGGCCAGATCATCTCGCGCGTGCTCTCGGACACCGAGCAGACGAAGGCGCTGATCACCGAGCTGGTGACGCGCACGCTGCAGAACGTGGCGCAGATCGTCGGCACGATCATCATCCTGCTCAGCTATTCGGTGAAGCTCACCTTCGTCGCGCTGGTGATCGCGCCGCTGCTCACCCTCGCGCTGCAGCCGGTGCTGCGGAAGCTGCGGAAGGGGCACCGGCGGTTGCGCGGCGACTACGGCGAGATCACGAGTGTGCTCCAGGAGGCGGTGAGCGGGGTGCGGCTCGTGAAGTCGTTCCGCGGCGAGCCGTACGAGGACGAACGGTTCGCCCAGGCGAGCCACCGCTATTCGTCGGGGATGGTGCGCATCACGCGCATCGCGGCGCTCTCGCAGCCGATGACGGAGCTGATCGGCGTGTCCGTGGCGATGCTGATCCTCTGGATCGGCGCGCGCGAGGTGCTGCTGGGCGGGCCCGGCGCGATGGACAGCGCCACGCTGATCACCTTCATGATCATGGTGATGCGCCTCCTGCCGCCGTTGAAGCAGCTGTCGCAGGCACCGACGACGGCGCAGCAGTCGTTCGCGTCGGCGGAGCGGCTGTTCGAGGTGCTGGACCAGCCGACCGAGCTGCAGCTCGATCACGGCACCCGCGTGGTCGATGGGTTGCGCGAGGCGATCGCCTTCGAGCGCGTGGGCTTCGCCTACGACGAGGAGCCGGTGCTTCGTGACGTGAGCTTCACGGCGCGCCGGGGCGAGGTCGTGGCCCTCGTGGGCGCGAGTGGGGCGGGGAAGAGCACGCTGGTGGATCTCATCCCGCGCTTCTATGAGCCATCCAGCGGCGTCATTCGTCTGGATGGCGTGGATACGCGTGAGATCGCCCTCGCCTCGCTGCGCGGGCTGACGGGAATCGTGAGCCAGGATACGGTGCTGTTCAACGACACGGTACGCAGCAACATCGCCTACGGCGCGGGCGATCGGTTCACCGACGCGCAGATCGAGGCGGCGGCTCGCGCCGCGAACGCGCACGGTTTCATCAGCGAGCTGCCCGACGGCTACGCCACGGTGCTCGGCGAGCGCGGGACGCGGCTCTCCGGCGGACAGCGCCAACGGCTGGCGATCGCCCGCGCGCTGCTCACCGATCCGCCGATCCTCATCCTCGACGAAGCGACCTCCGCCCTCGACACGGAATCGGAGCGGCTCGTCCAGGAAGCGATCGACCGCCTGCTGGCCGGCCGCACGGTGTTCGTCATCGCGCACCGGCTCTCGACGGTGGTGCACGCCGATCAGATCCTCGTGCTCGAGCGGGGCGAGATCATCGAGCGCGGCACCCATGCGGAGCTGCTCGCGTTGCGCGGAGTGTATCACCGGCTGCACGCGGCGCAGCTGCGTCGCGACGAGGCGGGCGACGCGAGCGACACGGCAGGTCCGATCGTCGCTGGAGCGCACTGACGGTGCGCGCCCTCTTCTATTACACGGCGAACAGATGGACTGGCTCGGCCCGCGCGTTCGCCATCGCGGCGCGCGGGCTGGCGGCGCGCGGTGAGCCGGTCACCGTCGCCTGCTGCGCCGACACGCCCGTCGAGCAGACCTTCGCGCGCGAGGGGATCGAAGTCGTGACGCTCCCGCCAGGCGGCTCCGTGGCCGGCGATGCGTGGCGACTGCGCAAGGTGCTTCGTGAGCGCTTCGTCGAGGTGGTCTTCCTCCATACGGAGCGCGAGCAGACCATCGCCAGCACGGCGATGCGCATGGCCGAGCGTGGCGCGGTGATCCGCCGCATCCCGGCGGGGCAGACGGCATCGGCGGGGCGTTCGTCGCTGCTCGGCGTGAAGATGGCGCCGCCAGCGCGGCTCCTCTTCTCCACCGACAACGATCGCGCGCGCACGAAGGGGGCGGCGCACGAGTTCGTCGCGCCGCTCGGCGTGGACGTCGCGCGCGTGGACGGGCTGCGTGCCGCCGCGCGCACGAGCCTCGGCATCGAGATGGAGACGCAGCTCATCGTCTGCGTGACCGCGGGCTCGGCGCGCGTCCGCTCCGGCACGGCGCTGCGCACGCTGGCGCTGCTGGCCGAGCGGCATCCGGACATGCGGCTCGCGCTCGTCGGGCCGGGTGCGGACGAGGAGGACGTGCACATGCACGCCGCCGCGCTCGGCGTGAGCTCGCTCGTGCATTTCCTCGGCGAGCGGGACGACCTGCCGCTCGTCCTCGCGGCCGCCGACGTGGGTTGGGTCGCCGCCGACGGAGACGACGCCGGCTTCGCCTGTCTCGACTTCATGGCGGCGCGCGTGCCGATCGTGGCCGAGCGGTCCTCGCTGGTAGGCCACTACGTGCCGGACGGAATTGCCGGCGTGCTGCTCCCGCCGGCGGATCCGAGCGACACGGCGGCGACGGTGGCGTCGTTTCTCTCGCACAGCGATCAGCGGGAGACGATGGGCCGCGCCGGCCGCACGCGGGCCGAGCGCGACTTCAAGGAAGAGGCGATGATCGACGGCTTCGCCGCCGCGGCGAGTGCCGCCGGTGATCGCGCGTCCTGGGCGACACGGTGAGCGGGGCTACCCTCTCGCATTACGCGCAGTACTACGGCATTCGCGGCTCGGCGGCGGCACTGCGTCGCCTGAGCTTCGAGCAGGCCGGGGCGATCGGGGAGCGCATCGGGATGCTCGGCTACAAGCCGCTCGGGATCAGACGCGCCGTCGTGGAGCGCCAGGTCGCGGCGGCGTTCCCCGGGCTTACCGGGCAGGAAGTGGCGCGCATCGCCCGCGCGTCCTACGCCAGCCTCGGGCGGACGACGATCGAGACCGCGTTGCTGCCGACGTATTCGCGCGAGCAGGTGCTCTCGCTCGTCGAGGAGGTGACCGGCTGGGAGCTCGTGGATCGCGCGCTGGCGGAGGGACGCGGGTGCATGATCGTCACCGGCCACCTCGGGAATTGGGAGCTGGGTGGATCGTACGTGGCGGCACGTGGGGTTCCCCTCGAAGCGGTGGCGCGGCGGATGGAGAATCCGCTGTTCGATCGCTACCTCACCGAGACGCGCCGGCGCATCGGGATGACGGTGATCCACGACGCCGACGCCGTGCGCCGCGTCCCGCGTGCACTGCGCGAGCAGCATTCGGTGGCGTTCCTCATCGACCAGGGCGCCGTCGGCCTGGCCTCCACCTGGGTACCCTTCTTCGGCCGCTACGCCAAGACCCCGCGCGGCCCCGCCGTCTTCGCCCTCCGGCTGCGAGCGCCGCTGCTGTTCGCCTGTGCCCTGCGCCGGCCGAACGGGCGGTTCGTGCTCCACTTCGAGGAGGTGCCCGTGGAGCAGACCGGCACGCTCGATGCCGACGTGGACCGCATCGTCGCCTCGTACACGAGCACGCTCGAGCGTTGGGTTCGGCGCGCGCCCGAGCAATACTTCTGGCATCACCGACGCTGGAAGCATCAGCGTCCTGGCACTCCGCCGGAGCTGGGGGATCCGTCATGAACGAACGCGTCAAGCGCGCGCTGCGTCGCGATCCGCGCGCCTGGTTCGGGATCGCCGTCGTCGTCCTGATCGTGCTGCTCGCCGTGCTCGCGCCGCTCGTGTCGCACGGCGATCCGCTCGCGATCGATCTCGTGAATCAGCTGCAGGGGCCGTCACGCCAGCACTGGCTCGGCACCGACATCCAGGGACGCGACGTCTGGGCGCGGCTCGTCTACGGCTCGCGCGTGTCGCTGACGGCGGGCATCATCTCGCAGGTGATCGCGCTCGCCCTCGGGCTCACGCTCGGTCTCACCGCCGGCTACAAGGGCGGCTGGGTGGACGAGGTCGTGATGCGCCTTGCCGACGTCACCCTCGCGTTCCCGACGCTGCTGCTCCTCATCGCCATGGCCGCGGCGCTGCAGCCGTCGCTCATCATCGTGTTCTTCACCATCGGCGTGGTCGGCTGGGCGGGGATGGCGCGACTGGTTCGTGGCCAGGTACTCGTGGTTCGGCAGCTCGAGTACGTGCACGCCTCCAAGGCGCTCGGCGCCCGCGACACGCGCATCGTGCTGCAGCACGTGCTGCCGAACGTGGTCGCCCCGATCCTCATCGCGGCGACGCTCGGTGTCGCCGCGGCGATCATGGCCGAAGCGTCACTCTCCTTCCTCGGGCTGGGCGTGCAGCCGCCGACGCCGAGCTGGGGGGCGATGATCGCCGACGGCCGCGATCTCAACCAGCTGCGGCATGCGCCGTGGACGTCGGTGTCGCCCGGGATCGCGATCGGCGCGGCGGTGCTCGGCTTCAATCTGCTCGGCGACGCCCTGCGCGACGCGCTCGATCCGCGTCATGCCGCGAAGAGCGGCGCGATCGAGGCCCCGGCTTCGGCGCGCACCTGAGCGTGGCGTACGATCTCGATCGGCTGCGGCGCGAGGAATTTCCCTGGGCCGCCGCCGGTGAAGCGATCTATCTGAACGCGGCGAGCACCGGTCCACTGCCCGAGCGCACCCTGCGCGCGCAGGAGGCGTACTCGCGCAAGCGCGCCGCGCCACATCGGCTGTCGCACGAAGAGCAGTTCGCCGTGCTCGACGACGCCCGCGCGCGGATCACGTCGCTCATCGGCGCGGAGCCCGGCAGCGTGGCGCTGTCGGTGAACACCGGCGCGGGGATCAACCTCGCGGCGTGGGGACTCCCGCTCGGCCGCGGCGACGTCGTCGTGATCCCCGATCTCGAGTTTCCGGCGAACGTGTACCCCTGGATGGCGGCGTCGCGCGAGCGCGGGTTCACCCTGCACGTCGTGCCGGCGCGTGACGGCCTGCTCGACGAGGCAGCCCTGCTGGCCGCGATTCATGAAACGAGCGCCCGCGTGCTCGCGCTCTCCTGGGTCGGCTTCGCGACGGGGTTCGTCGCGGATCTGGATCGCATCGGCGCGGCCTGCCGAGCGCGCGGCGTGTGGCTCGTCGTGGACGGGATGCAGGGTGTCGGAGCGCTGCACGTCGACGTGCAGCGCTTTCAGATAGACCTGCTCGCGTGCGGCGGGCAGAAGTGGCTGCTCTCACCGTGGGGAAGCGGCTTCACCTACGTGCGCCCCTCGATCCTCGAGGCGATCGTGCCGCAGCCGGTGAGCTGGATGGGCGTTCGCGGATCCGACGATTTCGCGGCGCTCGTCGACTACGATCTCACCTGGCGCGACGGGGCGCGGCGGTTCGAGCAGATCACCGTTCCCTTCCAGGATTTCGCCGGCATGGCGGCGAGCCTCGGCCTGCTGCAGGAGCTCGGGATGGACGCAATCGCCGCGCACATCGCCGATCGCGTCGAGCAGCTCGCGGCAGGGGCAGCGCGGGCTGCTGTCGAGGTGGTGACTCCCGCCAGCCGGCGCGCGGGCATCGTCACGCTCCGCCCGCGCGACGTCGCGGC
>JAEKKK010000127.1 GCA_019510405.1 Gemmatimonadota bacterium | reverse complement strand
TCTGCGATCTCGTGCTCGAGGAGAACGCGCGTCGGCGAGCGACGGAGCGACGTCTCTATCTGATGTACGATCAGGTGTACTGGACGCTCACTCTCGAGGGGCGACACCACGTGCACCCCCTGCAGGTGCGGCCGGCGATGGCACCGTACGCGATCTACATCGACGGCGCGTCGAAGTCGCTCGCGGCAACCGGCATCCGCGTGGGATGGGTCGTCGCGCCGGAGGATCTCGCCGGTCCGATGAGCGCCCTGGTCGGCCACATGGGCGCATGGGCGCCGAAAGCGGAGCAAGGCGCGGTCGCTGAATTCCTCGAGAACGGCGGAGCATGGTCGGCATTCCGCGACGACATGGTCGCGCGCGTGCACGAGCGGCTCGACGCGCTGTACAGCGGATTGTGCCGCCTGCGCGATGAGGGGCTGCCGGTAAACGTCATCGCGCCGGAAGGCACGATCTACCTGAGCGCACAGTTCGCGTTACAAGGAAGGACGACACCAGACGGCACGCCACTCGACGGCGACGAAGCGGTGCGCGCCTACCTGCTACGCGCGGCGGGGCTGGCCGTCGTGCCGCTCCGCGCGTTCGGGAGCGAGGAGGATACAGGATGGTTCCGCCTGTCGGTGGGCGCGGTATCCGTGAAGGAGATCGAGCGAGTGATGCCGAGGGTGAGGGATGCGCTCGTGGCGGTGAGTGCGTGAGTGCCGTCATCCCGAGCGAAGTCGAGGGATCTGCACTCAAGACGGCAGGTGCAGATCCCTCGACTCGCTTCGCTCGCTCCGGATGACAGCGGTCCCGAGAGGCAAAGGCCTTTCGGGGTAAACCCACGCTCGACGCGTCTCGCATCGCCGCGCATCGTCGCGCCAAGGGGTCAGAGCCCTACGGGGTCTGACCCCGCTTAACGAATCACGCGCGCGCCTTTGCCCTTCATCGCCGCTTCGACTTCCTCGACGCGGACCATGCTCGTGTCGCCGGGAGTCGTCATGGCGAGCGCGCCGTGCGCGGCACCGTATTCCACGGCGGCCTGCGGGCCCTTGCCCTCGAGGAAGGCGTAGGCGAGACCCGAGGCGAAGCCGTCGCCGCCGCCGACGCGGTCGTAGATCTCGAGGTTCGGGCGTTGCATCGACTGATAGAGCTGTCCTTCGTAATAGAGCAGCGCGGACCAGTCGTTGACGCTCGCCGTCGTCGCCTTGCGCAGCGTCGTCGCGGCGACCTTGAAGTTCGGGAAGTTCGCGACGGCGGTCTGGATCATCTTCTTGAAGCTGTCGGTCTCGATGTTCGTGAGGTGCTCGTCGGCGCCTTCGACGTCGAAGCCGAGGCAGGCGGTGAAGTCCTCCTCGTTGCCGATCATCACGTCGACGAACTTCGCGATGTTGCGGTTGACGCGCTGCGCGCCTTCCTTGCCGCCCTGACTCTTCCAGAGCGACGCGCGGTAGTTGAGATCGTAGGCGACGACGGTGCCGTACTTCTTCGCCACCTCCACCGCTTCGAGCACCGCTTCCGAGGTGTTGGGGGCGAGCGCGGCGAAGATGCCGCCGGTGTGGAACCACCGGACGCCTTCCTCGCCGAACAGCTTCTCCCAGTTCACCTCACCCGGCTTGATCTGCGACGCGGCGGAGTGGCCGCGATCGGAGCAGCCGAGGGCGGGGCGGATGCCGAAGCCCTTCTCGGTGAAGTTGAGACCGACGCGCGTGTTGCGTCCGAGGCCGTCGAAGTCGCGCCAGATGACGTGCGACATGTCGACGCCGCCCTGCATGATGAAATCCTCGACCAGCCAGCCTAGGTCGTTCTTCGGGAGAGCGGTGACGACGGCGGCGCGCTTCTGCCAGCACTTCCGCATGGCGCGCGCGACGTTGTACTCGCCGCCCCCTTCCCACACCTGGAAGGTGCGCGCGTTGCGCACGCGGCCGAAGCCGGGGTCGAAGCGCAGCATCACCTCGCCGAACGACACGCAGTCCCACTTGGCGTCAGCGGCGGACTTGATCTCGAGGGGAGCCATGTCTGATGTCCTCTAGCGCTTCGCGGCCAGGTCGGCCTTGATGGTCTTCACGAGCTGCACGGTGGTGCGCACGTTCTCCTCGATGCCTTTGTAGTCGCGCGCATCGAGCAGCTTCTTGGTGATCAGGTTGCTGCCGATGCCGCAGGCGACGATGCCGGCGCCGAACCATGTGCGAAGCGAGCTTTCGCTCGCTTCCACCCCGCCCGTCGGCATGATGCGCGTCCACGGCATCGGGGCCATGACGCTCTTCACGAAATCGGGGCCGCCGACGGAGGAGCCCGGAAAGACCTTCACGATCTCGCAGCCCAGCTCCTGTGCGTAGCCGATCTCGCTGGCCGAGCCGCAGCCGGGGCTGTAGGGAATGCCGCGCCGGTTGCAGACCTTGGCGACGTCCGGATTGAGGAGAGGACCGACGACGAACTTCGCGCCGTTGGCGATGAAGATCCCCGCGGTGGGCGCGTCGACGACGGAGCCGACGCCCATGATGACGGAGGGATCCGCCTTGGCGAAGTGCCGCGTGACTTCATAGAAGACGTGCGAGGCGAAGTCACCGCGGTTGGTGAACTCGATGCACTTCGCGCCGCCGTTGGCGCATGCCTGGATGACGTTCTTGCAGACGTCGACATCCGGATCGTAGAAGACCGGGATGACGCCCTGCTCCATCATCGCCAGCAGGACGGACAGCCTGTCCTTCGCCGCCATGAACGATTCCTCGGAGAGACGCGGGGTGGGATACTGCGCGATTATGTTCTTCCGGCGAACAAACTCGGCGGCGAAGTCTAGGTTCGTGCGGAGCCAAACGCAATCTGAGCGAGGGCGACACGCCGCGCGCCCGCGCACACCCGTGCCGCGCGTGGGACGTGAGGGGCGAGCGCTCCGCTCGCCCCCACACGCCAGTCGCCGCACTCATTGCGTACGCATCGCAACCGCCGGCTGATCGAGCCGAGCCTCGAGTCCCCAGCCGCCGAACGTCTCGGCCACGGCGAACAGGAGTTCGTTGTCGCCGGGCCGCAATGGCAGATACACGGCGTCGTCCGGTGTCATGAGCCCGAGGTCCGACGAGTACCGAGCGCTCAACCCGTTGCGCGCGGCAAAGAGCGGCCGGCCGTTGAGGAAGATCGTGACGTCGTCGCTGTAGCCGAAGACCAGTCGCCGCAGCTCATCGCGATCGGCATGGATGACGGTGCGCGCGACGACGAGGCTGTACGTACCCGCCATCGCGCGATACCGCGAGATGTTGAGCAGCCCAGTGGGCTCGGCCTGCACCAGAAGCCAATCGCGCCGATCGGTTCGAGCGACCGCGGGGAGCGACGCGGACGGCAGTGAATCTTTTGGAGAACGTTCGACGGACACGGAGGGGGAGAGCAGCCAGTCGCGGATGACGCCCGGTCTGGCGCGCGCCGCCGCGGAGGTGACCGACGTCGCGACCGCTGCTCGCGGGGTGAAGCGGAAGTTCGAGAAGACCACGCCCGTCTGGGTCTGTGCCATCGATCCGCCGATCACGCCGATCGCACCGGAGCCGTTGCGGCCCTTGAGCTCCTCCACGACCATGGCGGGCGTGGTCGCATCGCCGACGAATACGGTCGCGCGTCGCCCCGCCACGTCGACGCGAAGGTGCGTCCAGACTGCCGGATCGAACACGACGGAGGCGGTGTAGCCGGGCCCGTGGTACAGCTGCCATGCGCCCTCACCGCCGTACATCGGCATGTACTGGAGGGCGTCGGGCGTGCCCGACATCGCCATGCGCAGATACACGTCTTCGTGGTCCTTGGGCGTCGTCGCGCGGAATACGAGGAAGGCAAAGCCGCTCGGCGGGCCGCTCACGTCCACCTCGATCGTTCCATCCTGAAACTGTACGTCCTTGAGCAACGCCGAGCCGTCTCCGAGGCGTATGCCGTGACGACCGAGGTGCTCGACGAACTCCACGCGCGGTCCGTCGATCGTCCAGCGCGACGGCTCGAACGGAACCTCATTCGCCTGCGCGAGCAATGGCGCGGCATGCGCCAGCGCACTGCCGAGCAATGCCGCGATGGCGACGAATGCTTCGAAGCTTTTCTTCATGTGCATCCTCCAGATCGGCGGCCGGCAGCTCGACCTGTCAGACCGGGGGCGCCGGCCGCAAAAAGGGAAGCCCCCGGCCAGACATGGCCAGGGGCTCCACCTCTTCACGCTCCGGAAACGCGCCCTGTCGTTACGGGCCCCTGCTCCCGGCGTGATGCAATGACATTTGGACGTCGCGACGCGCGGCGAACGACTCGTACCATCGCTCGTTGCGTCGCGGCGACGCATGCACGCTACCATGCCCGTTCGTCGCTGGCAAGGCATCGTGGTCGATCGTAGCTTGATCGCCGGCTGGAAGTTCCCGTCGGCCGCTCCGCCTCGCAGACAACGAGCTCCCTGCATGGGTACCCGAGATCCCCGCATCGACGCCTACATCGCGAAGTCGGCCGATTTCGCGAAGCCGATCCTGACCCAGATCCGCGACACGGTGCACGCCGCCTGTCCGGAGGTCGAGGAGTCGCTGAAGTGGTCGATGCCGTTCTTCAGCTATCACGGCCCGCTGATGAACATGTCCGCGTTCAAGGAGCACGCGGCGTTCGGGTTCTGGAAGGGCGCGCTCGTCCTCGGCCGCAGCGCGGGAAGCGACGAGCGCGCGATGGGGCAGTTCGGGCGGATCACGTCGGTGAAGGATCTGCCGCCGAAGAAGGAGCTGGTCGCTCTCATCAAGAAAGCCGCGAAGCTCAATGTCGACGGCGTAAAGGTGGAGAAACGGAAGACGCCGAAGGCGGCACTTCCAGTCCCGCCCGAGCTGGCGGCGGCGCTGGCGAAGAACAAGAAGGCGCAGGCGGCGTTCAAGGCGATGCCGCCGAGCCATCAGCGCGAGTACAACGAGTGGATCGGCGAGGCGAAGCGCGAGGAGACGCGCGCGTCACGCGTGAAGCAGGCGATCGAGTGGATCGCGGAGGGGAAGGCGAGGAACTGGAAGTACGAGAAACGGTGAGTTAGTGATTTAGTGAGTTAGTGACGACACGGCCTCGGGACGCTCCTGCTTCCCGAGGCCGTTTCCAACTCACCAACTCACCAACTCACCAACTCACCCACTCACCCACTCACCCACTCACCCACTCACCCACTCACCCACTCACCGCTTCTCAGGTCTCACCACTCCGTCCAGGCTCCAGAGCTGCACGTGACCGAGCATGGAGAGCGGGATGAGGACGTAGTTCCGCTTCGTGTCCACGCCGATGTCCGCCGGCACCGCGACGTCGCGGATGATCGGCTTGTCGCGGCCGTTCGCGAGCATGTGGATGCTGCTGTCGGCCCAGCTGGTGAAGAGGATCGCCCCATCGCGCAGCACCTCGACGCCGTCGAGCTGGCCGCCACCTGCGCGCGTGCGGATCAGCTTCGGCGTCGCCTGGCCCTGCGGGTTCTCCATGATCTGTCCCGCGAACTGATCGAACGAGACGACGATCCACCGTTTGCCCACCGGATCCCAGGTGATCCCGTTCGGGCGACGAAGCTGGAAGCCTTCCGCCGCTACGCTGATCTGCGCATTCGGGCCGACGACGAAGATGCGATCGGGGCCGGTGTGGATCACGCCCTTCGGGGACATGATGATCCCCGTGTCGGTGACGTGAATGGTCCCGTCGGGTCCAATGGCGACGTCGTTCAGCTGGACGGCGCCGAGCGGCGCGAAGTCGATCGTGGCGAGCAGCGCGCCGGAATGCTTGTCGAAGCCGCGGAGCACATCGATATCCGTCACCCAGAGTGTATCCCCGTGGATCGCGAGACCCTTGGGTGCATTCAGCGTGACGCCGTTCTTCCCGCCCTCGGCCAGGATGGTCGCGCTGTCCGGGTTCGAGGCACGGATACGGTTGATGAACCCGTTGTCGTCCTTCACCGAGCCGGCGCCCTTCATGTTCGACACGTAGTACACGTCGTCGTCGGGATCGTAGCGCACCGACTCGGGGCCCGAGAAGCCGATGATGCTGCGCACGAAGCGCGCTTCGGACGAGCTCACGCCCATCTGCACCCCTTCGGCGGCGTTCGCGCTGTCCGGCCCGATCCGCGGCGCCGCGCTCCCGTCGCAGCCGAGGGGCACGAGCGGGATGAGCAGCACGAGCAGCTCGGCGACGGAGCGCTGGCGCTTCGACAGTGCGACAGGATGCGAAAGGACGCGTGGCATCGTCGGCGCTAGCGGAGCGTGTACAGGTACGCGGCGATGTTCCGCGCGTCGGAGGGCGTGACCCCGACGTTGGGCATCGCGGTAAGCGAGTCGACCTTCTTCGGATCCTGGATCCAGCGCAGCATGTTCTCCGGCGCGTTGGGCAGCACTCCGCCGATGTAGCTGCGGCTGGCGATACCGGCCAGCGGTGGCCCGACGAGTCCATTGGCGCCGACGACGCCGGGAATGGTGTGGCACGACTGGCAGCCGTACTTGCGCATGAGGTCCGGCCCGCGCGCAGGATCGCCGCCGGTCATCGCCGCCGCCTCGCGCGCCTCGACGTCGTGCGCGCCGTTGCACGCGAGCGCGAGCGGCGCCGCGAGCAGCAACGCGATCCCACGCAGGAGACGACTCGCGCGCGCGTTCACTGGCAGGTCGAGATGAAGAAGGCGCCGATCCACTGCGCGAACAGCACCAGGGTGATCAGCCCACTGAAGCCGGCGCCGACGACGCCCATGAAGCGCGTACGCGGCAGCGATCCACCCTCCTCACCGGGCTCCGTGCGTCCGGCGCTCGCCCACACGCGCCACGCCACGAACGTCCCGAGCCCGGCGAGCAGCACGGCGAGAATGTCCACGACGTGCACCCAGATGTCCGCATGCCGGAGGCACGCCCACCGCACGAGGACGTAGTTGATCTGGAGGTGCGCGGCGAACGTCGCCGGCGCGAGGAAGACGCCCACCCACTGCGCCGCGGGCGACGGTCCGCCGTCCTGCTCGGCGGGGAAGGTGTGCGTCTCGCTCACTGCAACCACCTCGGCACCCAGAAGCAGAGCAGGTAGAGCGGCATCCAGGCGAGCGTCATGAATACCCAGTACATCACCATGTCACTCACGTCGGAGAAGTGCTTGTCCTCTACCGGCGCGATCCAGAAGATCAGCATCATCCCGCCGACCTCGACGAGCTCCACGGCGAGCAGGGTGCCGTGCATGCAGAGGAGGAGCCACTGCGCCGAGGCGTACGCGTTGGTGTCCCACTTCACGTTGAGCGACACGAGCAGCTCGACGAGCCGGATGCCGACGAACGCGGCGTTGAACAGTGTGGCCACGACGAGGCCGATGCGTACCTTGCCGAGGTCATACCGGTGGGCTGCCCGCGCGGTCCACCACACGACGGGCAGGCTGGCGAGCATGACGATCACCTGGACCGTCGGCCAGCCCAGCGACGGGAGCGGCGTGTGCTCAGGGGGCCACGTGCTGTAGTTCTGCGTCAGGTAGACGTACGCCGCCGCGCAGAGCACGAGGGTGAACCCTTCGATCACCATGAAGCCGAGCGTGCCCCACCACATGATGTCGCGCGACCCGAAGACGACGTCGGGGAGCGGACGCAGGTCGATGACGCTTCTCGCCATGCGCTTGGTCGGCGTGCGCTTCATCTCCTCCCCTCCGTGGACGGGATGCGGCCCGGCACGACCTGGTGCTCCGGCTTGGTGCCGCGGGGCCAGCCCCATCCGGCGAACGCGACGGCGCTGATGACGAAACCGACGACGTACGCCCACGGGTTCCACACGGCGCCGATGAACGTCACGCCGACGGCGATCGCCATGACGAGTGGCCAGTGCGATTCACCGGGGTGCTCGTGTCGATTGTCGGGCACCGCGTCGAGCGCGGTCGTGATGAGCACCTCGCGCTTGTCCGTCGCGAGTCCGGTGGCGACGGGCATCTCGTCACCCTCTTCCCACAGCGGCGCGCGGCTCGTCACGACGGGGAGCGGATGGAAGTTCCACGCGGGGGGTGGCGAGCTGGTTGCCCACTCGAGGCCCGCCGATCCCCACGGATCGTCGCCGGCGACGATTCCGGCGACGTAACTCTTCGCGACGTTGACGAGGAACACGGCGACGCTGGCGACGATCGTCACCGCGCCGAGCGTCGCGATCAGGTTGAGGTTTCCCCACCCCATCTCGGGGAGATAGGTGTAGACGCGCCGCGGCATCCCGTCGAGCCCGAGCAGATGCATCGGGAAGAAGGTGACGTTCACGCCGACGAAGAAGAGCCAGAAGTGCCACTTCCCGAGCGTCTCGCTCAGCATGCGCCCGGTGATCTTGGGGAACCACAGGTAGCAGGCGCCGAACAGTGGGAAGACGACGCCGCCGAGGATGACGTAGTGGAAGTGCGCGACGATGAAGTAGGTGTCGTGCACCTGGAGGTCGAAGGGAACCGAGGCGATCATCACACCGGTGAGCCCGCCGATCGTGAACACGACGATGAAGCCGATGGCGAAGAGCATCGCCGTGGTGTAGCGCGGCCGCCCCGCCCAGATCGTCGCGATCCAGCAGAAGATCTGGATGCCGCTCGGCACGGCGATGAGCACGCTCGCCGCGGTGAACAGCGTGCGGCCGAGCTGCGGGATCGGCGTGGCGAACATGTGGTGCACCCAGAGGCCGAACGCCACGAAACCGGTGACGAACAGCGAGAGCACCATCACCGGATAGCCGAAGACGCGCCGCTGCGTGAACGTCTCGACGATGTGCGAGACGAAGCCGAGCCCCGGGATGAACATGATGTAGACCTCGGGGTGGCCGAAGAACCAGTACAGGTGCTGCCAGAGCAGCGGGTCGCCCCCCTCGGCGCGATTGAAGAAGTGCGTCGCGACGAGGCGGTCCATCGCCAGCATCGCCGTGCTCGCGATCGCCACCGACGGCATGGCGAAGAGGATCATGAACGAGACGACGAGGATCGACCAGACGTAGAGCGGGATGCGATTGAGCGACATCCCCGGCGCGCGCATCTTGAGGATCGTGACGATCATCTCGACGGCGGCGACGAGCGCGGCGATCTCGGTGAACGTCACCACCTGCGCCCAGATGTCGATGCGCTTGCCGGGCGAGTAGTCGGGGCCGGAGAGCGGCGTGTAGGAGAACCAGCCGGCGTCGGGGCCGGTGTTCGTGTACAGGCCGGCGAAGAGGAACACGCCGCCGATGAGGAAGGTCCAGTACCCGAACGCGTTGAGGCGCGGGTAGGCGACCTCCTTCGTGCCGACCATCAGCGGAATGAGATACGTCGAGAATGCTGTCATCACCGGGACGGCGAAGAGGAACATCATCGCCGTGCCGTGCACGGTGAAGAGCTGGTTGTAGCGATCGGGCCCGACGATGTGGTTCTCCGGCCGCGCGAGCTGCAGCCGCATGACCCCCGCGTTGAGGCCGGCGAGGATGAAAAAGACGAAGCAGGTGACGATGTAGCGCTTTCCGATCGACTTGTGATCGACCGACGTGACCCAGGCCCAGACCGGATTCGCGTGAGCCTCGTAGGTCTCCTCGAGCTCGGCGATCTCGCGATCGTAGGGCTCGCTCGTCGGTACGTAGTCGACGCTCGTCGTGTGGTCGCTCACTTGAGGGTCTGGAGATAGGTGAGCAGGGCGTCGAGGTCCTGCGGCTTCAGCTGATTGGGCGGCATGTGCACGCCCGGTTTGATCCGCTGTGGGTCGACGATCCATCCGGCGAGCGCGCCGCGCGTGTTCGGCAGCGTCCCTGCCGCGATGGTGCGCCGGCTGGCGAGGTGTGTCAGATCGGGGCCGACGTGCGAGCCGGCGCTCGTCCCCTCGATGGCGTGACACATCACGCAGGTGCCGGTGAGGAACACTTCACGCCCGCGGCTCGCGACCGGGTCGGTCGCGTTCTGGGCCGGCTTCTGCTGACCGGCCGCCCACTCCTCGTACTTCGTGCGCGGCTCGGCCACGACCTGCAGCGCCATCTTGGCGTGCTGCAGCCCGCAGAACTCGGCGCACTGGCCACGATAGAGTCCCGCCGTGTCGGCCTGGAACCAGAGCGACTGCGTATAACCGGGAATCAGGTCCTTCTTGCCGGCGAGGTTCGGCACCCAGATGCTGTGAATGACGTCCTGCGCCTCGAGCACGAGCAGCACCGGCTCGCCGACGGGGACGTGGATCTCGTTCGCCGTCGTGAACCGTCCGTGCGGCGATGTGTCGGCGTACGCCACTTCCCACCACCACTGATGTCCGGTGACCTCGATGGTGAGCGGCTGCTTCTTCGGGATCGGACTCAGCGTGCGCCCGACGAGCAGGTCGGCGCCGAGGAAGAGGAGCAGGATGACGAGCGTGGCGGCGGTTCCCCACGTGACGGCGCGCGTCATGCGCGGCTCGGCGGCCGTTTCGTCGAGCAGCTCGCCGCGCAGCTCGCGCCGGCGGGCGCGTCGCGCCGCGAACCAGAGCGCGCCCATCGTCAGGACATAGACAATGGCTGCCGTGGTGAAGGCGATCCACCAGAGCCGCTCGACCTTCGCGGCCTGCGGCCCCGACGCCTCGAGCACCGACTGGTTCAATGCGCCGCGCAACCCGCCCTGCAGCATCACGGCATCTCCGACGCCGGTGGCTTGAACGACTGCACCGGCTTCGCGGGATCCTGCAGCGAGGTGGAGCCCGGATACATCATCATGTGATCCTGGCGCGAGGAGCGGGCACCTGTGGTGTTCAGCGCGCTGAGCGAGCGCACGTAGGCCACGAGCATCCAGATCTGCTGCGTCGGGATCTTGCCGGCGAACGACGGCATGCCGTTCGGGCGCCCCTGCACGATCGTGTTGTAGATGTTCTCCGGGCTGCTGCCGTAGATCCACTTGTCGTCCATCAGCGGCGGACCCATGCCGCCCCCGCCGTTGGCGTGACATCCGGAGCAGTTGTACCAGCCGAAGAGCCGCTGTCCTTCGGTCACGGCCCACGCGTTGTTGTCGTACGGACCGGCGACGTGCGCCGTGTCCACCATCGTACCGGGCTGCAGTGCGCTCACGCGCACGTTGCTCGGCGAGGTGCTGGGCGGATTCTCGCGGAATCGGCGCTGCTCGCGGTCGCATGCGTTCGCGAGCGAGAGCAGCACGAGCGCGCTCGCGCCGACCATGAGGTGTCGGGCCGCATTGCGGCGTACAGTCGTGCTCATGGCAGCGCGAACACGTACAGCGTGCCTCCCTTCTGGGTGGCGTTCGGCAGGTCCTTCATCGCCGCGGCGAAACCGAGTGCCGCGGTGGAGTCCTGCGGATCGAGATCGCCGGCGACGATCGCGCCCGCCCAGCCGCCGACGCCCGACATGACGGCGACGTACTGCTTGCCATCGGGCCCGCGATAGGTCACCGGCTGGCCGATGATCCCCGAGCCGAGCTTGTACCGCCAGAGCAGCGTGCCGCTGCGCGCGTCCACCGCCTTGAACCAGCCGTCCATCGTACCGTAGAACACGACGTCGCTCGCCGTGACGAGCGTGCCGCTCCAGACCGGGAACTTCTCGGTCAGCTTCCACGCGGGACGGCCGGCGATCGGGTCCCACGCGGTGAGCTCGCCCCGATGTCCGCCCGGGCCCGCGTACATGCGCACGTTCATGCCGACGTACGGCGTGCCGGCGATGTAGTTCGCCTCGACCCCCTCCTCGTCCTCGCACAGGTTCTGGTGCGGGATGTAGAGAAGTCCCGTGCGCGGCGAGAAGGACGACGGCTGCCAGTCCTTCGTCCCGGGCGACGCGGGGCAGACCATGCGCACGACCTTGCCCACTTCCGGCTTCTTGTCCGGCACCATCTCGAGAGAGCCGTTCGCGATGTTCACGCGGCGCGACGTCGTGATGAACCCGAACGGCTCCGCCGACAGGATCTCGCCTGTCATGCGATCCATCAGATAGATGTAGCCGTTGCGGTCGGGGTGGATGAGCGCCTTGCGCGTCTGCCCCTTCCACGGCACGTCGAGCAGCACCGACTCGTTGACGCCGTCGTAGTCGTGCAGGTCGTGCGGGCTGAGTTGATATGCCCACACCGCCTCGCCGGTATCGGGATCACGCGCGAAAAGCGTCGACGTCCACTTGTTGTCGCCCGGCCGCTGCGCCGGATTCCACGGCCCGGGGTTGGCGCTCCCATAGTAGACGAGGTTCGTCTGCGGATCGTAGGTGAGCCACCCCCACACATTGCCGCCGCCGATCTTCCACTGCTCTCCCTGCCAGGTCGTCTCGCCGAGGTCCTTGCCGCGGTCCTTCGGATAGTAGGCCTTGAAGCGCGAGCCGATCTTGACGTCGCTGTCGGGGCCCGTGCTGTACGCCGTCCAGAGCAGCTTGCCGCTCGCGAGGTCGAGCGCCTTGAGCCAGCCGCGCACGCCCAGCTCGCCCCCCGAGTTGCCGACGAGGACTTTCCCCTTCACGACGAGGGGCGCCATCGTCATCGTCTCGCCGATGTTGATGTCGCCGACCTTCGTCTTCCACACTTCCTTGCCCGTGTTCGCGTCCACGGCGACGACGTGGTCGTCGAGCGTGTTGAAGACGATCTTGCCGTCGGCGAACGAGGGACCGCGATTGACGACGTCGCAGCAGGCGACGCCCTGCGCCTCGGACTGCGGCTTCGGCTCGTACTGCCACTTCTTCGGCGCGCCAGGCAGAGTCAGATCGAGTGCATACAGGATGTTCGGATACGGCGTCAACACGTACATCGTGTTGTTCGCGATGATCGGCGGCTCCTCGTGCCCGCGCATCACGCTCGTGGAGAAGGTCCACGCCGGCTGCAGGTTCTTCGCGTTGGCCGGTGTGATCTCGGTGAGCTGACTGTAGCGAATGCCGGAGTAGCTCTTCATCGGCATCGCCCACTGGCCGTCTTCGGCGTCGACCGTCGCGGTGGCGCGCGGCGCATTGGATGCGGGCAGCACGGCGGCTGCCGCTTCACGCGGCGGCTCCGGCTTTCCCTCTCGCGTGCAGGACGCGGCGAAGGCCAGCGCGCCCAGAACGACCAGGTGACGCATTCGATTCACGGAGGTGAGCGTATGCACGTGATGGCCGCCCGCCTCCGTCCCGCATCGCGCCATGACTCGGCTCCTCGTGGGAAGGATCGGTTCCGATCCACCCATTTTGCTAAAACCGTACCGATGTGGACTACAGGCTCGATGTACTCGTTTGTGAGCCGGTCGCGGTCCGGCAGCGTACAGCACCGTACAGAGGATACGGGAATGCGGCGTCCATTCCGCGTCGGTTTGGTGAATCGGCATCGCGCTTGCTCGCTACGCAGCCGGTGCGAGTTGCCTTGCCTGGACGAATCGGCGTGTGCGTGCTCGCCCTCTCCGCGGTACCCCGCGCGGCGTGGGCGCACGTGGGACGCGCGCCGGAGCCGCACGACCTGTGGACGGCGTGGAGCGTTGCCCCGACGGTGATCGTCGGGCTGCTGCTCACGTCGTGGCTGTATGCGCGCGGCGTGCGCGCCCTCTGGCACTCGGCCGGAGCGGGACGCGGCATCCCGCGGTGGCGGGTCGCGTGCTTCGCCGGCGGGATCGCGACGCTCGCGCTTGCGCTGCTCTCGCCGATCGACGGCGTGGCCGCGGCGTTGTTCTCCGTGCACATGATCCAGCACATGCTGCTCGTCGTCGTCGCGGCGCCGCTGCTCGTGCTCGGCGATCCGGCGCTGGCGTCGCTCTGGGCGCTCCGCATCACTGCGCGGCGCGGCCTGGGGGCGTGGTGGAAGGAGCAGCGGGTGCTGCCGGCGATCTGGCACCTGCTGCGCCGGCCGCTCGTCGCGTTCACGCTGCACGTCGCCGCGCTCTGGCTGTGGCATCTGCCGACGCTCTACGACGCCGCACTCCGTAATGAAGGGATCCACGTCGCGGAGCACGTGAGCTTTCTCGCGACGGCGCTGCTGTTCTGGTATCCGATCGCCGACGCGCGCCCGCGCCAGCGGTCGAGCGTGGGGGTCGCGACGCTTTCATTATTTGCCGCGGGGCTGCAGTGCACGCTCCTCGGCGCGCTCATCGCGATGTCGCGCCATGCGTGGTACTTCGGCCACTACGCGACCACCGCCGCGTGGGGCCTCACCCCACTCGAGGATCAGCAGCTCGCGGGGCTGATCATGTGGATACCTGCTGGACTAGTCTATCTCGCGGCGTTGATCCCGACCGTGCTGCCGGTGTTGCGTGGCGGCAGTCAGTGGGTGGCGAGTCCGACGGCGGCGGGGGTGTCGGCGCGCGGAACGCCGTAGTCGGCGAGGATCCGGTCGATGTCACGCTGGCGGCGCGCGATCACCGCGTCGAGCGAGTCGCGCAGCACGTTGTCGCCGCGCCGGACGGCCATCCCGATGTCGAACACGAAGGGGAGATAGGGGACGTCCACCTCGGGCGAGACCGGCACGACGCGCAGCGGGACGGCCGACTTGCGGGCGAAGTAGCCCGCGAGCGGACCCCAGACGACGGCGACGTCCACCTCGCCGTTCGCGACGGCGCGCACGATGCGGCTCGGCGGGTTGGCCTCGTGGTAGTCGCCGATCACGGTGTAGCCGCGCACGTTCTTCACGATGCCGCGATGCGTGAGCGCTTCGGCGGGGGGCGCGTTGGCGTAGTCGTCGCCGATGATCTGCACGCCGACGCGCAGCCGCTTGAGCTTCGGGTCGTCGAACGACGCGATGCGCGGCCCGCTGCGCTTCGTCACGAAGGCGTAGGTCGAGCGATAGTAGGGGCGCGTGAGGAGCAGCATGTCGAGCCCCGTCGGCATGCCGATGTAGACGTCGCACAGGCCGGCGCGGATCGTGTTCCGGATGTAACCGCGCCGCTGCGCCCACCAGGTGTAGCGCGGCACCGCCTTCAGCTCGCGGGCCACCAGCTCGGCGATGCGGTTCTCGAACCCTTCCCGCTTCTCGTTCGAGTAGGGGAGGCTGTTGGGATCCGCGCACACGCGCAGCTCGTGCGTCAACCAGGGCGGTTGACTCGGCGGCGCCTGGCTCGCGACCGCCTGCGCGTTGGCGGCGACGGCAGGTACGAGTGCAGACGCGGCGAGCATCACGGCGGCGACAGCGCTCCCTCGCCACGAAGATCGTCGTTTCACGTTCACGAACAGGCGCATCATCCATTCCAGTGGACGCCGCCACGGTGGTGTCGAGGCGCGGCTCTTGCGCGGATCAGCGCGCATGAAGCGCACGACCTCGGGCGCGATCTCTTGTGCCGTCGTCCTGCTCCTGTGGAGCGCGGGGGACGTATCGGCACAGGCGCCGCGCGCGCCCGCTCCGCTGCATGGACCGCGCTGGATCGTCGTGTCCAACGAGCGCTCCCACGACCTCACCCTGCTCGACGGCACGACGCTCGAGCCGGTGGGCACGATCCCCGTGCCCGGGCGCGCGCGCGGCGTGCGCATCACGCCCGATCACAAGTTCATTTACGTCGCGTTGAGCGACGACCGGCCGCAGACGCCGGGCCCCAACGACGGGATCGCGGAGGTGGACCTGGCGACGCGGCGTGTCGTGCGGCGCATTCCCGCCGGCACGGATCCCGAGCAGTTCACCATCACGCCGGACGGCCGGCGGGTCGTTGCCGCGAACGAGGACGCGGGCAATGCCTCGATCATCGACCCGACGTCGGGGAAGGTGCTCGCCTCGCTCGTCGTCGGCACGGAGCCGGAGGGGGTGACCGTCTCGCCCGACGGCCGCTGGGTCTACGTCACCGGTGAGACGAGCAATACGATCTCCGTGATCGACATGCGCACCGAGAAGGTCGTGACGACCTTCCTCGTCGACGCGCGCCCGCGCGCAGTGGCGTTCTCGCCGGACGGCCGGTTCGCCTACGCGACGAGCGAGGTCGGGGGCGCGATCGCGCGCATCGACGCGCGGCAACACCGGGTGCTCGCGCGGGCACGCGTCGGCAACGGCGAGGAGAAGCCCGTCGGCGTGGCCGTGTCGCCCGATGGCCGCCGGCTGTACGTCGCGCTGGGTGGCGGCCACGCACTGGCGCAGCTCGACGCCACCACGCTGCGCGAGATCGCCCGCGCGCCGGTGGGCCGGCGGCCGTGGGGTGTCGCGCTCTCCCCGGACGGCCGGTTCGCGTACACGGCGAACGGCCTCACCGACGACATGTCCGTCGTCGACGTCGGCTCGATGAAGGTGCTGCGCACGGTGAAGGTCGGCACGCGACCGTGGGGGGTAGCGATCGTTCCGTGACGCTGCTGGTGGATGTCTCCATGCTGAGCGAGGGCGGGGTGGGGCGGCAGCTCGTCGTCAGCGTCATCCTGGTCGCCATCGTGATCGGCTTTCGTGCGCTCGTCACCGCGGCGCTGCGCCGCAGGCGGCCGGTCGAGATGCAGGAGGGAGCCTCGGAGCGCCGGCGCTTCTGGGTCCGGCAGGCGAGCAAGCTGATCGCCTTCGTCGTGCTCGTCGCGGGGCTCATGTTCATCTGGGTCGGCGACACCTCGCGCTTCGCCACCGTGGCGGGGCTGCTCACCGCCGGCATCGCGGTAGCGCTTCAGCGGGTGATCACCGCGATGGCGGCGTACCTGATCATCCTGCGCGGCCGCGTCTTCACGGTGGGCGACCGGATCACGATCGGCGGCGTGCGCGGCGACGTCGTGCGACTCGGGCTGGTGCAGACAACGGTGATGGAGATGGGCGAGCCGCCCGGCGCGCACTCCGGCGACCCGGAAGTCTGGGTGAACGCTCGGCAGTACACGGGGCGCGTCGTCAACATCACGAACGACAAGATCTTCGACACGCCGGTCTACAACTACACGCGCGAGTTTCCCTACATGTGGGAAGAGATGCACTTCCCGATCGAGTACACGGGGGACTTCAAGCGCGCCGAGTCGATCCTGCTCGACATCGCGCATCGCCACACCGACGCAACGGCCGAGCGGGCGGCGCCGGCCTCCGACCACATGCGCGAGCGCTACTTCGTCCCCGAACGTCTCGAGCTGGGGCCGAAGGTGTATCTCCGTATGACCGACAACTGGATCGAGCTCTCGCTCCGCTTCCTCGCCCCGGTGCACGGCGTGCGCGGGCTCAAGGACGCGATGACGCGCGAGATCCTGCCGGCGTTCGAGGAGGCTAGGCTCCAGATCGCGTCGACGACCTTTGCGGTGACGGGGCTGCCGACGGTGAAGATTGCGCGGGAATGAGGGGATGCGGGGATGCGGGGATGCGGACAGAACGGCCTCGGGAAGCACCTGCCTCCCGAGGCCGTGTAGTTTCGCATCCCCTCATCCCCTCACCCCCGCATCACCGCACTGACAGCATCGCCTCCCGTCGCGCCGCGATGGCCGATGCCGCCTTCGCCAGCGTCTCCTTGTCGCGCACGAGGGAGACGCGGAACCAGCCGCGGCCCCCGTCGCCGAAGGCGACGCCCGGTGTCACGACCACACCATCCTCGTCGATCAGCGTGCGCACCCACTCCCAGTCGTCGACGCCGTCCGGCACCTGGAGCCAGAGGTACATCGACGCCGGCGGCGGCTCGGCGTTCCAGCCGGCCGCGTGGAAGGCGTTCATCATCGCGTCGCGACGTGCGCGGTACTCGGCCACGGTGGCCGGTACCAGCTCGGCGTGGTGGTTGAGCGCGTACGCCGCGGCGGCCTGCATCACCGTCGGCGTGCCGTAGCCCACGTTCGTGCGGTAGGCCGCGAGCGCCTCGACGGCGTCGGCGTTGCCGACGACGAACCCGATGCGCATGCCCGCCATGCTGAACGTCTTGGAGCAGGAGTGGAACTCGACCGTCACCTCACGGTCCGGGTCCGCCTCCAGCGCGCTCGGCGCGGGACGGCCGCTGAACGTGAGCTCGCTGTACGCCATGTCGCTCACGTAGAGCAGATCATTCTGCTGCGCGAACCTCACCGCACGCTCGTGGAAATCCACGTCCACGCGCGCACCGGTGGGATTGTTCGGGTAGTTGGCGATCAGGATCTTGGCGCGCTTGCGATCGGCCGCCGGGATCGCGTCGAGGTCGAGGACGAAGTCGTCCTCGGCGCGCATCGGCACCCAGCGCACCTCGGCGCGGCACAGCAGCGGCGCGCGCGCGAACACCGGATAGTAGATCTCCGGCACGAGCACGACGTCGCCCGGTTCGCACAGGGCGAAGATCAGCTGGGCGATCCCTTCCTTGGCGCCGCTGAGGGCGAGCGCTTCCCGCTCCGGCTCGATCGTCGCGCCGAAGCGGGCGTGCATGAAGTCCGTGATCGCGTCGAAGTAGCCCGGCGTGGCCCGGAAGGGCGGATACGCTCCCGACGTCGGCTCCTCGCCGGCAGCGGCCATGGCCCGAATGATTCCCGGCGCGACCGGGAGGTTCGGGCTGCCGATCCCGAGATCGACGAGGGTCGCCCCACGAGCTCGCGCCTCGGCCTTGAGTCGGTCGAGTTCGGCGAAGACGTAGGGCGGCAGGTTACGGAGCGAGTCGGTCTGCGTCGGGGGCACGGTTCGAATCGTCTGGTCGGTCGGTGCGGCCTGGCCATCGGCAAAGCAAGTTAGCGACCCTGGGCCACCGGGGAGCAGGGCCGTCCTTGGGCCAACTTCCTAATAGAAGACGACCTCGCGTGGCCGGCGGCACGCACACCGCCACGGCCCACTTCGCTCACTTGCCAGCCGGCGGCGCACCGCCCAAGGTTCGCTCTGGATCATCTGGAGATGTTTCTCGCATGCGCTTCACCCTCGCCCTCACCTCGCTCGCACTCGCCGGCCTCGCGGCCTGTGGCGGCAGCAGCGGCTCCGATTGCGCGACGAACCCGACCGCCGGCGGCTGCACCGGAGGTGGCCCGAGCGCGCCGATCGTCGGCAACTACACCCTCAAGACGGCGGACGCCAAGGCATTGCCGGCGGCGTTCACGGACTCCTCGCTCGTCTCGGGGACGCTCGTGGTCACCGATTCGGGGTGGACGCAGACGACGATCGTGCTGTATAAGACGGGGGGGAACCCGAATGGCGATACCCTCTCGCTCAGTGGAGCCTGGGAGGTCACCGGGTCGAACGTCACGCTCCTGGAAGGCGCTTCGACGGCGTACACGGGCACCTTCACCTCGTCGAGCATGACTCTTACGACGAAGACGGCGACAGTCCTCGGCTACACGAAGTAGCCGGCCCCTCCACGCCGTTCGGCCCGCACACCAGGTTGCATGACATCGCCCTCCCCCGCCGCTGACGCCGAGAGCGTCCGCGCGCTGTTCGTCGACCGCTTCGGGCGCCCGCCCGAGGTCATCGCCTCCGCGCCGGGCCGGGTGAACCTGATCGGCGAGCACACCGACTACAACGGGGGCGAGGTGCTCCCGATCGCCATCGCGCGGCGCACCTGGGTGGCCGCGGGCCGGCGCGAGGGCGACCGCGAGCCCACCCTGCGCGCAGTGTCCGCCACCCATCCGTCGATGGGGACCAGCGCGCTGCGCACGCCGACGCGGAGCGGCGACTGGTGGGACTACCTGACGGGGGTCGCGGCGCCCCTTGTCACGGCAGGGGAGTCCTACACCTCATTAGATCTCGCGGTCACGAGCGACGTGCCCGCCGGCGCAGGCCTGAGCTCCTCCGCCGCGCTCGAAGTCGCCACGGCGCTCGCGGTTGCCGGCGTGCTTGGCGTGCCGCTCCCGCTCGAGGAGGCGGCGATGACGGCCTGGCGCGCCGAGACCGGCTTCGTCGGAGTTGCGTGCGGGATCATGGACCAGTACGCGAGCGCGCTCGGCCGAGCGGGCGAGGCGCTCCACCTCGAGTGTGATACGGCGCGGTACGACTACGCCCCCTTCGCCGACACGCTCCTCATCTTCGACACGGCGATCCCGCGGTCGCTGCGGACGTCGCACTACAACGAGCGCCGCGCCGAGTGCGACGAAGCGCTGCGGCTGCTGCGGGAGCGGTGGCCGGCGCTGCCCTCGCTCGCGGCGGCGGAGCCGGAGCAGGTGCTCGAGGCGCGGCTTCCCGACCCGCTCGACCGGCGCGCGCTGCACGTCTCGCGCGAGACGCGACGCGTGCGCGATGCTGTCGCCGCGCTGCGGGCGGGCGGTCACATCTCGCGCGAGCTGCTCGTGGGCTCGCACGAGTCGCTGCGCGATCTGTACGAGTGCTCGCGCCCCGAGCTGGACTGGGTGGTGGAGCGGTCGATCACGCTGCCGGGGGTGCGCGGCGCGCGGCTCACCGGCGCCGGATGGGGGGGCTGCGCGATCGTCGTGGGGGAGGAGGGGGCGCTGCGGGACGCCGCTCCCGTGCTCGCCCGCGAGTACGAGGCGCGCTTCGCCCTCGTGCCGCGACTGTGGCTGTCGTCGGCGTCGTCGGGCGCGCGCGTGGAGGAGATGTAGGGCTTTCGGACCCTGTTGCGGATGCGGGGTAGAAACGAATCGTAACCTCGGTTATGAATCGTCGGTCTCCCGCTCGTCTCCGAGCAGCCGATGTGGCGTCACGCCGCATCGTTCGTCTTCCAGCCACTCGTCACGCATCGAGGCGTGACGTTCGCGCGGCCGCGTCGTTCTCCATGCGACGTTCCCGCCTCCGCGCGACGCCCCGCTCAGCTGCACCCCCAACATCATGAAGTCGTCGACTCCGTTTCTTTTCGCCACCGGCGTCGAGAACAGCTATCCCACGATCGCCGGTGGTACCCGCATCGATCAGATGGACAAGTGCGGGCACTACGCACGCTGGGAAGAAGATTTTGCGCTCGTCCGCGAGAGTGGGCTGAACGCGCTGCGCTACGGCCCTCCGTACTATCGGGTACATACGGCCCCGAACGCGTATGACTGGGACGTGTGCGACGCGCAGATGCACCGGTTGCGCGAGCTCGAGCTCACCGTCATCGCCGATCTCTGCCACTTCGGCGTCCCGTCGTGGCTCGGTGGCTTCCAGGATCCCGCCTTCCCCGTGCTCTTCGCGGAGTACGCGCGTGCGTTCGCGCGGCGGTATCCGTGGATCCGGCATTTCACGCCGGTGAACGAGATCTTCATCGCCGCGAACTTCTCCGCCCTCAAGGGGTGGTGGAACGAGTGCGAGAAGAGCGACCGTGCCTTCGTGCGCGCGATCCGCAACCTGTGCATGGCGCACGAGCTGGCCGTGGAGGCGATCCTCTCGGAGCGGCCCGACGCGATCATCGTGCAGGGCGAGTCGATCGAGCACTTCCACGCGGCGGGGCGCGACGCGCAGTCGCACGCGGAGCACCTGAACGGGATCAAGCACCTGTCGGTGGACCTCACGACGGGGCACGAGCTCGCGCCCGGCATGGCCCGCTTCCTCAACGAGCACGGCGTCACGTCGAACGACCTGAGCTTCTTCCGCGAGCGGCGCGCCGTCGGCCAGCGCTGGCTCGGCGTGGACTACTATCCCACCTGCGAGCATCGCGTCTCGTCCACGGGGCGCTCGACCGTGACCCACACGATGGCGATGGGATTCCGCAAGCTCGCGACGCAGTACTACGACCGGTACCGGCTGCCGATCTTCCACTGCGAGACGAACCGCGTGAGCCATCTCGCGGTGGAGTGGCTGGATCATCAGTGGTCGGACATCCTCGCGATGCGCGCCTCCGGGGTGCCGGTGATGGGTTTCACCTGGTACTCGCTGACCGACCAGATCGACTGGCAGCATGCGCTGCGCGTCGAGCGAAACGATCTGCACACCGTCGGCATGTACGATCTGCGGCGGCGCATCCGTCCCGTCGGCGTTCGCTACAAGGAGATCATCGCCGAGTGGCGTGAGACGCTCGACAGCGGCGCGGATCTCGAGCAGGCACGCGCGCGCCTGGGCTGATCGTCGGGCGTCGACGCTGCGGAGGCCGGGCTCGCACCACGAGCCCGGCCTCTTTTTTTTCTGCGCGTGCACGGCGCAATGCGTTGCGAATGAAGCATGTGCGTGCCGTGTGCGTACGCACGCGTACATAGCGCGCGTCGTTTTGGCCGTGCGCTACCTCGCCGCCACGGTGCGTTGCGCCGGACATTGGGGGCACGCGGTTTGCCCGATTCATCGGTGCGCCGACAGCGTCGTCGCTCGACGCGCACCACTTCAACCATACCGAACTTTGCCGAGCCCGCTTGCGACCAAGCCTGCGGTAGACCCGCATGCGCCCATCATCGTCCACAGCCACCTGCGCTGGGACTTCGTATGGCAACGCCCGCAGCAGCTGCTGTCGCGACTCGCCCGTCGCAACGAGGTGCTGTTCGTCGAGGAGCCGATCTACTACGACGACCTCGGTGACTCGCGGCTGATGTTGTCCCAGCCCGAGCCGCGCGTGCACCGCGCGGTGCCGATGCTGCCGGCGTCGCTGCGCGGCGAGTACGACGCGTCGATCGCCGAGATCCGCGAGCTGGTGCGCCAGGAGATCGCCGCGAGCGGCGCGCTCGGCGGACGGTTCGCGCGGCCGATCCAGTGGTTCTACACGCCGATGCCCGCGCCGGCGATGATCGGCGCGTTCGACGAGCGTGCGGTGATCTACGACTGTATGGACGAGCTGTCGAAGTTCCGCTTCGCGCCGCGCGAGCTCGTCGACCGCGAGCGGTACCTGATGGCGCAGGCGGACGTCGTCTTCACCGGCGGCTACAAGCTCTCGCAGTCCAAGTCGAAGTATCACGCCAACGTGCACTTCTTCGGCTGCGGCGTGGACGTGGCGCACTTCGCCTCGGCCCGCTCGGCGGACCTCGCGCTGCCGCGCGAGATCGCGGCGCTGGAGCGGCCGGTGGTCGGCTACTACGGCGTGATCGACGAGCGCGTCGACTACGAGCTGCTGCGCCACCTCGCCGAATCGCTGCCGCACATCGAGCTCGTGATGGTCGGCCCGGTGGTGAAGGTCGATCCGAGCGAGCTGCCGCAGGCGGCGAACATCCACTGGCTCGGCCAGCGACAGTACGCCGAGCTGCCCGCGCACGTGAAGGGGTTCGACGTGTGCCTGATGCCCTTCGCCCTCAACGAGGCGACGGAGTACATCAATCCGACGAAGACGCTGGAGTACATGGCGGCGGGGAAGCCGATCGTGTCCACGGCGATCGCGGACGTGGTGCACAACTTCACGCCGGTCGTCGCAGTCGCCCGCTCGCCGGAGGAGTTCGTCGCCGCGGTGCGCACCGCGATCGAGTCGCCGAACGCGGAGCTGATCGCGCGCGGCCTCGAGCAGGCGCGCGCCAACTCGTGGGAGAGCATCGTGGCGCGCATGGAGCGCATCATCCGTGACGCGATGCGCACGCGCGATACCCGGGCCGAGCGCCAGGTGGCGGATCGTGCACGCTCGGACGCGCGCCCAACCACGCGCACGCGGACGCTGCTGGCGGCCGCGAGCGAAGACGTCGGCGATTGACGTCCCCGCTCGCGCTGTGGGCCGGGTTCGAGTGCACGCTCAACCGGGTGGGCGATGCGCAGCACGACCAGCTCGAGCTCACCGGACACTACCGGCGCCTCGACGATCTCGATCGCGTGGCCGCGCTCGGGATCCGCACGGTCCGGTATCCGATCCTCTGGGAGCGCATCGAGGCCCAGCGCGCTGAGGGCGTGCACGCGCCCTTCGCCTGGCACGATGCGGTGATGGAGCGGATGCGGACGCTCGGCATCGAGCCGATCGTCGGCCTGGTCCATCACGGCAGCGGGCCGTTCGGCACCAGCCTGCTCGACCCCGGTTTCGCGGACGGGTTGGCGGCGTTCGCGCGCGAGGTGGCGGAGCGCTATCCGTGGATCAGACGCTACACGCCGGTGAACGAGCCGCTGACGACGGCGCGGTTCAGCGCACTGTACGGCGTGTGGTATCCGCACGAGCGCGACGACGCGGCCTTTCTGCGCGCCACGTTGAATCAGGTGCGGGCGACGCGGCTCGCCATGACGGCGATCCGTGTCGTGCAGCCGGACGCGCAGCTCGTGCAGACGGAGGACCTCGGGCGCACGCACTCGACGCCGGCGCTGCGTTATCAGGCGGCGTTCGAGAACGAGCGACGGTGGCTGACGTTCGATCTCCTGCTCGGCCGCGTCGGGCCGAAGCACCCGATGTACGGCTACGTCCGCTCGCGCGGGATCAGCGAGCACGAGATCACCGACGCGGTGGGCGACGGATGTCCGCCGTCGATCATCGGGATCAATCACTACGCGACGAGCGAGCGGTTCCTCGACGAGCGCCTCGAGCGCTACCCGCCGCACACCCACGGCGGGAACCATCGCCACCGCTATGCCGACGTGGAGGCGGTGCGGGTCCTGGAGGAGGGGGTGGCCGGCCCGCGCGCGTTGATGCTCGAGGCGTGGGAGCGCTACGGGCTCCCGATCGCCGTGACGGAGGCGCATCTCGGCTGCACGCGCGAGCAGCAGCTCCGCTGGCTGGCCGAAGTGTGGGAGGCCGCACGCGACGCGCGCGCGGTCGGCGCCGACGTCCGCGCCGTGACGGCGTGGGCCGTGCTCGGCACGCGCGACTGGAACTCCCTCGTCACGCGGATCGAGGGGCACTACGAGCCCGGCCTGTTCGACGTTCGTGCGCCCGCTCCGCGTCCGACCGCGCTGGCCCGGCTGGCCCGCTCCTTCGCGACGACGGGCGAGGGGGCGCATCCCGCGCTCGGCGCGCCGGGCTGGTGGCGTTGCGCGGCCGCGCCGAGCCATCACGTCATGGCGTCCGGGCGGCCCATCCTGATCGCCGGCGCGTCCGGCACGCTGGGCCGCGCCTTCGCGCGATTGTGCGCGGCGCGCGGGCTCGCTGCCCGCGCGCTGTCGCGCCACGAGCTCGACGTCATGGATCGCGGTGCGCTGGAGCGTGCGGTGGCACAGCACGACGCGTGGGCGGTGATCAACGCGGCGGGCTACGTCCGCGTGGACGACGCCGAGCGCGATCCGCTGGCCTGTCGCCAGCTCAACGCGCTCGCGGCGGAGCGGCTCGCCCGCACCTGCGGGAAGCTGCGCATTCCGCTCGTCGCCTTCTCATCGGATCTCGTCTTCGACGGCAAGAAACACCGGGCGTACGTCGAGTCGGATCACGTTGCCCCGCTGAACGTGTACGGCCGCAGCAAGGCCGAGTGCGAGGCGCGCGTGCTGTCCGCGCATTCGGGCGCGCTCGTCGTGCGTACGGCGGCGTTCTTCGGGCCGTGGGACGACTGGAACTTCATCACCCGCACACTCGCCTCGCTCGCGCTCGGCGTGCCGGTGGACGCGGCAGACGATCTCGTCGTATCGCCGACGTACGTGCCCGACCTCGTGCACGCCACGCTGGATCTGTTGATCGACGGCGAGCACGGCATCTGGCACCTGACGAACGACGGAGAGTGCACGTGGGCCGAGCTCGCGCGCATGGCGGCGCGCGGCGCGGATCTCGACGAGACGTGGATCCGCGCGCGCCCACACACCGAGCTCGGGCTCGCCGCGCGCCGGCCGCGGCACGTGCCGCTGCGCAGCGAGCGGGGATGGATCATGCCGCCCCTCGAGCACGCCCTCGCCGCTTACGTGAACGAACGTCCCTGGCTCCGGCTTCTCCCCGACGAAGACCTGGTGATGTCGGGATGAGCCAGTAGTCGGTTCTCGGTGAACGGTTCACGGTTCCCGGTAGACGGTTTCCGATTCTCGATTCGACGTCGCAGCCCCGCTGCCCCACATATCCGCATTCCCGCATGGAACAGCTACACAGCACCACCGCACGTCCGACCAGCGATCAACCGCGCATCGTCATCATCGGCGCCGGCCCGACCGGGTTGGCGGCCGGATACCGGCTGCGCGAGCTGGGATACACCAACTTCCTCATGCTCGAGGCCCGCGAGAAAGTCGGCGGGCTCGCGTCGAGCGAGACGAGCCCGAACGGGTTCATCTACGACATCGGCGGACACGTCCTCTTCTCGCACTACGAGTACTTCGACAAGCTGTTCGACAAGCTGCTCGGCGACGAGTATCAGCTCCTGCT
>JAEKKK010000241.1 GCA_019510405.1 Gemmatimonadota bacterium | reverse complement strand
GGGGGCGAAGCTGGTGCTGGCGCGGCCGGGGGGGCACAAGGATCCCGCGTATCTGGCGGAGGTGATCGCGCGGGCGGGGGTGACGGTGTGCCACTTCGTGCCCTCGATGCTGCGCGCGTTTATTGGAGCAGTCGCGTGCGCTGAGGCGCCGCGCGACGGGGCGCGCTCGGATGCGTCGGGCGCGGCGGCGCGGTGCGGGTCGTTGCGGGCGGTGATGGCGAGTGGGGAAGCGCTGGCGCCGGATCTGGTGGCGGCGTGGTACCGCGCGGTGCCGCACGCGGCGCTGCACAATCTGTATGGGCCGACGGAGTGCGCGGTGGACGTGAGCTGGTGGGCGTGCCCACCGAGCCCCGTCGTGCCGGCCGTCGTGCCGATCGGCGCAGCGATCGCGAACACCCGGCTCTACGTCCTCGATGCGCGTGGAGAGCCGGCGCCGATCGGCGTGCCTGGTGAGCTGTATCTCGCCGGCGTGCAGGTGGGGATGGGCTATCACAACCGCCCCGAGCTCACAGCCGAGCGATTCGTGCGGGATACGTATGCGCCGGCCGACGAAGGGCTGGACGCGCGGATGTATCGCACGGGCGATCTGGCGCGCTGGCGCGCCGACGGCACGGTGGAATACCTCGGACGCCTCGATTTCCAGGTGAAGATCCGCGGCTTCCGCATCGAGCTCGGTGAGATCGAGACGGCGCTGCTGCGGCATCCGTCGGTGCGCGACTGCGTCGTCGATGCGCGGATGGACGTGGATGGCGAGCGGCGGCTGGTGGCGTATCTCGTCGCCGCGGGCGAGGCGCCTGCGGCTTCGGCGCTGCGCGCCTTCCTGCTCGAGACGCTCCCCGAGCACATGGTGCCGGGCGCGTTCGTCGTGCTGGAGGCGCTGCCGCTCTCCAGCAACGGCAAGGTGGACCGCCGCGCGCTCCCCGATCCGCGGCTCGACCGTGCGGCGCGGTCGCGCGAGCACGTCGCGCCGCGATCGGCCGCCGAACGTGTGCTGGCCGAGATCTGGTCGAAGGTGCTGCGTGTCGAGCGGGTCGGGGTGACGGACGACTTCTTCGAGCTGGGCGGCGATTCCCTGCTGAGCATCCAGATCGTGGCGCAAGCGGCGCGCGCCGGACTGCGGCTCACGCTGACGCAGGTGCTGCAGCAGCCGACGATCGCCGGCCAGGCCGCGGTCGCGACGGCGACGCGTGCGGCTCAGGACGTGGCCATGCCGAGCGTCGCCGCGCAGGGGGAGGTTCCGCTCACGCCGGTGCAGCGCTGGTTCGCCGAGCTGGAAACGCCGGACGCACAGCACTGGAACCAGGCGTTCCTGTTCACGGTGCCGGCGTCGATGGAGCACGACCGGCTGCGCGCGGCGATCGCGGCGGTGGCGTCGCATCACGACGCGCTGCGGCTGCGGTTCCGGCGCGAGGAGAGTGGATGGCGCCAGTGGTACGCGGAGGATGCGGCGCAGTCGATTCATGTCGTGCGAGCAGACATCTCCGAGGTGGCGGACGCGGAGGTCGAAGCGGCGATCGGGCAGTGGAGCGAGCCGGCGCAGCGATCGCTCTTCCTCGAGGGCGGGCCGATCGGGTGCGCGGTGCACTTCGAGCGCGGCGCGTCGCGCGACGGGCGGCTGCTGCTGGTACTGCACCATCTCGTCGTGGACGGGGTGTCGTGGCGGGTGTTGCGCGAGGATCTGGAGAGTGCGTACGAGCAGCTGGGGGCGTCGGGTGCGGTGCAGCTCCCACCGCGTACGAGCAGCTTCGCGGCGTGGAGTGCGGCGCTGGGCACTGTCGCGGCGTCGGATGCGCTGAGCGACGAGATCGAGTTCTGGAAGCAGACGGTCGCGCCAGATGCTTCGCGGGTGCAGATCCCTCGAAGGTCAGGCTCCTACGGCCAAGGGGTCAGACACCTTCGATATCTGACCCCGGAATCTGACCCCACCGAGTCTGACCCCACCGAGTCTGACCCCAACGCGGAGAACGTCGAAGGGAAGGTGCGGGTCGTGGAGGTGGCGCTGTCGGTGGAGGAGACGCGCGATCTGCTCCAGCGAGTGCCGGCGGCGTACGGTACGCGCGTGGACGACGCGCTGCTGGCGGCGCTTGGTGCGGCGCTCGCCGGATGGGCCGGAGCGGGGAGCATCGTCGTCGATCTCGAGGGGCATGGGCGCGAAGAGATCGCGGCCGGCGTGGACGTGTCGCGCACGGTGGGATGGTTCACCTCCGTGTTCCCGGTGCGGCTCGCGCTCGCGCCGGATCAGTCGGCGCGCACGCGGCTCATCGAGGCGAAGGAGACGCTGCGGCGGGTGCCGCGGCGCGGCATCGGGTACGGCATCCTGCGCTACCTGCGCGACGAGCCCGCGCTGCGCGGCGCCGCGCAGCCGGAGGTGATGTTCAACTATCTCGGCCAGTTCGACCAGGTCGTCGCGGGCTCGACGCTGTTCGGGTTCGCGGGCGAGTCGGCGGGGGCGTGGCGCAGCGCGCGGGCGACGCGGCGCCATCTGCTCGAGATCATCGCGCTGGTGATCGACGGGCGCATGACGGTGCGGTTCGGCTACGCGGCCGGCGTCCACGACGAGGCGACGATCGCGCGCGTGGCGGACGGGTTCGGCGCGGCGCTGCGCGGGTGCATCGCGCACTGCCTGGCCCCCGACGCGATCGGCTACACGCCGTCGGACTTCCCGCTCGCGGGACTCGATCAGGAAGCGCTCGACCGCCTGTTCGGGGGCGTGCGCGACGTGGCGGACGTGTACCCCGCCACGCCGCTGCAGCGGCTCTTCCTCGACGCGGGGAGTGGGGCAGAGGATCCAGGCTTCCAGCAGTACTGCTTCGAGCTCGAGGGCGCACTCGACACGGAGCGGCTGCGCGAGGCGTGGGAGCTGGTCACGTCGCGGCACGACGTGCTGCGCACGCGCTTCCTCGGCGAGAAGCTGGCGCCGCTCGTGCCGCTCGCGGTGGTCCAGCGTCGCGTCGAGCTGCCGTGGCGCGTGGTGGACTGGCGCGGCGTGCCGGATGCCGATGCGCGGCTCGCGACGCTGCTGGCCGACGACCGGGCGCGCGGGTTCGACATGGAGATCGCGCCGCTGATGCGCGTCGCGCTCGTGCGTCAGGCGGACGAGCGGTGGACGATGGTGTGGACGCAGCATCATCTGCTGCTGGACCGCTGGTCGTGGCCGATCGTGCTGCGCGAGGTCGGGGCGTGCTACGAGGCGCTGCGGCGCGGGGAGATGCCCGCGCTGCGCCCCGCCGTGCCGTTCCGCGAGTACGTCGCGTGGCTGTCGGCCCAGCCGGAGGCCGAGGCGCGCGCGTACTGGATGGAGGAGCTGGCCGAGCTCGGGGAGCCGCTTCGCCTGCTCGATTCGCGTCCCGACAACGCCGGCGACGCGGTGGCCGATCGCGACGAGATCGTCGTGATGCTCACGCCGGAGGAAACGACCTCGCTGCGCGGCGTCGCGCGCGCCGCGGGGCTCGCGCCGAACGTGCTGGTGGAGAGTGCGTGGGCATTGGCGCTGGCCCACCTGGGCGGGCGCGACGACGTGACGTTCGGGCTCGCCGTGGATGGACGCGGCGCGGAGGTCGCAGGCGCGGACGAGATCGTCGGCGTGCTGGTGAACAACGTGCCGGTGCGGGCGCGACTCGACGCGGACGCGGATCTGGCCGATTGGCTGGCCGGCCTGCAGCGCCGGCAGGCGGCGCTGCGCGGGGCGGAGCATGCGCCGTTGGAGGCGATCCAGCGGTGGATCGGGCTCCCGTGGCGGCACCGGCTGTTCGAGACGCTGCTCGTCTTCCAGGACCGGGCCGCCGAACAGGGGATGAGCGGCTGGCTGGGAGATTCGGTGGCCGTTCGGCGCGCCGTGACCCCGACGCAGACGGCTTACCCGATCACGGGACTCGTCGGCGGGGATGATCGTCTAACGCTCACGATAGTCGGCGACCGGCGGCTCGTGCCGCGGGCGCTGGTCGAGGAGCTGGCGCGCGCAGCGGAGGGGGCATTGCAGGGGATGACGACAGGGTTGGACACCACCATCGGGGCGCTGCGCCGGAGGCTGCCGCCGACGCGGCCGTTCGCGTGGCAGACGCCACGCGCCGCCGCCGAGCGCGTCGCGCCACGGAGCGGGACGGAGCGCGTGCTGGCGAAGATCTGGGGCGAGCTGCTCGGCGCGTCGGACCTCGGCGTGACGGACAACTTCTTCGCGCTGGGCGGCCACTCGCTGCTGGCGACGCAGATCGTGTCGCGCGTGCGCGAGACGCTGCAGGTGGACATCCCGGTGCGCGTCCTCTTCCAGCATCCGACGGTGGCCGATCTCGCGACGGCGCTCGCGGCGCAGGAGCGGAAGCCGGGGCACGTGGAGCGTCTCGCGCAGCTCGTGCTGCGGATCGAGGGGATGTCGGCCGACGAGCTGCGCCGGAGCGCGGCGGAGCGGGCGGCGCGGCAGACGGTGACGGCGAATGGGAACTGAGTCG
Source organism: Gemmatimonadota bacterium (assembly GCA_019510405.1). GTDB lineage: Bacteria > Gemmatimonadota > Gemmatimonadetes > Gemmatimonadales > Gemmatimonadaceae > AG11. The sequence continues at coordinate 2,811 of JAEKKK010000241.1, read as the reverse complement.
ATGCAGACGGACGAGCTGGCGGAAGAACGGCGGCGTCTCCTGGCGCAACTGCTCGAGGAAGAGGGGCTCGAGGGCGCAGCGTCGGAGCCGGCGATCGTGCCGCGCGCCGAGCGGGGCGAAGCGCCGCTGACCTTCGCGCAGGAAGTGCTCTGGCTGCTCGATCGGGCGACGCCCGGTCTGACGGCGTACAACACGCCGGTGGCGCGACGCATTCGCGGCGCGCTCGACGTCGCGGCGCTCGAGCGGGCGCTGACGGCGCTCGTCGCGCGTCACGAGGCGCTGCGCACGGTGTTCGCGGCACGCGGCGACGGTGCGGTGCAGGTGGTGCTGCCGCCCGCGCCGGTCGCCGTGGCGGTGCACGACATGAGCGCGCTTCCCGTGGGCGAGCGCGAGACGGCGGCGATCGCGCGGCTGCGCGCGGTGACGGACACACCGTTCGATCTGGCGCGCGAGCCGGGATTCCGCGTCGCGCTGGCGCGTCTGGCGAGCGACGATCACGTGCTGCTGCTGCTGACGCATCACATCGTGTCGGACGCGTGGTCGTACGGCGTGTTGATGAGCGAATTGAATGCGCTCTATGCCGCCGAGTCGCGCGGCGTGGCGCACGGACTGGCGCCGGTGGCGCTGCAGTTCGGCGACTTCGCCGCGTGGCAGCGTGCGACGCTGCAGGGCGAGCGGCTCGACGAGCGGTTGACCTTCTGGCGCGAGCGGCTCGCGGACCTTCCGACGCTGGAGCTGCCGACGGACTTCACGCCGCGCGGCACGCCCGGCTTTGCTGGAGCACGGGTCGGGACACGGCTGGCGCCGGAGCTGTCCGACCGGGTGCGCGCGCTCGCGACGTCGCACGACGCCACGCTGTACATGGTGCTCCTGGCCGCGGTGCAGACGGTATTGCACCGCTACTCGGGGCAGGACGACATCGTCGTCGGCTCGGCGGTGGCGGGGCGCACGCGCCGCGAGACGGAGTCGATGATCGGCTACTTCTCACAGGCGCTGCCGATGCGCACGCGATTCGGCGGGGATCCGTCGTTCGTCGAGCTGCTCGGCCGCGTGCGTGATACCGTGCTGGGCACGCAGGAGCATCAGGACGTGCCGGTGGAGACGCTGGTGCTCGAGCTCCAGCGGCGGCAGATGCGTCAGGCGCCGCTGTTCCGCGTCGTGCTCACGATGCAGGACGCGCTCCCCGTGGCGCTGCGACTGGGCGACGCGCCGGCGGAGCCGGTGGAGCTCGACGCGAGCGCGACGAAGTTCGATCTCACGTTCCTCGTGACGGACACGCCGGCGGGAATCGAGATCGCGCTCTGGTATCGCACGGAGCTGATCCGCGCCGAGCGCGCCGAGCGGCTGCTCGGGCACGTGGCGACCGTGCTCGGCACGGCGACGAGCGACGCGACGCGGCGCGTGTCGCAGATCCCGCTGCTGACCGGGGCCGAGCAGAGCGCGCTGGCCGGGTGGAACGCGACTGAAGTCGAGGAGGGTGCCGCGGCGACGCTGGTGGAGCTGTTCGAGGCGCAGGCGGCGCGCGTCGCTGATCGCGTGGCGATCGTGGCGCCGTCGGCGTCCGCGTCGGCGCACGGGAGCGTGGCGGGGAGCACGACGCTGACCTACCGCGAGCTCAACGCGCGGGCGAACCAGCTCGCGCGGCACCTGCAGACATCGGGTGTGGCGGCGGGCGCGCCGGTCGGGTTGCTGCTCGATCGGTCGGCTGATGCGATTGTCGCGATTTACGGAATCCTGAAGGCAGAAGGGGCGTACATGCCGCTGTCGGTGGACGCGCCCTCGGCGCGGCTCTCGCAGCAGCTGGCGGAGAGCGGCGCGAAGCTCGTCGTGACGAGCGCGGCGCTGGCGCGGCGACTGCCGAGCACCGTCACCGTTGTGCCGCTGGACAGCGACGCGGCGACGCTCGGCGCGTATCCGGACACGAACCTCACGCTCTCGGCGCGCCCGCGCGACACCGCGTACGTGCTGTTCACGAGCGGGAGCACCGGGGTGCCGAAGGGCGTCGCCGTCACGCACGCCAACATCGTGCACTACACGCGGGCCGTGCGCCGTGCGCTGGGCACGGTGGCGGACGAGCCGCAGGATGGCCGCGCGCGGCAGTTCGCGCTGGCGAGCACCCTGGCGGCGGATCTCGGGAACACGTCGCTGTTCCCCGCGCTGCTGTCGGGCGCGACGCTGCACGTGCTGGGGAGCGACGTGACGACGGAGCCGGAGCGGTTCGCGCAGTACATGGACGTGCATCAGCTCGACGTGTTGAAGCTGACGCCGAACCATCTGCGCGCGCTGGTGGCGGGTCGGAGCGGTGCCGACCTCGCGGCGGTGCTGCCGCGCCAGGCGATCGTGCTGGGTGGCGAAGCGTTGAACGTGGAGCTCGCGCGGACGCTGCTCGGCGCGGGGCGCTGCCGCGTGCTCAATCACTACGGGCCGACGGAGACGACGGTCGGCGTGCTCACGCACGAGGTGACGTCGGCCGCGGTGGAGACCGCGACGTCGCTCGGCGCGCAGACGATACCGCTCGGCCGCCCGCTGGCGAACACGCAGGCGTTCGTCGTCGACGCGTACGGCAACGAGCAGCCCGTGGGCATTCCGGGTGAGCTGTGGCTCGGTGGGGCGGGTGTCACGCAAGCGTATCTCAATCGGCCGCAGCTCACGGCCGAGCGGTGCACGACGTTCCGCGGCGTGCGTGTGTATCGCACCGGGGATCGGGTGCGCCGCCTGAGCGACGGCACGCTCGAGTTCCTCGGCCGCGCGGACGATCAGGTGAAAGTGCGCGGCTATAGCGTCGCGCTGGGGGAAGTGGAGCAGGTGCTC
>JAEKKK010000240.1 GCA_019510405.1 Gemmatimonadota bacterium | reverse complement strand
GGCGGAATCGACCAGGACGTACAGCTCGAAGTCGGGCGTGTGGAGCAGCAGCGAGAGGAGGCGGAGGTTCGCCTTGCCGACCACCTGGTTCGCGATGAGGACGCGGGGGATGCCGTGCCGGCAGGCGACGAATGCCTGATGCGCGCTGGCGACGGTGATCCCCCACGCGCCGGAATCCATCTGCCGGCCGAACAGCTTGGGCGCCATCGTCGTCTTGCCGTGCGGCGCGAGCTGCACGCCGTACTCCTTCATGAAGTCGCGCATCCATTTCACGTTGTGCGCGAGCTTCGCCTCGTAGAGCACCGCGGCCGGCAGCGCGATCTCCTCCTCGAGGAGGCTCCAGCCGACGTCGATCGTCTCCTCGGGCTCGAGAGGGGTGGCGATCGGGCCGATCCCTTTGTTCAGTGCGCTCACTACGAGCGGGATGGAATCGTCGGAGTCTATTGGCATGGAGTGCGTGCTCGGCTGCAGAGATCCTGAAGTTGGCGACTGATCGGGCCGCCCGATAGCTTGGCCGCGATGCAGACCTGCGACACGCTCATCCGCGGCGCGCGCGTGCTGGACGGCAGCGGCGGCGCGCCGTTCGATGCCGACGTCGCCATTGCCGACGGACGGATCGCCTTCGTCGGCAGCGATGCGGCGACCAAGGCCGACGCGGTGATCGACGCCACGGGCCTGACCCTCGCGCCGGGCTTCATCGACGTCCACACCCACGACGACACCAACGTCGTCCGCGCGCCGGAGATGTGGCCGAAGCTGTCGCAGGGGGTCACGACGGTCGTCGTCGGCAACTGCGGGATCAGCGCCGCCCCCGCCCGGCTGCGCGGGACGCTCCCCGACCCGATGAACCTCCTCGGCGGGGCCGATGCGTTCACGTATCCGACCTTCGCCGGCTACGTGGACGCCGTGAACCGCGCGCGGCCGGCGGTGAACGTGGCCGCGCTCGTCGGGCACACGACGCTGCGCAACAACTGGATGGACCGGCTCGACCGCGCCGCGACGCCCGAGGAGATCGACGCCATGCGCGCCGAGCTGCGCGCGGCATTGGCACACGGCGCGCTCGGCCTCAGCTCCGGCCTGCAGTACGCGAGCGCGTTCAGCGCGCCCACTGAAGAGGTGATGGCGCTCGCGGAGCCCCTCGCCGACGCGGGTGCGTTGTATGCGACGCACATGCGCACCGAGTTCGCCGGCATCCTCGACGCGATGGACGAGGCGTTCCGCATCGGGCGCCACGCACGCGTGCCCGTCGCCGTGTCGCACCTCAAGTGCGCCGGCCGCGAGAACTGGGGACGGAGCGGCGAGGTGCTCGACGCGCTCGAACAGGCGGGACGCACACATCCGATCGGGTGCGACGCCTACCCGTACACCGCCGGCTCCTCGACGCTCGACCTCAAGCAGGTGACGGACGCGATCGAGATCACGATCACCTGGTCCGAGCCGCATCCAGAAATCGGTGGCCGCTCGTTGAAGGAGATCGCGCGCGACTGGGACATGTCGCTGACGGACGCGGCACGGCGCCTCAGGCCAGCCGGCGCGATCTATCACTCCATGTCGGAGGACGACGTCCGCCGCATCCTCCGCCATCCGCCCACCGTGATCGGCTCCGACGGCCTGCCCAACGATCCGAACCCGCATCCACGGCTCTGGGGCGCCTTCCCGCGCGTGCTCGGCCGCTACGCGCGCGACGAGCGGCTCTTCTCGCTCGCCGAGGCGGTGCACAAGATGACCGGCCTGCCGGCGCGGAAGTTCGGGCTCTCACAGCGCGGGCTCGTGCGCGACGGCTACGCGGCGGACCTCGTGCTGTTCGACGCGAGCACCGTGCGCGACGTCGCCACCTTCACCGACCCCAAGCGCCCCGCCGAGGGGATCGCCGCCGTGTGGGTGAACGGCGTGCTCACCTCGCGCGCGCAGGTGGCGACGGGCGCGCGCGGAGGACGGTTCGTGCCGCGCGGCGCGATCGATCCGGCGGATTACTACGCTGCATTCACTTCCACGACGACGGAGATCCAGCCGCGCGCGCCGTGGCGGCGGACGGCTGGCTGTACGTCTCGGGCCAGGTGCCGATGCAGGACGGAGAAGTGGTGGCAGGGGGAATCGTCGAGCAGAGCCACGTCGCCATTCGAAATTTGATCGCGATCCTGCACGAGGCGGGCTACGGCCCGGAGCACGTCGTGCGCTGCGGCGTCTGGCTCGACGACCCGCGCGACTTCCAGTCGTTCAACAAGGTGTTCCGCGAGTACTTCGGCGGCGCGCCACCGGCTCGGGCGTGCGTGGTGTCGAGCATGGTGGTGGACTGCAAGGTGGAGATCGAGTGCGTCGCGTATAAGCGGGGATGAGGGGATGCGGGGATGCGGAACGGGCAGAGGCCGGGGTCAGACCCTGGGGCGCAGCCCCAGGCTCTGACCCTTTGTCGCAGAGGGCAGAATGACCCGATTGCGAGTCGAGCGATCCGCACTCACGCTGCCCGGTTCTTGCAGTCGGTGCGACACGTCTCGCCCTGCGCCCGAGTGTCTTCTTGGAAGCGCCGGCGAAGGAAGTCGGACGTCGCCGACACGGGCCTCGCCCCAGTGCTCGCGGCGTAGGGTGAGCTCTCCTTCCGCACGATCGCCGTCTCGCCGCACTGTGCGCGAGCGCAGCGAGTCAGGGAACCTGTACTGGGGTTTCTCACAGAGAGCACAGAGGGCACAGAGAAAGCAGTCCTCTGTGTCCTCTGTGCTCTCTGTGAGAAATGAAGAGCCGTCGTGGCCAGCAGCACGGGAAACTCTGGCGAACCGAACTCCTCTCGGGATACGTTCGCGCACCCTCGCATCCCCCGCCCATGCGATACCTGCTGTGCTCGATCGCCGCCGCCGCCTCACTCGCCTGTGCGCACGCCGGTGCGCCGAGTGTGGGCTCGGCGCCGTCGGGCTCCGTCGCTCCGACCCAGGCAGGACGCGCGACGCGCTTTCCGCCCTTCCCCGCCGACTACCGCTGCGTCCCCTTCCACGACGCGCGCTACGCCGGCGGCGCTCAGAAGATCCCGGGCCGCCTGCAGAACGAGTATTACGACCAGCTCGACGTCGCATTCGACGCGCAAGCGAAGGGCGCCGAGGAAGGCGCGTGCTACCACGACACGGATGACAGGAACAGCGGCAGCGGACCCGGCGCGCTGAACGGCACGGGGAGCTACGAGAAGGAGTTCCGGATGCACGAGAGCCCGGACATCTCGTACGTGAAGCTCCACAACGCCAACGTCGCGATCGACGACAGCCCGTACGACTTCGTTCGACCCGACTCCAACGCGCTCTACCTCGGCTGGATCGCCCCGGGCGAGTGGGTGCGCTACACCATCGACGTCACCGAGGACGGCTGGTACTCGATCACGACGCTGTACACCTCCAAGTTCGGGGGCCACATCGCCCTCGACGTGAATGGCGTCGACGCCACCGGACCGCTGGAGATCCCGACGACGTTCGTGAAGGCGGACACGGTCGAGTGGCGGCAGGCGCACCACTGGAATCGCATCACGGGGCTCGGCCGCTTCCATCTCCCGAAGGGGAAGCAGGTGCTCACGCTCCACTTCCTCGACCAGCCCGTGTTCAACTTCGACTACATGGACTTCGTGAAGAGCGCCGCGCCGTGACACCGTGGGCCCAGCCGATCGCCCCCGTCCACTCCGTGGGAGTCTCCGCGTTCGTCGCGACGCTGCCCCTCGTGACCGTGCTCGGGCTGCTCGGCATCGCACGGAAGAGCGGGCTCGTCGCCGCGGGATCGGGGCTGCTCGTCGCGGCGCTGCTCGCCGCCTTCGTGTGGCGGATGCCGCTGAACCTCGCCGGCTGGAGCATCGGCTTCGGCTTCGCGACCGCGGCGTGGTCGATCCTCTGGCTCGTCTTCAACGCGCTCTGGCTGTACAACCTCTCCGTGCGCGCCGGCTCGTTCAATCGCCTGCGCGAGTGGATCGAGCTGCGCGCGTCGGGCGATCCGTGCGTGCAGGCGGTGCTCGTCGCCTTCTGCTTCGGTGCGCTGCTCGAGGGAAGCGCGGGGTTCGGCGCGCCGGTCGCGATCACGGCGTTCCTCCTCGTCGGCGTCGGCTTCCAGCCGAAGAAGGCGGTGCTCGTCTCCCTGCTCGCCAACACGGCGCCGGTGGCGTTCGGCTCGGTCGGTGTGCCGATCGTCGCTCTCGCTTCCGTCACGGGACTCGACGTCATGCGACTCGGCGCCGAAGTCGGCCGACAGCTGCCGCTGCTCTCCATCCTGCTGCCGGCGTACCTCGCGCTCGTCGTCGGAGGCACGCGCGGGCTCCGGCGCACCTGGCCCGCCGTCGTCATCGCCGGCGTGAGCTTCGCCGCGACGCAGTTCTTCGTGTCCAACTACTGGGGCCCGTACGCGACCGACGTCCTGAGCGCACTCGCCGCGATCGTCGCCACGACGACCCTGCTCCGCGTCTGGACCCCCGCACCGCTCGTCATGGCCGACGCCTTCAGCCCGAACGAGCGCGATGTAAGTGCAGATCCCTCGACTTCGCTCGGGATGACACCCCCTGTCATCCCGAGCGAGCGGAGCGAGTCGAGGGATCTGCACGCCGGCTCCGACCTCGAGATCCCGGCGCGCGCCGCGCTCCCGTTGCGCGACGTGATCCACGGCATGCTCCCCTGGCTCGTGCTCTCCCTCGTCGTCGTCGTGTGGACGCACTTCGAGGTGTTCAAGAAGGGGCAGATCCCGATGCCCATCCCTTCGCTCCACAACGGCGTCATCATCTCGCTCTACGGGAAGCCGTACGCCGCAATGTTCAACTTCCAGCCCTTCGCCACCGGCACGGCCGTCCTCGTCACGACGCTGATCTCGGCGCTCCTGCTGCGCGTGCGGCCGGCCCTGCTCCTCCAGTGCGCCGCCGAGACGCTCCGGCAGCTGCGCCTGCCGAGCGTCGTCGTGTTCTTCATCGTTGGAATGGCGTTCCTGTTCAACTATTCCGGCATGGTGTACACGCTCGGCGCCGCGCTCGCCGCCACCGGCGTGTTCTTCCCGCTCGTGAGCAGCTTCCTCGGCTGGGTGGCGTGCTTCCTCACCGGGAGCGACACGTCGAGCAACTTCCTGTTCGGCAACCTCCAGGTCGCGGCGGCGCAGCAGCTCCACCTCAATCCCGTCCTCCTCGCGGCAACCAATTCGTCCGGCGCCGTCGCCGGCAAGATGATCTCGCCGCAGAACATCGCCATCGGCGTCTCCACGGTCGGGCTCGTCGGGAAGGAGGGCGAAGTATTGCGCAGCACCTTCTGGCACAGCGTGCTGTTCGCCACGTTCATTGGGGGCGTCGCGCTCGTGCAGGCGTACCTGCTCCCGTGGACCGTCCCGTGACGCTCGTCACTGTACTCGGCCCACCCACGACCGATAACTGAGTACCGATTACCGAATACCGATCACTGCAGGCCCCGCATCTCCGCATCTCCGCATTCCCGCATCCCCGCATCTCCGCATCTCCGCATCTCCGCATCATGACTCGTCTCTCTCGCACACTCTCCGGCGCGCTGCTGCTCGGCGCGCTCATCGCCCAGTCTCTCTCGGCGCAGTCCGGCGTCGCGCAATCCGCCAAGGCGCCCAACGTCGTGCTTCGGCTCGACGACATCGGGATGAATCACTCCGTCAACATGGCGGTAGAGAAAGTCGCCGCGACGGGGATGCCCTTCTCCGTGTCGGTGCTGTTCGTTGCGCCGTGGTATCAGGAAGCGGTCGAGATCCTGAAGAAGAATCCGCAAGTCACCGTCGGCGTGCATCTCGCGCTGAACTCCGAGTGGCGCGGCTATCGCTGGGGGCCTGTGCTCGGCAAGGCTGGCGTGCCGACGCTCGTCGACAGCGTGGGCTATCTGCGCCCGTCGGTCGAGGATTTCCTCGCCAGCAAATACGACCTCGGCGAAGTGGAGCGGGAGCTGAACGCGCAGATGGATCGCGCCATGGCCTCCGGGCTCAAGATCGCGTACGTCGACACGCACATGGGCACCGCGCGGTCGACGCCGCAGCTCCAGGCGGTACTCGAGCGCGTAGCGCGGAAGTATCACGTCGGCATCTCGACCTACTTCGACGAGAGCTCCAACGAGATCTGGGGAGTGAAGCCGGAGGCGAAGAAGACACAATTCCTCGCGCTACTCGCCAAGTCGGTGCCCAACCGGCCGAACCTCCAGGTGATGCACGTCGCCGAGCGCACGCCGGAGATGGACGCGATCTACGATCAGAACGCGGCCGAGCAGAACGTGCCTGGCGCGAAGGTGGTGGACCACCGCTCGGCCGAGCTGGCGACCCTGCTCTCGCCGGAGCTGGCGGAGCTCTGGAAGTCGGGGAAGATCCACCTCGAGAACTACGGCCAGCTCATCGCGCGCGTCGGTCTGAGCTCGATGCACGCCCCGCCGCCGGAGCGGCCGACACCGTGAAGCGGGAATGAGGTGATGCGGGGATGAGGTGATGCGGTAAGGCGACGGCCTCGGGACGCAGAAGCGTCCCGAGGCCGTTTCGCATCCCCGCATCCCCTCACGTCACGGCAGCTTCGTGCCTTCCGTGCGCAGCGTGAGGACAGAATCGGCGCCCGAATTTGCGTAGTGCGCGACCGTCGTGCCGGTGATCTTGCCGTTGTCCAGCCGGAACGCGCTTTCGGTCCAGACCTTCTTCCCCTTCCGGCGCATGCTGGGGTAGACAGCCGACTTCATCATCACGCTGTCGCCCGACACCTTCACCTGCATCGGGACCTTCTGCCCACCGGGCAGATCCAGTGCCCATCCCGTCGTGTCGGCGGTGGCGTTGAGCGTTGCGATCGTGCTGGACGTGTCCTTTCCCGCGGTGGGCGTGGTCGTGACCTTCCACTTGCCGGCCACGTCGGCGAGTGAGAAGGCGGGCGCTGGTGCCGCCGCCGGAGCGGCTGCCGGCGCCATCGCCGCAGTGGTGTCCTTGGGCGCTTCCTTCTTCATGCAAGCCGCCAGCAACAACGCGGTGCTACAGACGGCGAAGCGGGACGAGCGGTACATCGCGACCTCCGTGAACGGTGGGTACGACACTCCAAACTGACGCAGGGCTCGATCGCCTTTACGGCGCCTTGCTTCCTTCCGTGCGCAGCGTCACCACCGAGTCGGGACCAGCATTCTGATAGTGCGCCGTCGTCGTGCCGACGAGCTTTCCTCCCTCGAGCTTCAGCGTGCTCACCGTGCTCACCTTCGCGCCCTTGCGCCGCTGGCTGGCGAACGGGCCGGCCGAGAGCGTGAGCGTATCGCCGGAGATGCTGTGCTTCGCCGGCACCTTCAGCTTCGACTTGGTGAACGTCATCGACCAGTCGGCGCTGTCCGCGGTGGCCGCGAGATCGAACTCCGTCGCCGAGGTGTCCTTCCCTGTCGTCGGCGTCGCCGCAACGTGCCAGTTGCCGGCGATGTCCTTCGCCGCGAGGGCGGGAGCGGGTGCCGGCGCGGGAGCGGCGGCGGGCGCCATCGCGGCGGTGGTGTCCTTCGGTGCTTCCTTCTTCGCGCAGGCAGCGACGATGAGCGCGGTGCAGCAGAGAGCCAGGCGGGACGTGCGAGACATGGGAACCTTGGCGACAAGTGGGCCAACGAGAGGCAGAGCGGCGAGACGATAGGGGCGCCGGCGCAGGAGTCAAGCTGGCCCGGTTAGCTAGCCTCGAGGGATCTGCACGTCGGGGTGCACCAGGCTCTCCATGCATCTAGCTTGGACGCATGCTGAACCTCTCCGACCTGATCGACAACAACCGCCGCTGGGCCGCCGGCGTCGAGCGCCGCGAGCCCGGCTTCTTCGACCGCCTCTCGCGCCAGCAGGCGCCCCGCTACCTCTGGATCGGCTGCGCCGACAGCCGCGTGCCGGCCAACGAGATCGTCGGGCTGCTGCCGGGGGAGCTGTTCGTCCACCGCAACGTGGCGAACCTCGTCGTGCACTCCGACCTCAACTGCCTCTCCGTACTGCAGTACGCTGTCGAGGTGCTGCGCGTGGAGCACGTCATCGTGTGCGGCCACTACGGCTGCGGCGGCGTCGAGGCGGCGTGGAAGCGCACCCCTTTCGGCCTGATCGACAACTGGCTGCGCCACGTGCAGGACATCGTGGAGCGGAATCGCACACTGTTCACCCGCACGATGACCGACGCGCAGAGCGCCGACCGGTTGTGCGAGCTGAACGTGCTGGAGCAGGCGTCGAACGTCTGCCGCACGACGATCGTGCAGGACGCCTGGCGCCGCGGCCAGCCGCTCGCGGTCCATGGGTGGATCTACCGGCTGCGAAACGGGCTGATTCGCGATCTCGGGCTCAACGTCTCGCGCGAGAACACGCTCGACGCCGAGCGTGAGAGAGCCCTGCGGGCACTCATGGCTGCGGAGATGCCGCGGGAGACGCCGCCGGCGTCGGCGGCAATCGAGGGCGGTAAACGGTAAGCGGTAGTCGGTAGTCAGTTGTAGACCTGTTTGCGCCTGAGAACCTTACGCGTTCGACCAAATCTCTCGAGTGACCTATTGATGCTCCTCGCGCGCCGCACGCAGCTTCTGCCGGCACTTCTCTTCATCTCCGCGCCGCTGCACGCTCAGGGCATGTACGCCGGTGTGCTGGTCGACGCAAAGACCGCGGCACCCCTCCCGTGCGTCGACGTCTCGCTCGAGGATTCCTCGGCGCACGAAGTGGCGCACGCGCAGACTGCGAGCGACGGCGTCTTCCAGTTCGACTCGCCGGCCAAGGGCTCGTATCGCCCTCGATTCAGCGTGTGGTTTCGTGCGCCCGTTTACGGGGCGTACGAGACGCTCGAACCGACCACTGAGCGTGCACGCACCTACGAGGTCGACTTCGGGGAAGAGATCCGCCCGACGCGGACGTCCTGGTCCGACACGACGGACTCGCCACCGGGCAACTCGCATTTCAAATTCAGCCGGAACGGCTTGAAGTATCCGAAGGCACTGAAGGACACGCCGATCGACGGCGATGTCACCGTGCGCTACGCTGTGGACAGCGCAGGACGGGTCGTGTGGCCGTCGATCGTGGTCCTGCGGAGCAGCCGTCCCGAGTTCGCCGCCGAGGTGGTGAAATATCTCCATGGCGCCCTGATCACGCCCGCGCGACGCGCCAGCCGGCCCGTCTGTGCCATGGTGATATCCTACGGCTTCACCTTCGGCGTCAGGTGACGGTCTGATGGGTGCGACGGCGGGATTCGCGCGGCGGTGGGCATGACCTCGACCTGAGTCGCGCGCGCGTCGCCGGTGATCACGCAGGCACGGTGATCTCGACGTGACTCAACCACGTCCGCATGACGATCCGGCTCGTCCCGGGGAGGAACACCGCGTCGCTCAGGTCGAGCTCGACGTGACCACAGACGGCGGCGAGCCGTAGCACACGCGGCATCGTCCATTCCGCTCCGTGTGGCGGAAGAGGACCGCCAGCCGTGCCTCTTCGAGTGGGGGCGGCTGGACCAGCAGCGGCGCGGCGCTGTCGGCGAGAGCGGCACGGCCCACGACCGGGACGTCGGCGAGCACCTCGTCGAGCTCCGCCGCCGTCGTCGCGGCACGCACCTGCGCCATGCGTTGCTCGAGGTCAGCGCCCGCCGCCTGAACGGCGCGGGCCGCGGCGGCGAGCCGCTCCAGCGCGATCTTGCGGTCGTCGGATGTGAGCGACGTCGAGTGGCGAGGCGAAGACATGGCGCAACGAAACGGCTCGGGTGAGAGATCCGATGGGATGCGGAACTTACCGGCGCGCCGCGCGGCGGTGCAACGTTCGCCACACCATCGTTCGCGCGCGCGCGTTCATCGACCGGCGAGCGCGGTCGCCGGCCCGAACACCGCCGCGTGACCCATCACGTGCGACGCACTGCCGTGTCGCAGCTCGCGGCGATCGAGATCGACGCCACGGCGTGCGCTTCCGGGATCTCGAAAGCGTTCATCCCAGGTGAGCTTTCCGCTCGCGTGGT
>JAEKKK010000239.1 GCA_019510405.1 Gemmatimonadota bacterium | reverse complement strand
ACACGGCGACCAGCAGCACCGTGAGTGCCGTGAACGAGATGATGAACGACGCGCCATGTCGGCGCAGGAGTTGGCGGCTCGTTGGCAGTAGCACGCAACTGTCTCGGAGATCACTCGCGACGTCGCGGCTGACACGCAGCCGCTCGTAGGCAGCGCGACGAACGACGTCCCAGACGCTCGCCACGCCGACGCGCGCGCGCTGCAGCCAGCCCACCGTGTGCGCCTGCGCCAGCTCGCGCGCGAAGAGCGCCTCCATCGCCGCGCCATGCTTGTGGCGCAGCGTGGCCGGGAGCAGGCGCAGGACCAGACGGTAGACGCTCGCCCAGCTCATGCCCCCGCCATCCCGAGGCGCGTACGCGCGACGCTGGCGAGCGACTCCAGTCGCGCCGCTTCACGCTTCAGCGCGAGCCGGCCGGCGCGCGTGATTCGATAGAACCGCTCACGCCCCGAGATCCCGTCGGGCCGTTCGTCCTCGGCGACTTCCTCGATCCACCCCTGCCCGACGAGCTCCTCGAGCGAGCCGTAGAGGGTGGCCGGCCAGAGGCGCACATTGCCGTCGCTGAGCTCGCGCACGTCATCCTGGATCGCCGTACCGTACCGCGGCGCGGCGGAGACCGAGAGGAGGATGAAGAACCAGTGGGGCTTCACGGGTAGGCGCGTCGGGCACTGGACGGTGACGAACTATGGTAGCATACTACTGTTCAATAGTAAGCGACGCAAGCCACGGATACGCCATGCCCCTTCCTGAGCAATACCGGCGTCAGTTGATGGAGTCCCACGCCGCCGCCGAACGGGAATCCCGTTGGGACGGGGCGCTCGCGCTCGCGCGCGCGATCGCCGAGATCGTGCTGTGGACCTTGCTCGGACTGTTCTGTATCGGCATGGCGCTCCACACGGTCGGCGTCGAGCTCGGGCGCGTCTACTGGCTGGTAGGCTGTATCGTGTGGATCGGCGGCGTCAGCTTCGCTGTGCTCTCGGCATACAGACGCGGCGAAGAACGAGGGGATTGGTAAACACGGATCGACTGCAAAACATGCCACTGCGAGCGCCCTCCGCGATGCCACTGCCCGGAGCCGCCGCTAGCTTACGGCATGGCGCGAACACCACTCATCCTGAGCTGGAGCGGCGGCAAGGACAGCGCCCTCACGCTCGCCAGGCTGCGGAACGATCCGCGATACGACGTCGTGGCCTTGCTGACTGCCGTGACGCGCGAGTACGACAGGATCAGCATTCACGGTGTGCGGCGCTCGCTCCTCGACGCACAGGCAGCCGCCCTGCGATTGCCCGTACACGAGATCCCTCTCGCCCCGCAGTCGACGAACGAGGAGTACGAGGCGGCGTTCTGCTCCGCGATCGAGTCGGCTCGCCGGCAACACCCCGGCGTGCATCACGTCGCGTTTGGCGATCTCTTTCTCGAGGACGTGCGGTCGTACCGCGAACGGCTGCTGCGCCGCGCCGGCGTCGAGCCCCTGTTTCCGCTCTGGGGCATGGACACGACACAGCTCGCGCGGCAGTTCGTCCGTGATGGCTTCGTCGCGCATCTGGTCTGCGTGGACACCCAGCAGCTGGATGCGAGCTTCGCCGGACGACGGTTCGATGATGCGCTCCTCGCCGACTTGCCGGCGAGCGTGGATCCCTGCGGTGAACGAGGAGAGTTTCACACCTTCGTTTCCGCAGGGCCGATCTTCGGCACGTCGCTCTCCGTGACGCGTGGAGCTACCGTCCTGCGAGACGAGCGGTTCGCGTACAGCGATCTGCTGCCCACCGAACGCCCGCTCGACGCCTGACGACGGGATCATCGTCCCGCGCGACGATCACCGTCGCGCGCGTGCGGTCAGCTCATCGCGCCGCGACGGTGAACTCCTGCACCATGCCGTGCATCGCGTGCGGTTTGCCGTCCTTCGCGTCGGGGATGTAGCAGATGATGCCGTAGTGGCCGGGCGTCAGGTTCGTCGTGAAGGTGGCCGTACGCCCCTTGCCAAGTCCCGCCATGCCGGGCTCCGGGGTAATCGGAGAGGGGCCCTTCATCCCGCTCTCGAACCATGCATCGGCGTCCTTCATCGTCTTGCCCGGCGCGAGCTTCATCATCACCGCCTCGTGCTCCTGCGTGGCGTTGTTCATCACGTGGATGGTGTGCTTCCCCGCGGTGAGCGGCTTGGAGAACCTGAAGCCGTAGTCGAACAGCTCGAGGTGCACGTCCGGCGCGGCCTCGCTGATGTACGACGTCGAGGCACCCGCCTGCGCGACACCGCTCGCCGCGTGCACGGTGAGCGGCTGGATCATCCCTTTGACGAGATGGGGCACTGGCGAGCCGGGCGATGGCACCCAGCAGAGGAGGAGGTAGTTGCCCGCATCGAGCGTGACGGTGGCGTCGATGGTCTGCCGAGGGCCGGCGGTGTTCGGGCCGCCCACCCCGACGGCCCAGGGAGTCGGTTGGTTCGCCTTGGCCGCCGCGACGAAATCGGCCAGCGTCTTCCCCTTCGCGAGCTGGACGATGGAAATCTGGTGCGGCTCCTTGCCGTCGTTCACGAGGCGGAACGTCGTCGTGCCGGCGGTGATGCTCGCCGGTGCGACGAAGGCGTACTCCCTCGCGTGCACGGTGACGAGAGGATGCTTGTCCGCCGTCGACGCGGTCGCAGCGTGTCGGATGGAGGCTGACGCGACGGCGACGACGAACAGTGCGGCGGGGATGGCTCGGAGCATGGACAATCTCGGTGAGGGGGAAACGCTCGGAGAAGGTACGTCCCCCCCACCAATCCGTAAGCAGCGCGCGCGTGCCGCGCTGCTAACTCCGCAGCAGCTTCTTGTACGCCGCGACAGCAGCCGCGGATTCCGTGCTGCAATCAGCCTATCGGACAAATCCGCGGGGGTCGCAAGTGATGTCGTCTCGAATCCACTCTGGTAGAGCGAGTATCCCGCGTCTCCGTGCGAAACGAGCCTGCACGTCCGCCGATCCGCGTGTGTGCGCTCTCCGTGAGACCAAGGTCACCTGCTTGACGGGACGAAGGCCTCACATTGCGCGGTCAGACATCGACACGCTCGGGACACCGGCGAAGCGGATCGCTGGTCCTCCGAGGGTGTCGCCCTGAAGCAGGAGGACGTATGAACCGGATTGCCGCTGTGCTGGCCGCTACCGTCGCTGTCGCAGGCGGAGTCATCGCACTTCGCGCCCAGTCCGCCCGGCGTTCGTCGTCCGCTCCGATGTATATGGCGAGCGGTGCGAGCCCCGCTCCCTCCGCGAAACAGATTCGCGGCGCGTCACCGTACGTCGAACTGAAGAACGAGCCCGAGCCGAAGCTGTTCGTCGATCCGCCGCTTCCCAACCTGTTGGACCAGGGCGTCGTCTGGATTCAGTGGCGGGCGGAGAACGTGCACATCGTCCCCGTATTCGGTAAAGGCGCGGTCAACGTTTCACCCCGAGCCGGTCACCTCCACGTGCAGGTGGACGATCAGCCCTGGTGGTGGGCGGACGCGAGCGACAACAACACGATCGACCTCGCCGGGCTCCCCGCGGGCCCGCACCGGGTGAAGCTCACCCTGGTGAACCCGAACCACGAGCCGTTCCCCGGGCAATCCAGAACGATCGCATTCAACGTGAAGAACGGGCCGAAACACTAGGCCCGTTATTCGCTCGGCGCAGTGCCCGGAGGCCTGACTAGCTCCGCACCAGCTTCTTGTACGCCACGCGATGCGGCGTGTCCGCGTCCGCCCCCTTCCGTCGCCGGAAGTCCGCGTCGTACTCCTTGAAGTTCCCCTCGAACCACACGACTTCACTATTCCCTTCAAAAGCGAGGATGTGCGTCGCGATCCGGTCGAGGAACCAGCGATCGTGCGAGATCACCACCGCGCACCCCGCGAACTGCAGCAGCGCCTCCTCCAGCGCGCGCAGCGTGTCGACGTCGAGGTCGTTCGTCGGCTCGTCGAGCAGCAGCACGTTGCCGCCGCTCTTCAGCAGCTTGGCCAGGTGAAGTCTGTTGCGCTCTCCACCAGATAGGTCTCCTACCTTCTTCTGCTGATCGGTGCCGCGGAAGTTGAACTGGCTCAGGTAAGCGCGCGCGTTGATCTCGCGGTTGCCGACCTGGATCTCGTCGCGCCCCTCGCTCACTTCCTGATACGCCGTCTTGTTCGGGTCGAGCACGCGCCCCTGATCGACGTACGCCAACGTCACCGTCTCGCCCACCTTGAGCTCACCACCATCGGGCTTCTCCTCGCCGAGGATCAGCCGGAACGTCGTCGTCTTGCCCGCGCCGTTCGGCCCGATCACGCCGACGATGCCGCCGCGCGGCAGCGCGAAGGTGAGATCGTCGAACAGGACCTTGTCGCCGTACGCCTTCTTCAACCCCTTCGCGATGACGACGTCGTTGCCGAGGCGCGGCGGGGGCGGGATGGTGATCTCCTGCTGCAGCACCTTCTCGCCGGTGTCCTCCGCCGCGAGCTCCTCGTACTTCTGGATGCGGCTCTTCGACTTCGCCTGGCGAGCACGCGGTGCCATCTTCACCCACTCGAGCTCGCGCTGCAGCGCACGCTGGCGCGCGCTCTCGGTCTTCTCTTCCTGCGCGAGCCGGTTCTTCTTCTGGTCGAGCCAGCTCGAGTAGTTCCCCTCCCACGGGATCCCCTTCCCGCGATCGAGCTCGAGGATCCACTTCGCCACGTTGTCGAGGAAGTAGCGGTCGTGCGTGATCGCGACGACGGTGCCCGGGAACTCCGACAGGAACCGCTCCAGCCACTCCACGCTCTCGGCGTCGAGGTGGTTGGTCGGC
This sequence comes from Gemmatimonadota bacterium, assembly GCA_019510405.1. GTDB lineage: Bacteria > Gemmatimonadota > Gemmatimonadetes > Gemmatimonadales > Gemmatimonadaceae > AG11. Next base: position 2,519 of record JAEKKK010000239.1, on the reverse strand, counting down.
TCGTCGAGCAGCAGCATGTCGGGCTGCTCGAGCAGCACGCGGCACAACGCCACTCTGCGCTTTTCACCACCCGAAAGCTTCGTCACGTCCGCGTCGTCCGGCGGCAGACGGAGCGCGTCCATGGCGATCTGGATCTTGTTGTCGAGGTTCCACAGGTCGAGCGTGTCGATCCGCTCCTGCACGCGCGCCTGCTCCTCCATCAGCTTCTCGAAGTCGGCGTCCGGCTCGGCGAACGCGGCGCTGATCTCCTCGAACCGATTGAGCAGCTTACGCTGTGACGCGACGGCCAGCTCGACGTTCCCGCGCACGTCCTTGGTCGGATCGAGCTGGGGCTCCTGCGGGAGATACCCGATCTTCGTCCCCTTCGCGGCCCACGCCTCGCCCTGAAAGTCCTGGTCGACGCCGGCCATGATGCGCAGCAGCGACGACTTCCCCGCGCCGTTCGCGCCGAGGACGCCGATCTTCGCGCCGGGATAGAACGACAGCCAGATGTCGTCGAGGATCACTCGGCTCGGCGGAACGACTTTCCGCAGAGCTTTCATTACATAGATGAACTGAGGCGCCATTGAGAGCGATACCGGTGATCGGGTTCTGGGGAGCCCGAAATCTAGCCGATGGGACGGTCAGCGGCTGACGGGGCACGCGCGCTCCGCCCGAGCCGGGCTGTGGCGCGCGCTGACGAACCCCGAAAGGTGAGCTCGCGCCGTCTAGGCGCCGAGCACGGCACCGAGCACGGGGACGACGAGGGCGCGGAAGCGCGCGTCGACGTCGCTGGCGGCGAGGTCGGGATGCTGGAGCCACCACTCGAGTGCGAGCACGAAGGTGGCCGCCACGTGGCGCGCGAGGAGGTCGGCCGGCACCGTGCCGTCCCGTGCGACGCTCGTGCGGCGCGCCTCGACGCGAAGCTCATCGACCAGCACGCGCTCGAGGATGCGGCGGAGACGGTCGTGGATCGGCGCGGCCGTGCCGGCGTCGAGCGGAAGGGTCTCGTGCTCGCGAAAGCACTCGACGTGCTCGAGGAAGGGAAGGCTGAATCGCAGCAGCCGCTCCGTGGCGGTCGTCCACCGGACCGAGGGCCGCGCGTCGGCACACAGCTGCGCGCGGATGCCTTGCTCGAGCAGCTCGTCCTTGTCGCGGTAGTGGGCGTAGAACGTCGTGCGCCCGACGTCCGCCCGGGCGACGATATCGCGCACGACGATCTCGTCGTACGGCTTCTCGTGCACGAGCGACGCGAGGGCGCGGTGCAGCAGCGAGCGCGTGTGCTGCACGCGACGGTCGGTGTCCTGACGGTACGGCATCTGTCCTCCGTGCGGATCCCCGAGCATCCGCGACGAACGTTCGCGATGTCGAACAGAATGCGGCGGAGTGTCCGGCCCGCCGCTGGCGTCGCGCATATTCTAGCGTGCGGGACGGACGATGGCACGACCGACGAGGAGCGAACGGATGACGACGACCGAGGAGACGATCGCCACGAAGGGACTGGTGATGCGCGCGGCGCAGGCCCGCTGGTACGACGCGCTGGCCGCGGTGTTGACGCTCGGGCGCGATCGCGCCCTGCGCGACCGGCTGGCCGGGCTCGCGCAGCTCGCGCCCGGCGAATCGGTGCTCGACGTCGGCTGCGGCACGGGATCGCTCGCGCTCGCGGCGAAGCGTCGAGTCGGTGACACGGGTACGGTCGACGGCGTGGACGCATCGCCCGACATGATCGCGCTGGCGACGCGCAAGGCGACGCGCGCCGGTGCGGCGGTGACGTTCCGCGTCGGCACCGCCGAGCGGCTGCCCTACCCCGACGCGTCGTTCGACGCGGTGATGGCGACGCTGATGCTGCATCACCTCCCCGCTCCACTTCGCCGCGACTTCGCACGCGAGGCGCTGCGCGTCCTCCGGCCCGGCGGACGCATCCTGGCCGTGGACTTCTCTGCGGCGTCGGCGCAGTCGGCGGGACTGCTCGCTCGGCTGCACCGGCGAGGCGGCGTGTCGCGCGACGCGATGGTCGTGCTGCTCCGCGACGCCGGATTTCATCCCGAGGCGACGGGCGCGGTGGGGATCGCCGATCTGCAGTATGTCGTCGCCGAATCGCCCGCGGCCGGCGATCCGGTGCCGAGCCCCGATGAGCCGCCTGCGTTGCAATCGCTTCCGCCGATGGCGCGGCCGGAATGGATCGTGTTCGCGGTCCTCGCCGTCGCCGTCGCGGTGCATCTCGCGATCGTCGGACAGCTTGCGGCGCGCGTGGCGTGGTCGGCCGCGGGGCTGCTGGCCGCGGTGGCGCTGCTGGCGTTCGTCGTCGTCCACATTTTCGGTGGCGGGCGAGCGCGGCACTGACGACGTACCAGCACCCTCGCGCCGCTCAGCAGATCGGCGAGCTGGGGATCTGCACCTCGCTGTCGTCCCGAGCGAAGTCGAGGGATCTGCACCTCGCTGTCATCCCGAGCGAAGTCGAGGGATCTGCACCTGCGGTTTCTCACAGAGAGCACAGAGAGCACAGAGAGCACAGAGAAAGCAGTTCTCTGTGTCCTCTG
>JAEKKK010000238.1 GCA_019510405.1 Gemmatimonadota bacterium | reverse complement strand
GATGCACATCGGCCCGTACGAGCAGCTCGGCGACACGTGGGCGCGCTTCATGGGCGAGTGGCTGCCGGCGAGCGGACGCCGCATGGCCTACGGCGTGAGCTACTAGGTGTACCACAACACCCCGATGGACACACCGAAGGAGCAGCTCAGGACGGAGATCCGGATCCCCCTCGCCTAGCGGTCCTGGGGCTGGTCAGCTGCGGATGGCCTCGTGTTCCCCCGTCACCAGCCAGGCGGCGGCCGCGTCGCGCGTCTCGAACAACGCGAACTGGCCGCTCCGCCGCTCTTCGGCAACCATGTCGCCGAAGCGCGGGCTCGCCACATGGCGCTCCTTCGGCGCCACCACGGCGAGTCGCACGCGGTAGGTCCGGAGCTTCTGCAGAATCTGGCCGGCCTGTCCCGAGCTGAGATCGAAGAACTTGCGGGGCAGATTGTCGGCGTGGAGCAGGGCAGCCCGCGATCCCGAGGAGATACAATCTTCGATCAATCGCCCGACGTCGGCGGCGTCGGCGATGTACCGCACACCCGGCTCGCGCTCCAACAGCTTCATATCGTTCTCGCGGTGGAGGAGTACTGCGAACTGCGGATGGACAGGGCGCGGCGGCGCGGCAGTGTCCCACGGAGGAGCCTGGCAGGTAGGATGCCAACTCCGTCATCGCGGCTGACGAATCTTAATGGCGAAAGGTTACTGCGCCAGAGTCCGCTAGCGCGCCCATTCTAGAAACGGCCACCACCTGCGCATCGCGTCGTCGATGTGCTGGAGGGCGAGGCGGACGCGCTCGTCCGGCGGCCCGCTGACGAGATGCCATGGTGTTGCGCCGGCGCGCAGCACGTCGGCGAAGCGCGCGTTCATCCAGGCGCGCAGGTGCTCGCCGTCGCGCAGGCCGTCGTCCTCGAACGGGACGTCTGCATGGTCGGTGAGCAGATAGAGGGCACGGGGCGGCATCGCCTCGGCGACGCGCTCGACGCTCGCGCTGCGGCTGCCGAGGTAGCGCTCGTGCCAGATGGCGGTGGCCATCGCGTCGGTATCGCAGAGGAGGACGGGACCGCCGCGCCGCGCCGCGTCGTTCTCGCGCCGGTTCTGCTCGCAGGCGATCTCGACGAAGTCCTCCTCGGTCCAGACGGCGTCTTCGGGACGTGCGGCGGGATCGTGCGCGCGCGCCACGGCGAGCAGGTTCACGCTGTACTCGCGCCCGTACTCGGGGACCCACTCGGTGCGCGCCCACACACCGCCGCGCGTCCGCAGCGCATCGCAGAGGTCCCGGGCGAGCGTCGTCGTCCCGGTGGATTCGGCGCCGACGAGTGCGACGCGCAGCGCGAGGCCGGCGCGCACGGGCGCGGGCAGCGCCGGCCAATGGGTATCGAGATTTTGGCGGATGGCAGTCGCCGAGATCGGGTGCAGCGCCCGCGCACGATCGAGGCAGACGTGGCGGGCGCCGAACCAGCGGGCGAGCGTCTCGCCGTACGCCTCGGAGCTGAACACGACATCCACCGGCCGCTCGGGCTCGTCGTGCGCCGCGGCGTCGCTGCGGAGCGCGCGCCGCATGACGTCCACGTGGGCACGCCAGATCGCCTCGTCGTCGTAATCGACCGGGACGTCGTCGAGCGCGGCGACGACGCGCAGCTCGTCCCGGTCGGGAAAGCACTGCCGTAGCCACTGGGCGCGCAGCTCCATCGGCAGCGGCTCGGTGGAGGCGGCGAGCACGAGGACGGTGACGCGTCGCGAGAACTGCAGCGCGGTGCGCACCAGGTACTCGTGCCCCGCGTGAGGCGGATAGAACTTGCCGACGATGAGCGCGTGGTCGAACTCGCGCCGGCTCACGCGGCTGCCGCCTCGCCCTGGGGCACGACGTGCCGCCGCCAGCGGAGGAATCCCTGCACGCAGAGCGCGAGGAAGACGACGTAGAGCGCGGCGATGAGCGGAAGCCCGCGCGAGAGGTAGAGCGGGACGGAGATGAGGTCGATCACGATCCACCAGCCCCAGTTCTCGAGCACGCGGCGGTTGAGGAGCCACTGCGCGACGATGCTGAGCGACGTGATCAGGGCGTCGATCGGGGGTGCACTTCCCTTGAGCAGACCGAGGACCCACCACAGCGGGAAGTAGAGCGCGCCAGCGGCGAGGACGAGCATCGCGTGCTCGCCGTGCCGCAGCCGGAACACCGGATCCGACTCGCGCACCGTGTGACCCGCGCGCCACTGCAGCAGGCCGCGCAGGTTGAGCACGATGAACACCACCTGGAGCGACGCGTCGGCGAACAAGCGCTGCTGCAGGAAGACGAGGCCGAGGATGGCCGCGTTCAGGATGCCGAAGTGGAAGTTCCAGACGTGGGCGCGCGCGGCGAGCCACACGTTGACGATCCCCGTCAGGAATCCGGCGATGTCGCCCCACGACATCGGCATTCCCGCGAGGACGTAGACCGGGTGCGTGAGCCACGCGAGCGCGGTGGTCCAGCGCGCGACGGCGCCGTTCATCGCCGACTACTTCGACGCGGTGTACACGCGCACGTAGTCCACGAGCATCGTGGCGGGGAAGATGGCGCCCGACGATGGATCGCCGTCGAAGTTGCCGCCGACGGCGAGGTTCAGGATGATGAAGTAGGGCTTGTCGAGGATCGACGTGCCGTAGCGCTGGATGTCGGAGCGGAGCACGACGTAGTGCATCGTGCCGTCCACGTAGAAGCGCGCGGCATTCGCGTCCCACTCCACGGCGTACAGGTGGTAGTCGTCGGCGAGGGTACCCGGCCCGATCGTGTTGGCGTGCGCGAACGGCGTGTTCCCCGAGTAGCCAGGTCCATGGATCGCGGAGCTCGACGTATTCGGCGCGCTCCCCTTGTTCTCCATGATGTCGAGCTCACCCGACGCGGGCCATCCGGCGGTGGCGAAGTCGTTGCCGAGCATCCAGAAGGCGGGCCAGAGTCCCTGGCCCTTCGGGATCCTGATGCGCGCCTCCACGCGACCCGGCGCGGCGTTCATCTTGCCGCGCGTGGTGATCTTGGCCGACGTGTACATGCACGCGCCGTAGTAGCAGGTCGGGCTGACCGTGGTGCGCGCGACGATGGCGAGATGTCCCTGCCCGTCGAGCGACACGTTGTCGGCGGCGTTCGTGTAGTACTCCTTCTCGTTGTTCCCCCAGCCGCAGATGCCGGCGGAGCAGCCGTCGCCGAGATCGAAGCTCCATTTGGCCGGATCGACGGACGCACCGGCGGCGCCGTCGAAGTCGTCGCTCCAGACCAGGTTCCAGGTGATCGGGGTGGGCGGTGGGTTGGTCGTCGTCGTGTCGGTGGGCGGCGGGGTCACCCCGCCGCCGCCGCCGGCACCGCCGCAGGCCACGACGCTCGTGAGGGCGAACAGAGCGACCGTCTGGAGCGCGATACGACGCAGGGACGTGACGCAAAGAGTCGCGACGTGGGCCGACGGCAGGTCACGTCGGCCGGCATGTGAACGGATATTGAGCATCAGGTGCGAATCGAGCGGAGGAGCGCGGTCTCCGCAAGTCCGAGCTCGCCGATCAACCGCGCGCGGCTCGACTGCGCGCGGCACGTCCCGCACGATGGTCCGCCGTTCGTCGCGCTGGATCCGGAAGCCATGCTACACAGAGCGACGATGCAGGATCACGCCGGCGTGGCCCGCTTCTCGAGCGGCAACGTCAGCGTGAACGTCGAGCCGACACCCGGCTCGCTCGTCGCGCCGAGGTCTCCGCCCATGGCGCGCGCCATCTCGCGGCTGATCGGCATGCCGAGGCCCGTGCCCTTGTGCTCGCGCGACAGCGAGTTGTCGAACTGCACGTACGGCTCGAACACGAGCGCCAGCTCTTCGGCCGACATGCCGAGCCCCGTGTCGCGGATCGTGATCGCGCCGAGGGCGGGGCCGAGCACGGAGGTGCTGACCGTGATGCACCCCGCGTCCGGCGTGAACTTGATCGCGTTCGACAGCACGTTGAGGAGGATCTGCACCAGCTTCTGCTTGTCGGCGCGGAAGACGAGCTTCTGGTCGCACGCCGAGGCGTCGTAGCTCATCCGCTTCGCCTTGCGCTGCGGCGCGGTGAGCGACTCGACGACACTGAGCACCTCGTGCGCGACGACCTCCGTGATCTGGTAGGTGAGCTTCCCCGCCTCGATCTTGGCGTGCGTCAGCACGGCCTCGATGAGGCTGAGCAGATGGTCCTTGCTCTTGAGGACGCGGCGCAGGTAGTTGAGCTGCCCCTCCGTCGCCGGATTGGGGATGCCGTCGAGCATGAGCTGCACGTAGCCGCCGATCGCGTTGAGCGGAGTACGGAGCTCGTGGCTCATCATGGCGAGGAAGTCCGCCTTGGAGCGATTCGCGTGACGCGCTTCGGCGGCGGCGACGTCGAGCGCGGCCTCGAGCCGCTTGTGCTCCTCGATGTCCGCCGTGCACCCGAACCACTGCACGATGTTGCCGTCGACGTCGAACAACGGCTCGGCGCGCACGAGGTGCCAGCGATACTCGCCGTCGCGCGAGCGAAGACGGAACTCGACCTCGTAGCGATCCCCCGTGACGAGCGATCGCTGCCAGCATTCCGACGCGTGCGGCAGGTCGTCCGGGTGCACCATCGCAGCCCAGCGGTCGCCGAGCAGAGCGCTCTGCGGTGTGCCGAAGTATTCGGCCGTGCGCCGCGTGACGTAGTCGAGCATCCCGTCCGGCTTCGCCGTCCACACCTGCACGGGGATCGTCTCGGCCATCATGCGGAATCGCGTCTCGCTCTCCTGCAGCGCGACGGCGAGGCGCTCGGCGGCGTCGGTGCGGGCGCGAAGCTTGGTCGTGGCGCGCGCGCGCTTGATGACGTTCTTGGCGAGGAGGGTCGCCGTGTCGGTGAGCTGGAGGTCCGTCGGCGTGGGCTCCTTCGGCTCTTCGTAGTACATCGCGAAGGTGCCGAGGACGCGACCGCCCGAATCGATGATCGGCGTGGACCAGCAGGCAACCAGGTCGTACGGCGCGATCAGGTTGCGGTACGGCTCCCAGAGCGGATCCGTCCTGATGTCTCGGACGATGACACGCTCCTTCCTGAATGCTGCGGTCCCGCACGAGCCGGCGATCGGTCCGATGCACAGCCCGTCGATCAGCTTGCAGTACTCGATCGGCAGGTTCGGCGCGCCGCCGTGGCGGAGGGTGATCCCGTCCTCGTCGAGCAGGAGGACGGAGCCGCGCATGCCGGGCGCGACGCGCTCGATCAGGGTGACGAGCGAGTCGAGCGCCTCGCGGAGCATCGAACGCGAGGCGGACTCCGAGTCGTCGGCCGCGGGATCGTCGCCGAGTTCGGCGAAGAAGCTCCCTGTCGCGCGCCGCGGCACGGCGCGGTCGGCGTACGGGATGGAGTGCTGTCCGGTGAGGGAGAGCGACGGGATACCGGCGAGCCGCGCAGGATCGGTCGCGGAGCCGAGTCGGGCCTGAAGCTGCGATTCGCTCTGCATGGAGCAACACCAGTCCGGCCGAGGGGGGCGACGGCGACGCCGGACGAATCGCCGAAGGTCGGGGGGCCGACGACGGCCTCCCGTGTCGATCATAGGGGCGGCTGCGGGGAGCGCAAGGGCGTGCGCGCGCTCGCGCGCGCACGCCGTCCACCCATCACAGCTCCCCCAGCACCGCCTCCACCTCCTCCGACGCCTCAGCCGTATCCGCTCCCGGCCGCGCACCCGCGGCCAGGAGGAGGCGGGCGACGGCGGCGTGGTCGCCAGTGCTCGGGCCGAAGCGGGAGCCGTGGCAGCACCAGCCGAGCGGCGTCGCGCCGTAGTGGGCGTCCTTGATGGCCACGAGCTCGGCGGCGTCGCGGTGGCGAAGGAGTGCGGCCACGGTGTCTGGGGAGCCCTGCCAGGAGGCGCAGTGGAGTGCGGTTCCCGAATCGTGCCCCGTGATGCGCGGATCGAAGCCGAGGTCGAGCATCAGCGCCACTGGTCGGGCCTGGCCGTTCCACGCCGCGTCGGCGAGTGCGCGGCGATCGTCGGCGGTGAGCCGAGCCATGAGCGATGGGTCGTCGCGCAGCGCGGCGCGCGCCACGGTCTCGTCGCCCTGCCGGCAGGCGAGCATGAAGCGCTGGGTCGGCGAGGCGAAGCCGAGCAGCAGCTCCAGTGTCTCGTGCTGGTCGAACTGGGCTGCGGTGTCGAGGGGAGAGCGGCTGTCGCCGATCGTCCAGAGATAGATGTGCTGCGCGCTCGGCGGCTGCGCCGCGTAGCGACCCTGTCCGGTCCGGAGGTCGAGCAGGGATGGATCGGCGTCGATCAGCTCGCGGACGCGGTCGGTGAGGCCGAGCGCGGCGGCGAGGAAGATGTCGGCGGAGGCACCGCGCTCGACGAGGTACGTCGCCAGCGCGTAGCGCCCCTCGCCGCGATGACGGTCGAGCATCCACTCGGCGGGGGTCGAACGGTGATCGACGTCGCGCGCGTCGATGTCAGCGCCGTGCTCGAGGAGCAGATCGACGGCGGCGTGCGACTGCGCGAAGTGGAGCGGCGTCTGGCCGTCGCCGCCGCGCTCGTGCACGCGCGCGGGATCCTCGTCGATCATGCGCGCCAGCACATCGACGCGGTCGAGATGCGCCGCGGCGCAGGCATCGGGGATCGCGCCGGCGGCGAGCAATCGCGTTGCGGCGTCGCCGGTGGCGACGTGCAGCGCGTGAAAGGGTCCCGCCCACCACTCGCTGCGCCGATTCGGATCAGCGCCGAACTCGAGGAGCAGGTCGACCATCGCGGCGTCGTTCGCGCAGTGGACGATCGCGGGGGCGTTGAAGGAGAAGATGGGCGCGTCGATCATCTTCCGGAGGGCGGGCTGCTGCTGGAAGATGCGCCGCACCGCGTCGAAGTCGCGGCGCCGGAACGCGGCGGCGATGCGCTCGTGCGGGGGACGCCGCTGCTCCTCGAGCGTGTCGATGTGCTGCCGGAGGGCCGACCAGTCGGTGAAACCGTACTCGCGCGCGAGCACGAATTGCGCGTCGGCGAGTGCGATGCGTGGCTTGTCGGGGAGCGCGGCGCGGACGCGCTCGCGTGCTTCGGGGTCGCCGGCGGTGAAGGCCTGGAGCAGCTCCTTCGAAGAGGGCGTGGAATCGCGTCGTGGTGCTGATGAGACGGGCGCAGCCCTTTCCGCGGACCGGAGGCGTTCTCTTACGCCGGGGCGGAAGATAATCGCTGCCGTCATCTTGAGCGAGCGCAGCGAGTCTGCTTTCTCGCACCGTGTTCAGAACTCCGTGTACGGGCGGTCGCGAGCATCCACTTCGGCGGGGAGACTCGGCTGGCGCGGCTATCGCCGCGCAGCAGTTTCCTGACCGCTGTCCGCTCGCCGCTGTCCGCTCGCCGCTGGGCTCAACTAAGGGTTAAGTGGTTGGACAATCCTCTCATTCTCCCTACAACCATCTCCGTACCCTCCGCCGGTACTCGTCGTACAGATGCGGGAAGGCGCGAGCGAGGTAGCGCTCCTCGCGCAGGATCACGACGCGATCGATGATGGCGAGGACGGCTGGAAGGAGGAGCAGGGGCCACCAGCTGTCGAGCACGAGCGTGACCGCGATGTAGAGCACCGCGAGCGAGAGGTACATCGGGTTGCGCGTGCGGCTGTAGATGCCCGTCGTGGCGAGCGCGGTCGCGGGGCGGTTCGGGATCAGTGTCGTGTGCTCGCGGCGGAACGCACGCCACGCCGCGCCGAAGAGCAGGAACCAGGCGATCCCGCAGAGCAGCGCGAGCGCGAAGCGGAGCAGCGACGGCCCATCGGTGATCGGCAGCGGGCGCAGCCGGTCGACCAGCCAGCCGATTACGATCCCGGCGACGAAGATGAGCGGCGGCGGGTAGTGGATCCCGGGATTGGAGAGCGGCTCATCGGCTGGCATCGGCAAACCTTGCGTTGCTCGTCGGGTTGCCACAAGGTGAGCGAAACACGGACCAGCGACCAATGACTCATCTCGCCCGGCTCCTCGCCGCGACACTCGTTGCACTGCTCTTCGATGCGCGCAGCGTCGCGGCGCAGGAGCACGCGCATGGCGGCACGGGGCGGGCCGAATCGATCGGCACGGTCCACTTCCCGACGACGTGCGCTCCCGGCGTCGCCCCGCGCATGGACCGCGCGATGGCGCTCCTGCACTCGTTCGAGTTCGGCGCGACGCTGAAGGCGCTCGACGACGTGCTGGCGTCGGACTCGACCTGCGCGATGGCATACTGGGGCATCGCCCTCGCGCGCTGGGGCAATCCGATGGCGGCGGGCAATCGCGCACCGGCGCTGCTGGCGCAGGGACGTTCGGCCGCGAGCGCGGGGGAGCGTCTCGCGTCACACGCCTCGGCGCGTGAGCGCGGGTACATCCGCGCCGTGAGCCGGCTGTACGACGACTACGAGCACACGGACCAGCGTGCGCGCCAGACCGCGTACGAGCGCGCGATGGCGGAACTGGTCGCGGCGCAGCCGGCCGACACCGAAGCACGAATCTTCCACGCGATCGCGCTCGTGGCGACGGCGCTGCCGACGGACAAGACGTACGCGAAGCAGATCGAGGCGGGAGAGATCCTGGAGGCGCTCTGGGCGAAGCAGCCGAACCACCCGGGGCTCGCGCACTACATCATCCACGCCTACGACGTTCCCGCACTGGCCCCTCGCGCGCGCGTCGCCGCGCAGCGCTACGCGGCGATCGCGCCGTCCGCGGCGCACGCGCTGCACATGCCGTCGCACACCTTCACGCGCGTCGGCATGTGGCGCGCGTCGGCGGACGCGAACGCGCGCTCGATGCAGGTGGCGTCGCGCACCGCGTCGATCGCCGAGGTGCTGCACGCGGCCGACTACGCGATGTACGCCGACCTGCAACTCGGGCGGTGGCGCGCGGCGAAGACGATCCTCGACAGTCTGCCGGCGCTCGCCTCGCGCTTCGATCCCACCGCGGTGACCGGGGCGGCGCCCGGCTCGGCGGGGATCTTCGCGCTCGCGGCGATCCCGGCGCGCTGGGCGCTCGAGCGGCGGGCGTGGGCCGAGGCGGCGGCGATCACGCCGGCATCGACGACGGTCCCGTACGCCGACGCGATGTCCTGGTTCGCCCGCGCGCTCGGCGCGGCACACACCGGCGATACGGCACGCGCCCGCGTCGCGATCGACTCGCTGAACGCGATCCAGCAGCGGCTCGCCGCGCACGCCGAGCCGTATTGGGCGGAACAGGTGGCGATCCAGTCGCTCGGCGCCCAGGCCTGGCGCGCGCGCGCCGAGCATCGCGACAGTGTTGCGCTCGCGACGATGCGCGAGGCCGCGCGGCGCGAGGACGCGACCGACAAGAGCGCCGTGTCACCCGGTCCGCTCGCGCCGGCGCGCGAGCTGCTCGCCGACATGCTCGTCGCGCTGGGGCGTCCGACGGAGGCACAGGCCGAGTATCGCACGACGCTGGTGCGCGAGCCCGGACGCCGGCACGCGGTTGAGGGGCTGGCCACCGTGGTGAGACAGTGAGCTGGTGAGGTGGTGAATTGGATCACCCACCGACTCACCACTTCACCACCTCGCCGCTTCACCAGTAAGTTCCCCACCCTCATGCCCCGCACGATCAAGAACTTCCGATGGTGGATCATCGCGCTGCTGATGCTCGGCGGCACGATCAACTATCTCACGCGCAGCACACTCGGCGTCGCCGCCCCCACGCTGATCAAGGATCTGGGGATCACGACGAAGCAGTACGGATGGATCGTCGCGACCTTCCAGGGTGCGCTGATGACGCAGCCGCTCGCCGGCTACGTGCTCGACGTCGTCGGGCTCAAGGTCGGCTTCGCGCTCTTCGCGCTCGCCTGGTCGATCATCAGCATGGCGCATGGGCTGGCGACGAACTGGCAGTCGTTCGCCGTGCTGCGCGGGATGCTCGGCCTCGCCGAGGGCTCGGCCAATCCGGCGGGAATGAAGGCCACCTCAGAATGGTTCCCCGCAAAGGAGAGAGGGCTCGCCGGCGGCTTCTTCAACGTCGGCGCATCCGTCGGCTCGATGCTCGCGCCGCCGCTCGTCGTGTGGGCGATCCTCCACTACGGGTGGCGTTCGGCGTTCGTCATCACCGGCGCACTCGGACTCGTGTGGGCCGCCTTCTGGTACTGGCTGTACGAGCCGCCCGATCGCCAGCCGCGGCTCAGCGAGGAGGAGCGCGCGTACATCAAGGCCGGCCAGGAGGCGCATCTCCAGCGCTCAGAGGGGAAGCCCTCGGTGGGCCGGATCGCCGCCACGCGCAACTTCTGGGGGATCGCCATCCCGCGCTTTCTCGCCGATCCGACGTGGGGGACGCTCACCTTCTGGGTGCCGCTCTATCTGAGCACCGCGCGCGGCTTCGATCTGAAGCAGATCGCGCTGTTCGCGTGGCTGCCGTTCCTCGCGGCGGACATCGGCTCGGTGTTCGGCGGTGTCGTGGCGATGGCGCTGCATCGGCGCGGCGTGAGCATCGTCGACGCGAGGCGGTGGGCGTTCACGCTCGGGGCGTTGCTCATGACGCCCGTCGCCGCCGTCGGGTTCGTGCGCAGCCCGTACGCCGCGATCGCGCTGATCAGCCTCGCCGGCTTCGCGCACCAGACACTCTCCGTCACCGTGATCACGATGGCGTCGGACCTGTTCCGCCGGAGTGAGGTGGCGACGGTGGCGGGGATGGCGGGCTTCTTCGGCAACTTCGGTCTGCTCGTGTTCAATCTCCTCATCGGCGGGCTGGTGGCGTCGGTCGGCTACACGCCCTTCTTCGTCGTGCTCGGCGTGCTGGACCTCTTCGGCGCGGTGGTGCTGTGGACGGTCGTGCGCGAGCCCGCGACGCAACGCGCATGACAGTGAAGATCTCCAATCCGATTCTTCGCGGGTTCAACCCCGATCCGTCGATCGTCCGCGTCGGGGACGACTACTACATCGCGACGTCCACCTTCGAGTGGTATCCGGGGGTGCAGATCCACCACTCGCGCGATCTGGTGCACTGGCGGCTGCTCACGCGGCCGCTGCGCCGAGCGAGCCAGCTCGACATGCGCGGCGATCCCGATTCGTGCGGGATCTGGGCGCCCTGTCTCTCGCATGCCGACGGCCGCTTCTGGCTGATCTACACCGACGTGAAGCGCTACGGCCGCGCGTCGGCGGGAGTCTCGGGCTCGTCGCTACGCGACTTTCACAACTATCTCGTCACCTGCGACACGATCGACGGCGAGTGGAGCGAGCCGATCCCGCTCAACAGCAGCGGCTTCGATCCCTCGCTCTTCCACGACGACGACGGCCGCAAGTATCTCGTGAACATGCTGTGGGACCACCGTCCGAACGTGCATCACTTCGGCGGGATCGTGCTCCAGGAGTATTCGGTCGACGAGGGAAAACTCGTCGGCGAGCGGGTGAACATCTTCGCCGGCACGTCGATCGGCTTCACCGAGGCGCCGCACCTCTACAAGCGCAACGGCTGGTACTATCTGATCACCGCCGAGGGCGGGACGTTCTGGGGGCATGCGGTGACGATGGCACGGTCGCGGAGCATCACGGGGCCGTACGAGCTGCATCCGGACACGTACGTGCTGACGTCGCGGCATCGGCCCGACGCGCCGCTGCAGAAGGCGGGGCACGCCGATCTCGTCGAGACGCAGAACGGCGAGACGTGGATCGCGTATCTCTGCGGCCGCCCGCTGCGCAATCGCGGCAAGTGCACCCTCGGCCGCGAGACGGCGATCCAGCCGATGGTGTGGGGGGACGACGACTGGCTGCACACGACGGACGGCGAGCGGATCCCGCAGCTCACGCCACGCGCGCCCGATCTACCGGCGCACGAGTTTCCGCCCGTTGCCGCGCGCGTCGAGTTCGAGGACGCGAGCCTGCCGATCGACTTCCAGTGGCTGCGCACGCCGTACCCCGAGGAGCTGTTCAGCCTCGAGGCGCGTCCCGGACATCTGCGGCTGTATGGGCGCGAGACGATGGGAAGTCTGTTTCGACAATCGCTCGTCGCGCGGCGGCAGCAGGCGCACTGCTACAGTGCGTCGACGATGCTCGAGTTCGAGCCGACGCACTTCCAGCAGGCGGCTGGTCTCGTGTGCTACTACGGCGCGCCCAAGTTCCACTACCTGTACGTCTCGCGCGATGAGCGGATGGGGAAGTACCTCCAGGTGATGTCCGCGCTTCCCGAGGGGGTGCGCGCCGACGACTTCTCGCGCCCGATCCCGTTGCCGGAGGGAAAGCGCGTCGAGCTGCGCGTCGAGGTGGACGAGGAGCGGATGCTGTTCGCGTATCGCGTGGAAGGATATGACGATTGGAGCTGGCTTCCCGAGCAGTTCGACGCGAGCATCCTGTCCGACGAAGCCGCGGCGGCGGGGACGGCGAACTTCACGGGAGCGTTCGTCGGAATGGCGTGTCAGGACCTCGCGGGCTCGGCGCTGCACGCGGACTTCGACTGGTTCGAGTACCGGGAGCGCGACTTCATCGCGGAGCCGCGGCGTTGATGGAGGGGACGCGGTAACCGCGTTACTCGAACGAAGCGCAGTCTTCGCGGGTCGCGATGTCGATCGCGAAGGGTGTGTTCCACGCCACACGAAAACGGTTGCGAGCGCTTCCGTTGCGCGTCGAAAGAGTGATGGCGTAGCCGCTTGCTCGGCGGCCGCCTCCCCGGTGTGCCGCCGAGCCGCCTCGATGCGCTCCGATCAGGACGCCGACTGTCCCGACCGGTGGACAGGCGGAAGAAAGGGTCCTGGATCACGTCTGAAGATTCGCACGCCTGCGATCGCAGCGGCGGGATGGATCTCAAGCAGACGGCGATCGCGCGGCACGACGAGGAAGTGCGCGCGCAGGCCCGGGTGCAGAGCACGGCCGGCGACGATCGCTACGGCCGCACCACGAACGGCACTTACGACAACGGTACCTACGGTCGCAACGACGACGACCGCTACGGGCGCAACGACGGCGGTCGTGGCCGCGATGATGACCGCTGGGACGACCGTCGCGGGAACAACGGTCGCGGGAACGGTCACGGTCGCTATGACAACAACGGCCGGTGGGGCAATGGCCGCAACGGCAACGCGCCGCGCGAGGTGTACCGCTGGCAGGGACTCGTGGACAAGGAAGTCCGCATCCAGCTCTCGAACGGCCGGGCCTACGTCCAGCCGGTCGGCAACCGCGAGGTTCGCAACAACAACGGCCAGTTCCTCGCCGCCATGCCGCGCCAGGATGGCATCCTGCGGATCCAGCGGGTCGAAGGACGCGGCGACATCGACGTGATCCAGCAGCCGACGGCGAGCAACGGGTACTCGGCCACGCTGCGTGTGCGCGACCCGAACAGCGGCGCCGGGAACTACCGCATCGTCGCGGTCTGGGAGCCGCTGAACAACAACGGGCGGTACGG
Source organism: Gemmatimonadota bacterium (assembly GCA_019510405.1). Lineage (GTDB taxonomy): Bacteria > Gemmatimonadota > Gemmatimonadetes > Gemmatimonadales > Gemmatimonadaceae > AG11. Next base: position 756 of record JAEKKK010000238.1, on the reverse strand, counting down.
GCGGAACTGAGTGAGTTGGTGAGTCAGTGAGTCGGTGAGTTGGTGAACGGCCCCGGGACGCTATGGCGCTCCGGGGCCGTTTCACATTCACCGCCATCCCGTCATCGAATCGGCATCACCGGTGTGAGCGCGGAGACGCCGTTCTCGTCGAAGCTCTCGACGGCGACCCAGTAGGGCTGGCCGACGTCGAGGGCGCGCAGGTCGAGCGTGGTCGGCTGATCGGCGAAGCGCTGGTAGGTCTGGTAGAGCTTCGTCGGGGCGATTCCCCAGCGCACGTTGTAGCCGACCGCGCCGCCGACCGGTTGCCAGGCAATCACCGCGTTGCGCTCGTCGCGGTCGCGCTTGGCGGTGAGGCCGGTCGGTGCGGCCGGCTTCGCGCCGCCGCCGGTGCCGAACACGCGGACGTCGCTGATCGCGAGATGCGCCGCGCCGACGTGCACGTGCTCGTAGCGCACGTATCGCGCGCGCGTCGGCGTCGCCAGCTCGACGTACGCGTTCGGGCGGTCGCGCGTGGAGCGGGAGAGGTCGGCGACGGTGCGCCAGCTCTTCCCGTCGACCGAGGTGCGCAGGCGGAAGCGCGTGACGACACTGGAGTCGGTCCCGAACAGGCCGGACTTGTAGTCGGCGTAGTTCACCTGGATGGCGCGCAGCTCCATCGCGCGGCCGAGATCGACCGTGAGCCACTCGCCGGGCCGATTCTCGCGCGCGACCCAGAAGGTGCGCGGGTTCTCGTCGGTCACTCGGCCCGCCGGAAAG
>JAEKKK010000126.1 GCA_019510405.1 Gemmatimonadota bacterium | reverse complement strand
AAGGGCGTGTTCATGCGCGCGGCTTCATCCAGTCACCGCGGGTGAAGTCGGGGAACTTCATCGGCATGCTCCCCTTGGAGACGGACATCTCGGTGAGCGGCAGCGGCGCGCTCCACGCCGCCGCGTCGTAGACGTCGAAGTCCGGAGCGAGCCCGTCGTGCATGCACTCGATGAGGCGGTACGCCATCACGAAGTCCATGCCGCCATGGCCGCCGGTGCGTGCCTGCTCGCCGAGCTTGGTCCAGAGCGGATGCTCGAACTGCTTCTTGTGGTCGTCACCGATCGGCTGGAATTTCTCACCCCCCGCCTGCCCTTCTACATAGATGCGCGGCGGATAGTCCTCGAACGTCCCCTTGGTGCCCATGACGCGGTTGTGGCGCGAGTACGGGCGCGGGTTGGAGACGTCGTGCTGCATCATGACGGTCTTCCCGTTCACGGTCTTGATGATCGACGTGTTGAGATCACCGGTGATGTAGCGCTCGCGCCAGCGTGGATCCGACTTGTCGACCGTCTCCTCGCGGTAGAGCGACAGTCCGCGCTCCGGCGTGGCGACGGCGACGATGTAGTCGAAGCGGTCGCCGGCGTGGACGTCGAGGTACCAGCTCACGGGACCGAGTCCGTGCGTCGGATACAGGTTCGAGTTCGAGCGCGTGTGCCAGGCGCGGCGCCAGAGTCCCTCGTCCTTCGTCTCGAAGAGGATCTTGCGCAGGTCGTGCAGATACGCCGCCTCGGCGTGCAGCACGTCGCCGAACAGTCCGTCGTGGACCATCCGGTTGACCATCATCTCGTTGTAGCCGTAGTTGCAGTTCTCGAGCTGCATGCAGTGCTTCTGGGCGCGCTCGCTGGCGTCGACGAGCGCCCAGAGATCCTTGAGCGTCGTGCCGATCGGGCACTCGCTCGCGGCGTGCTTGCCGTGCGCGAGCGCGGCGAGTGCGACGGGCGTGTGCCATTCCCACGGCGTCGCCGTGTAGACGAGATCGAGGTCGTCGCGCGCGACGAGCTGCTCGAATGCGTGGTCGCCGTTCGTGTACAGCGTGGGCTCCGGCTGGCCCTTGTCCGTCACCATCTTCGCGGCCATGCGCGCCTTGTCGGGCACAGTGTCGCACAGCGCGACGATCTTCACCCCGTCGACGCCGAGCAGCTCGGTGAGCACGGAGCGTCCACGCAGTCCGGTGCCGACCATCCCGACGCGCACGACGTCGTGCTTCGCGAACGGGACCGCGCGCATGGACTTGCGGTTCGGGGGCGCCGGCGGCGCCAGCTCGGGATGCGAGCCGGCGGTGATGTGCTCGGCGATCGCGCTGGTGAAGGGGCCGGCGGTGGCGATTCCGGCGGTGGCGAGCGCGGCGGCCTTGAGCAGGTCGCGGCGGGGCGCCTGGCGAGGCGATACCGTGCCCGGTCTCGCCTACCGCTCGGCCGGTACCTCGGCCTGGCGCTTGGGCCGCTCGTCACCCCGGAGCACGATCTCGCGCTTGCTCTCCTCGAGCCATGTCGGGTGGGCGACCAGCTCACCGTCACGCACCATGCAGCGCCCCTTCGTCCACACGTAGCGGAGATTCAGTGTGTCGCGCTCCATCACCAGCACGTCCGCCATCTTGTCGCGCGCGAGCGTGCCCTTCTCCTCCCACTTGAGGATGCGCGCCGTGTTCGACGTGACCAGCGGCAGCACCTGCTCGATGGGAAAGCCGTGGTGCAGGATGCAATCGCAGACCTGCTCGGCGAAGGCGCGCGGGCTGTTGACCGACGCGTCCGACGAGAGGGTGAGCCGGTCCGGGTCGCCGCCGTTGTCGAAGTAGAAGCGCAGCCAGCGCGCGAGATCTCCCTCGACCGTGTCGATGTCGACCGCGGCGCCGCGACCGGCCAGCTCGATCGCCTCGCGCATGAGCGCCTCGCTGCGCTCGATGTGCGTGGCGTAGATCCACGACGGCTCGACGTCGAACTCGTCGACGACCTGGCGCAGCTTGGCCAGTCGGCGCTCGCCCTCGCCGACGTGGAAGTGCGTGAGCCCCGCCTTCTTCGCGAGCATCCCGCCGATGTGGGCGTCGTGCATGATCTGCGCGAGCGCACGCGGGTCGGGGTCCATGCCGCGCTTGTCGCTGATGGCGATCTCGCCGACGCCGAGCACCTCGTGGACGAACATGATGTCCTCGCGGGGCGAGCCGAGGATCGTCGTCGGTGGTACGTTGTAGCCCCCGGTCCAGATCTTCGCGTTGAGCCCTTCCTCTTCCAGCGCCTTCGCCTTCGCGAGCAGCCCCGGCATCGTCTTCATCGTCGTGTCCACGCCGAGGCAGCCGACGACGGTGGTGAAGCCGTAGCGCACGATCTCGTCGACGAAGAACTCGGGCGTCTGCGTGCTGAACCCCTCCTCGCCGCTGCCGCCGAGCAGGTGGATGTGCGGGTCGACCCAGCCGGGCGTGACGAGGCACCCCTCGGCGTCGATGATCTCGTGCTCGACGCCGAGCGACTCGAGCGCGGCGCGGCTCACGCGGCCCACCGCGGCGATCTTGCTATGGGCGAGGAGCACGGAGCGCTGTCCCAGGCGCTGCGGGGCGTAGACCTCGCCGTTCTCGATCAGTGTGTGCATGGCGTCTCCGTCCGGGGATGTGCGCGCGCCATCGAAGCGCAGAGAATGTGCCTCGGCTCCCGATGGAGCACGCGTCGTGCGCGCATCGTCACGCCGTCACGCCCTGGCGTCGTGCATCGGCCGTCCCGGGCGGGACGAGGTAGGGATGGAACTGCTCCACCACCTCCGGCCCATCGACGATGAGCGCGACGACGCTGCCAGGACACATGAGGCCGATCGCGTGCGCGACCGCGTCGGATTCCTCGCGGAAGGTCGCCACGCGATCGGGCGCGAAACCGGTGGCGAGCAGCCCTTCCGCCAGGACACGCGCGCCCTCGCCCGGCGCGCGGCCGCGACGATAGTGCTCGTGCTCCTTGAAGATCACGTAGTCCATCCCCGCGGCCAGCGCGCCGACCTCGCGCAGATCCTCGTCACGTCGGTCGCCCGGCACGCTGATGACCGCGATGCGCCGCTCCGCCGGCAGGCGCCCGACGAAGTCGAGGAGTCCCGCGACGGCGGCGGCGTTGTGTGCGTAGTCGACGATCACCCGGCCACGCGTGGTCTCGATCACGTTGAGCCGGCCGGGCGTGTGCTCGGCGGACGGCACGAAGCCGAGCAACCCTTCGCGGATTCTCTCGACGGGCATTCCCTGCGCGTACGCGGCGGCCGACGCGGCGAGCAGGTTCTGAATCTGGAAGCGCGCCGCGCCGCCGAAGGTGAGCGGGAGCTCTCGCACCGTCGCGAGCGCCGCGCATCGCGCGCCCTCGCGGATGACGATCCGCTCGTCGTTGCCGTCGTGCTCCACGCGCGCGACGATGCCGCCGCGCGCCAGCTGCGCCTCCACGTCGCCGTTCTCGCCCGGCGGCGCGGTGGAGAACAGGACGACGGTGCCCGGCGTGCGCGCACGCATCGCCAGCACGCGCGGGTCGTCCGCGTTGAGCACCGCGTGTCCACCCGGCTTCACGACGGCGGGGATCACCCCCTTCACCTCGGCGAGCTGCTCGAGCGTGTCGATGCCATCGAGCCCGAGGTGATCCGCACTGACGTTGAGCACGACCCCGACGTCGCAGGCGTCGAAGCCCAGTCCGGCGCGGAGAATCCCTCCGCGCGCCGTCTCGAGGACGGCGACGTCCACGTCCGGGTGCGAGAGGACGATGCTCGCGGCAAACGGGCCGGTGAGGTCGCCCTCGAGCAGGAGGTGCTGCTGGAAGTAGACGCCGTCGGTGGTGGTGAATCCGACGCGCTTCCCCGTCGTGCGGAAGAGATGCGCCAGAAGCCGTGTCGTCGTCGTCTTGCCGTTGGTGCCGGTGACGGCGAGCACGGGGATCGTCGTCGGTGCGCCGGTGGGGAAGAGCATGTCGAGGATCGCGCCGGGCACGTCGCGCGGCACGCCGGCGTCGGGGTCCGTGTGCATCCGGATGCCGGGCGACGCGTTCACCTCGATCACCACGGCGCCATTCTCGTCGAACGGCACGGCGATGTCCGGCGTGAGCACGTCCAGGCCGGCGACGTCGAGCCCCACCGCGCCGGCCGCGAGCTCGCACAGCGCACGATTCCGTGGATGGATCACGTCGGTGCGGTCGATCGCGGTGCCACCGGTGGAGATGTTCGCCGTCGCGCGAAGGAAGACTATCTCCCCGTCGTCGGGCACGGTGTCGAGCGTGCGACCCGCGCGTGCAAGGTGCGCCGAGGTGAGCGCGTCGAGTGGCAGCGGCGCGAGCGGCGACCGGGGGTCGGCCTTGTTCCGCTTCGGGTCGCGGTTGATCTCCTCGGCCAGCGCACGCACGCTGCGGCGTCCGTCGCCCACGACGTGCGCGGGCACCCGCTCGACGCACGCGACGACGCGCCGGTTCACCACCACGACGCGGTGGTCGTTCCCTTCGGCGAACCGCTCGACGACGACGACCTGATGCTCGGCCGCGGCGAGCGGCCAGGCCGCGCGCACCCCCTCCGGTGTGTCGATGCGCCCCGAGATGCCGCGGCCGTTGTTCGCCGAGAGCGGCTTGAGCAGGATCGGGAAGCCGATGTCCTCCGCCATCTCCAGCGCGCCGTCGAGCGTGCGCGCCGTGTCGCCTTCGGGAATGCGCAGCCCGGCGCGCTTCAGCACCCGTTTCGTGCGGTGCTTGTCCGATGCGATCTCCGTCGCGATCAGACTCGTGGCATCGGTCATCGTCGCGTGCAGCCGCCGCTGGGCCGCGCCGAGCCCGAGCTGCACGACGCCGTCATCCGGATTCCGGCGCACCGGGATCCCACGCTGTCGCGCCGCCTCGAGCATCACGAGCGAACCCGACGACGACCGTCCACAGCCCCTGCGCGTGCGACACGACGCGTCCGAACGTGGCGGGCGCGCCGGCGAGTCGCTGCAACTCGAGCGCGACGCGAACGAGCGCGTCGGCCCATGACGCGGTCCACTGCGACGGGCGCTCGACCTTCACGTCGCTGGACCCGGGCAGCGCGGCCAGCAGTCGGTCGTTGAATCCGGGCACGTCGTCCGGTGCAGACTCGGCGAGTGAGCCGACGTGCAGCTCGGCGAGCACCACTGGAGCGAGGCGCCAGAGGTTCGGCCCACCCAGCGTGCGCACGTGCACGATGCGGAGGTCGTCGGCGCGGTCGGCGACCGTGGCCGGGGACTCGCTCGTCACGTCGCGCCGCGCAGCGCCGCGCGTCCGACCCGGATCACCGGTGGCGAATTCGACTCTCCCCCACCGTCGACGCGCTCGCCGAGCAGTCGATGCGCCGCGCGAAGCTCCGGCGCGAGGGGTCGACGCTCGCGCCGTCTGCGTCGCGCGCGGTGTGCGGCCGCGGGACGTTGTCGTCCGTCCGGCGGTTCGGATCCGTGGCGGCGTCTGCCGACGCTGGCGCACGGAGTGACGTGGGGAATGGCTCGCTCATGGGAATCACCTGCGCTCATGCTGATCGACGGATGGCCGGCTCGTGATCGGGCGTTGGTCCGGCGTGTCAGCAGGGGGAGGCGCAACGAGCGTGCCCCGTAAGACCGCGGCCTTCAAGGCCTTAGTACAGTTTCGTACGCCGGCCGATCATCGACAGCGACGGTCGCCGCCGAGGCGAGGCGATGCTATGTTCGCGTTCCCGTCGCTGCTGCCGCCCACACCATCGCGCGAGGCGCCGCCGGCCCATGGCCACATCGTCGGCATCCGTTCCACACACCGCTGTCGGTACACCCACCCCGATCGATTCGGACGAGCGACTGCATTCGCTCGACATCCTCCGCGGGCTCGCACTCGCCAGCATGATCCTGGTGCACTTTCACCAGCGGCTCGAGCGATCCGTCTCGGGCACCGAGGATCTGATCGGGTGGTTCGTGTACATCTTCGTCGAGCAGAAGGCGTGGGGGACATTCGCGTTTCTGTTCGGCGTCGGCTTCGCCGTGCTGCTGCGACGACTCGAGTCGCGCGACGTGTCGGTCGTGCCGATCTATCTGCGGCGACTCGCCGGGCTCGCCGTGCTCGGTCTCCTCGCGACGGTGGGACTCGGCTTCGCGATCCTGTTCGAGTACGCGTGCTGGGGACTCGTGCTGCTGCTCGTCCGACGGTGGCCCACGCGCCGACTGCTCATGCTCGCGCTGATCGCCGCATGTGCGCGGCCCGTCGTCGCGGAAGTCAGCACACTCCTCGCGTGGTGGAAGGTGACGCCTGATGTCCTGGCGGGCCCCAACATCTGGGCGATGGAGCACGACGCTGCGCAGCTCCATCACTACGGCGCAGTGTTCTCGGCGCGTTGGGGCGTGTTCGTCGCTGGCCTCCCGCACCGCTGGCCCGATCTGCTGCCCGGGTCGAACCTCGCGCTGTTCATCCTCGGACTGCTCGCCGTGCGACACGGTGTGCTCGACGATCCGAAGCGGCACGTGCGCCTCATCATCGGATGGATGACGTTCGGTGTGGCGTCGTGGGCGCTCTCGTGGACGGTGCTGCGCAATCTCCCCGACGTGCCGATCCCTGGCGCGGACTGGCCGATCAAGTTCGGCTTCGGCCTGCTGCAGGATCAGTGGCTCTGTCTGGGCTACGCTGGCGGCGTGATCCTTCTGGTCGCGTACCGGCCACGCTGGATCGAGCGACTGCGTCTCGTCGGCGAGGCCGGGCGAATGGGCCTCACCAACTACCTGCTCCAGGCGCTGGTGATCGATCTCGTCGGCGCGGGATATGGACTGGAGCTGCGTATGCGACCGTACGCATACATCGTCGTGGCGCCACTGATGTTCGGCGCGCAGATGGCGCTCAGCCACGCGTGGCTGGCGCGCTATCGGTTCGGGCCCGCCGAGTGGCTGTGGCGGAGCGTCACCTACGCTCGATGGCAGCCGCTTCGCCGCGCCCGTGCCGTCACATCGCACACGGCAGCGGCCCCGGCCTGACCGATTCGGTGTCCCCTCGGTGCGCCGGCCGGTGCGAGTGCCTGGCGCGTAGGGTGGGCGACACGCGGCGTGTCTGAATGGCGACCGGCTCGGACAGCTCGGCCGCGCAGACACCGACACGTAGGTACTGCGGCCGTTGCGTGTTCTGCCGGAGTCCTCGCTCAACACACGACATCGGAGTCGATTCATGAATCGTTCACTCGCACGCCTGACCGTCGCCGGGCTGACGACCATCGCCGTCGCGGCCTGCAGCGATGCCACTGGTTCCTCTCCGTCCGCTCTCTCCACCGCTGCACTCAGCGCCGCGCTCGGCTCCGTGCCGATCGGCTTCGGTGACCTGACCTCCAGCTTCGTCGGCGTGTCCGCGGACGATGCGCCATCGGCCGGCCTCTGGCTCGGCGGCGGCCGCGAAGCTCGCTTCGACCATGGCGACTTCATGGGCGGCGGCATCCAGGACGCGTTCATCGGCGGGGTGGCGTTCGAGGGGCGTGGCGGCGGTCACGGCCCGTTCGGCGGACGGTTCGCCGGCGGACGCGGGTGCGCGGACAGCACCGCCGTCGCGTCGAATGGCCGACTCGTCTGCCCCGACATCACGCGCAATGGCCTCACCGTGAAGCGCTCGGTGCAGTTCAAGGACGCGGCGGGCAACGTGCAGTCGGCGTTCGACTCGCTCACGACGAACAGCGTCAACACCGAGTCGTCGACCTCCGGAACGATCACCTTCGATCGCGCGGCGGACAGCCTGGCGGGCGACGATCGCGGCGGCGACCGTGGACCGGGCGGTGGCCACGGCGAGTGGGGCCGCGGTCGCGGTGAGCGCGGACGACTCCTCGGCGACACGTCGCGTGTGCTGACGGCGACGACGACGATCAACAGCTCGAGCTCACGCACGGTGACCGGGCTCGCGCAGGGAAGCACGCAGCGCACGGTGTGGGCGACACGACGACCGGACTGGTGATCCCGGTGACGTCGAGCAGCACGGGACCGGCCTACCCGACGGCGGGGAAAACGGTGCGCAGCATCCAGGCGTCGCTGCAGTACGAGGGCGAGGCCGCGGTCGCACTGACGCGCCGCGAGGTGGTGACGTACGACGGCTCCGCGACGGCAAAGGTGGAGATCACGGAGAACGGCACGACGAAGACGTGCACGAAGCCGCTGCCGAGGGGCCGGTTGTCTTGCTCGTGAGTGGGTGAGTGGAAATCGCGAGCTAGTTCGAAACGGTCTCGGGGCGCCTCCCGGGGCCGTTTCGCATTTCACCCGTCATCCCGAGCGAGTCGAGGGATGCGCACGTGCCGAGGCCTCGGCAACCGCAGGAGCTTTGAGCCGTCAGGTGAGCCCAGCGGCGAGCGGCAAGCGGCGACCGGACAGCGGTGGGCCGAAGCGGTCAGCCGTCAGTGGGTTCACGGGTCAGAGTCCGTCAATGCTTCGCGGCTGCGCTGAGCGCTAGTGCTGACCGCTGTTCACTCGCCGCCGCCCGCTCGCCACTGGGCTAACCTCAACCGCTGACCGCCGCGTTGTCAGGCGCCGCCGGGCTGACCTGATGACTGAAGGTCTCGCAGCGCGCGTGAGGTGCAGATCCCTCGACTCGCTGCGCTCGCTCGGGATGACAGCGTTGTTCCGCATCCCCGCTTCACGCTCCTGCTCGGCGAATCGTGCGAACCGCGGTGAGGAGTTGTGCGAGGTGGTCGCGGTCGGGGGCGTCGCCGCGGATGTCGAGCTCTTCGCCGTCGGGCCAGCGGATGCGCGCGCGGACGATGAACGGCCCGTTCTGATTCCCCGGCGCGACGGCGTCGTAGTGGACGATGACGGCGACGGCCGAGCCGACGCGCTCCTCGCAGCGGAGATAGCCCGATCGGCCGCCGGCCGACGCGAGCTCGGCGTGCGAGGACGAGTCGTGCACCGAGCGGATCAAGCCCAGCCGCCCGCGCGTGGCGTCGCGCCACCAGGCGGTACGCGACGCCGGCAGCGCGGCGCTCGCCGGTATGGTCGAATCACGGGTGAAGGCGCGCGGCAGGCGTAGCGTGAAGCCCGGAATGTCGGCCGAGCGCACGAGCGCCCAGTCGGCGACGTCGAGGCGCGCCCCCGCGCAGCTCTGACCCGCGGCAGTGGACGCCGATGCACCGAGCAGTACACCCGCGAGCACGAGACACGCGGACGTGCGCACGATCATCAATCGGCGTTGCCGAGCCACGCGTTCAGCACGAAGTGAATGACGCTCTGGATGCCGGCCGGGACGCACATGGCGTCGAGCGGCGTCTGGCCGTCGAGCTCGGGGCGCGTCGTGCGCAGCCACGAACGTACCCGATTGTTGTCGCCACCGAAGACGTCGCGCACGACGCCGATGACCATCGCGAACGGCTCGAGGCGCGCCTCGAGATACTCCGGTGGCGGTGACTTCTGCAGCTCCTCCTCCGGAAGCTCGAGGCAGCCGGCCAGCTGCTCGAGGTGCATGCCGACTGCGGACGCGACGCGTCGCGGCTCGAGCGCGCCGGAGCGTCCGCGCAGGTCGTTGATGAGCGGCGCGAGCGCACGCTCCGCGAACTCGCGCGCGAGCGCTGATTCGCCGGCGCGCGGGTCTGCGTTGCCGCGCGCGAGACCGAGCTCCGGCTTCTTCCCCGAAGGTCGGCCGGTGTCTTCACCCTTGTCCGATTCGTTGTGCATGCCCCCCCGAGACGCCCGATCGCGCGCCCATCATCGGACGCCGCGTAAACACACGCATGAAAGAAACGAGCCAGCCGGGACAGTGGCGGGGATGCGGAGATGCGGAGAGGCGATGTCGTCATCCTCGCATGCCCACACAGCCGCGCCCGGTATGTCTCGCAACCGGCGATTTTCCTTTCGCTCCTGGCGGGCTCTGATTCGGGGCCGCTTGGCGACGCCGCCGGCGCCCAGGACCTCGAACGACAAGGTGGCGTGTGCTGGTGGGGAAGTCAGCTGGGACCTCCACAGCTTCGACCACTACGGCATCGCGACCGAGCCATGATCGGCCGCCGTCGCGCGTGACGTGAGCGTCGTCGCGCGACACCGGGTCTTCAGCTCAAGACGCGGCGCACGAGTCGGACGCCCTCGCGCGGATCGCGCGACAGGTTCAGCAGCCACCCTCCACGCGCCGCGAGTGCGTCGCGCACCGCCGGCCACCGCGCGGGAAACCGATCGAAGCCGGGCGCGAGCTGTGCGTCGAGGGTGCTCGCGAGCGTCGCGGCATCGACCGGCTCGAGTGAGGCGGGGCCGCCGTCGCGCGTGAGACAGCACACGCGCATCTCGTCGGCGACGAGAAGCGTCCCGCTGTCGAGATGGACCACTTCCTTCACCGCGTCGGACGCTGCGCCTTCGCCCCCTGCCTCACGCGCGAGGAGCCGCACACGCGACGGCCACCCCCACACGCGCACGCGCGGGTCGAGCTGCACGCGCACGTGGTCGTCGCCGAGCAGGTCGAGCCCGTCGAGATGACAGTGATAGGCGAGCGTGCTCTTTCCCGTCCCACTCGGCGCGGCGAACAGCACGGCGCGCCCGTTCAGCGCCACGGCACCCGCATGCACCGGATGCCGATCGAAGTGCGACAGCAGCGCGAGCGTCACCGCCTCGAGGACCTCCGTGCGGAAGTGCATCCGGTCCGCGACGAGCCCCCTCGTCACCCGCGCCGTCGCCTGGCGCCGCAGCGGATCGCTCACCGCGACGCTCGCCGGCGTCTCCACGACGACGCGCGTCTCGTCGGGGAGGGAGTAGCGCACGTTCGCGTGGCCGCCGGGTGGAAGCGGCCCTTCGTCTCCCTCCACTACGTCCACGCGCACGAGGAGCGGCGGGTGCCCCGTGACATGCGTCACGCGTCGATCGATGAGTGTGCGCCACATTCCAAACGTTTCGTCGACGCAACGTGCGACCTCTGCGTCATTTGTTTCGAAGCGCGTGGCGATGCCGAGCACGGGAAGCTCGATCCTGATTGCACCGCTCATCGACTTCCTCGGGTGGGCGACTCGACGGACGAGCACGCAATTCGCAATGGCATTAGATCTCGTTCGAGCATCCGAGTCTCCCCGCTTCCGAAAGCCGCGGTCTGGTGACCTGTGCACATCGTCGTTGAGCCGAGCGATTACGTGATGCGCAACATCGGCGACATGGCGATGCTGCAGGCAGCGGTCGCGCGCATGGCCGAGCACTGGCCGGACGCTCGCATCGATGTGTTCACGGATGATCCCGAAGGGCTCGTTCGCCTCGCACCGCGTGCGACGCCAGTCTCGTCGAAGGGGCGGAGGATCTGGCTCCAGGACGAAGGACGGGAAACGCTGGGAAGGATCGGCCGCCGCCTCCCGATCCCGCCGCAGGATCGCCTGCGCTTCGCTCGCCCGGGAGTGTGGTTCAAGGTAAAGCAGTTCATGCTGCGCCTGCGCGGTGATTCGGTGGCGCTCACTGAGCTGGAGAAATTCCACTCGCTGGTCACTCGGGCCGATCTGGTCATCGTCACCGGCATGGGCGGCGTCACGGATGCCTTCTCCGAATTTGCCACAGGTCTCCTCGACACGCTCGCACTCGCGACGCACGCGGGCCGCTACACGGCCATGATCGGCCAGGGGTTCGGCCCGTTGGAGGATCCGCAACTGCGCGCGCTCGCGAGTGCCGTCCTCCCACGTGTCGATCTGATCGCCGTGCGCGAAGAACGCGCGAGTGTCCCATTGCTCCTCTCACTGGGGGTGAGCAGGGAGCGCATCGTCGTGACCGGTGACGATACGCTCGAGCCGGCATACCGGATCCGAACGGATCACCTGGGTGACGAGATCGGCGTCAATCTCCGGATCGCGGATTACGCGGGAGTCGGGACGTCCATCGTTCCGGCAGTGCAGACTGCGCTCGGCAACGTCGCGCGCCACCAGGGGGCCGAGCTCGTCCCGGTGCCGATCTCGCGCGTGCCGGGGGAAGCGGATCTCGATTCGATCCGAATGCTGATCGGCGACACCGACACATCGGCGGTGGAAGGAAGCGATCGGCCCGAGGATGCGATGAGAATGGTGCACAGATGTCGAGTCGTGGTCACTGGGAGCTACCATTCGGCGGTGTTCGCCCTCGCCAGCGGTGTCCCCGCCGTGGGGCTTGCCGGCAGCCCGTATTACGAGGACAAGTTCAAGGGGCTGTCCGACCTGTTCGGCGACGGGTGCCAGACGTTGATGGTCGATGAGCCGGATCTCGCCGGCCGTCTCGAGCAGACGACGGAGCAGATGTTCGCGCATGCGGACGAGCTGCGTCCCGCGATCCTGCAGGCAACCGAGCGGCAGATCGGGCTGGGACGCGCCGCGTTCGCGCAGTTGGCGGCCGGAGCGGAAGCGCGAGCCGCATCACACGCTTCGCGCTCGATCACGGAGCACGCCCTCACCTGACCCGCGCCGCTCGTCCGCGTTTCTCGAGCAGCACGGCGTAGAGCCGCTCGAACGACAGCGCGGTGTAGTCCGCGTCGATCGCGACGGCGCGCCGCTGCGCCGCGCGCGCCATGGTGAGACGGCGTGGCTCGTCGACGAGCAGCGACGCAATCGCTTCGGCGAGGGCACGCGCGTCGCCGACGGGGACGGCGACGGCCGCATCGGGTGCCCACTCGTTCACGTGACCGACGTCGGTCCCGACCGTCGGCACGCCGGCCAGCGCGGCTTCGAGCACGGCGATCGGCCCCGCTTCGTGCCGCGACGTGTGCACGAGCAGGTCGCTCTCCTCCATGAGTCGCCGCAGGGGCGCGCGCGCGAGCAGGCCGTGCCAGTGCACGACGTCGTCCACGGCGCGCGCACCCGCGCTTCGCGCGATGGCACCGTTCGTCGTGTCGAAGCCGGCGATGTGGAGCTCGAACGGGATGCCCCGCGCGCGCAGCATCGCCGTCGCCGCGAGGAGCATGGGCTGGTCCTTCACCGGCCGCAGGTCGGCCACGTGGAGCAGCCGAGCCGGCCGCATCCCATCGCGCACGCGCGGCGCACACGGCGGCCATGCATCGAGCGCGACGCCGAGTGGCACGAGGTCCGAGTCGATGCCGAACGATTCAGCCAATCGGCGCATGTGCGTCGTGCCGACGGTGATGCGCGTCGATCCCGCGGCGATGAGGCGCGTCTGCAGACGCCCGCGCCGGCGGAGCTGCGCGCCATAGCCAATCTCCGGGAGTCCCACGAGCTCACCGCCGGTGAGATGCGTGAGCACGGGGAGCCGGTACCACGCCGCGATGGCGATGGCGTGCAGCGCCGATCCGCCGAACAGCGCGTGCACGAGGTCGAACGGCGCGACGCGATGCTCGCGCGCGAAGAGCCGCTGGAAGCGCAGCCAGCGCGCCCCCACCGTGCCGACGTTGTGCACCGTTGCGCCGAGGAGGGTCCAGTCGCGCGGCCGCGGCTCCTGCGAGAGGGCGAAGACGTGCACGTCGTGGCGCCGCGCGAGCCGCTCGATCAGCCAGAGGAAGGCGGGGATGACGCGCTCCGTCCCACTCTCGTCCACACCGCCCGGCGTGACGACGGCGAGCTTCATGCGCGCCCCGCCATCGTCTCGTAGGCGCGGCGCAGCGCACGGCCGACGTGCTCGTAGCTGAGCGCACTCTCGAATCGTGCGCGAGCCGCGGCGCGACGCGGCGCCGGATCACGCCGCGCCACCTCGACGATCGCCGCGGCGAGCGCGGTCACGTCGCCGAGCGGGACGCACCTGCCGGCGTCGCCGACGATCCGCCGCATGGAGGGGATGTCGCTCACGACGGGCGTCACGCCGCAGGCGAGGGCCTCGATGGTCGAGTAGCTGCACCCCTCGCGATGGCTCGGCTGCACGAACAGCTCGGCCGCGCGGTAGTGCGCCTCCATCTCGGCGTGCGTGCACGGGCCGAGCAGCGTCACGCGCTCGCGGAGGATCGGCGACGCGGCGATGCGCCGCTCGACCGCGCCGAGCAGGGGCGCGTCGCCGTAGCGGCACCAGAGCCGCGCGTCGGGGAGCTGAGGCGCAGCGTGCTCGAACGCGTCGAGCACGACGAGCGGATCCTTGTTGGCGTCGAGACGCCCGGTCCACAGGATGCAGGGGTCGCCGAACAATCCCGTGGCGGCGCGCGCCGCGTCGCGGTCTCCGATGCCGAGGCAGGTCGAGTCCTCGAACAGCTCGAACACCGTCGTGTCGCGGCGCAGGACTCCTGCGTCGAGGAAGGGCACGGCCTGCTCGCGTGCCGCGAAGGCGACCGCGTCCACTTCGTTGAAGGCGAGGCGCCAGAAGAGCCGTCGCGCCCCGGTGGGGACGTGCGAGCCGTGGTCCTGCACGAGCAGTGGGACGTGGCGCAGGGCGGCGCGGAGCCGGCGCGCGAGCAGGGGGCGCACGAACCCGTGCAGATGCACGACGTCCGGGCTGAGCGCGACGACATGGTCGATGACGTCGGCGCTGCGGCGCACGGGGCCGCCCCGCACCGGGGAGCGGCGCGGCACGGCGCGCCCGTCGTCCACGAACTCGTAGCGCACGCCGTCCCGCTCGATCATCTGGTCGCGTACCGCGGCCAGCACTACTGTTAGCTGCACGCCGGCACGAGCCACGCTGGCCGCGACGTTGACGAGCGTGGGCCAGGCGGCCAGCAGCGTCTCCGGGTCGCGCCGCTCGGCTTCGGGGATGAAGCTCACCTGTACGACGCTCAGCACGTCGCCCCCGCATGACGGATCACGCGCTCCCCTTCACGCCGCTCGACGACCCACCCGACGCACCGGCCGACGAGATGCGCCGGCGCGCGCAAGCGTGGCACTCGACGCATCGCGCCGGCGCGCTCTGGCCCGGGCTGGATGCCGGCGTGCTGCAGCGCGCCGCGGACGCGATCGGCGTCGCCGTGGCCGATGTGCTGCGCGGCGAGGACGCGACGCTGCGGTGGGAGACGACGAGCGAGCGGAGCACCCGCGCCCTTGGCGTCGCCGCGCTGCTGACCGGCGTCGGGCCGCTGCTCGGCGTTTGGCTCGAGCGCGGGATGCTCACCGCGGACGACTCCGCGACGCACCTGCTCGCGCGCCAGCTCGCGCACAACCGGGCGCGCGCGGCTCGCGTCCGCACCGGCGTCCTGCCGGTGCTGGCGCGCATGGAGGAAGCCGGGTTGGCACCCGGCGTCATCAAGGGCTTTCACACGGCGCACGAGTACTTCCCCGAAGCCGGCGCGCGGCCGACGGCGGACGTGGACGTCGTCGTTGCGCCGGAGCACGTGCCACGCGCGATGCAGCTGCTCCGCGAGGCAGGGTTCACCAGCGAGTACGCGGTGCGCTCGGAGCAGGGCGCCAAGAGCGAGTGGACGCCCTCCGATGGCGACGACGCAGTGCGCTCGCACGAGCTCTGGCACGCGCGCAATCCGTGGAAGCTCGACCTGCACGACGGACTGAACTTCGCCGCCGTGATGCAGGTGGTGCGCACGCGGCAGACGCCGGTGTTCGCCGCCCTGCTGCGCATCGACGATGTCCCGCTGCGCGTCTGCGAGCCGAACGAGCTGATCGCCCTGCTCGCGACGCACGGCTCGACGGAGCTCTACACGCAGCGTTTGCTGCGGCTCGTGGAGCTCGTGCTCGTCGTACGCCGCGCCGATGCGCTCGGCCGCCTCGACTGGGGCGCGGTGGACGCGTCGCTCGCCGCGCGCGGCACGCGCCGCTTCGCTTATCCCCTGCTCTCCCTCGCCGAGCAGCTCGCGCCGCACACCGTGCCGGCCCCGGTGCTCGCGCGGCTGCGCGCCGACACGACGCGCCGCATTCGCGCCGTGACGAGCCGGTTCACGCCCACCGCGCCGGTCGTCGACGAACGCTTCTCCCTCGACGAACGGCTCATGTGGACCTCCGGCGTCCGCGCCACCGTGCGCCGGTTCTGGCGGATGATCGCGCCGCTCGAGGGGGTGCCGCTCCGCGCCCGCTGGCTGGCCTATCGTCATCGCGCCGCCCGGCTGCTGTCGATGCTCGTCGCCAGGCCGCGCTCCGGCGACGACACCCGCTGATCGCCGATCCACCGCACCACGCCGTCCTGCGTCTCGAGGCGGCCCGCGTCCGCGAGCGCGCCGAGCGCGGGCACGAGCGCCGGATCGGCGACGCGCAACACTCCGTTCGCCACGACGAGCGCGACGTCCGCTTCGCTCGCCCCGAGCAATGGCCGCCGCAGCACGACGACGTCGGCGCGCGCGCCGGCCGTCAGCGCCGGCGCTTCCACGCCGATGCGCCGTGCCGCCACCGCGCCGACCGCGTCGAGCAATCGGTCGTCGTCCACCAGCGCCGTCTCGCGCGCGACCCGCAGCTCACGCAGCAGTGAGCCGTCCGCGGTGAGCAGCGAGTCGCTGCCGAGCAGCACGTCGATGCCCGGCGCGAGCAGCGCGGCCGGCGCGGTGCGCCCGAAGAGGAATCGGTTCGAGCTCGGACACCACACGATCGCCGCGCCGCGCTCGCGCAGCAGCGCGATCCCGGCGTCGTCGACGCCGACGGCGTGCACGGCGAGGAGATCGCGCGTCACCAGTCCGCGTGCGGCGAGCGCGCCGACCTCCGCCGCCGATGCGGCGTCGACCCCTTCGGCGAGATGGATCGCGAACGGTGCACCTGGAACCGGCGCCGGAAGCTCGCCCCCGAAGCCGAGCGAGTGCGCCGACGCCACGCGCGCGACGCGCAGCGGGAAGTCCGCCTCGAACGCGGGTTCCCATGGATCGTGGTGCACGACGGTCGTGACCCCCGCGCGCAGATTCTTCCACGCGCCGCGCAGCAGGGCCTCGCGGCGCGGCAGCGCACGCCCGCGCGCGATCGCGTCGGCGTGGCGCGCATGGATGTCGCGTCCCCAGTCGTACGCGTTCGCGTAGGGCGGCGCACCGAGCCGGCCGTAGTGGTTGCGGTGCAGGTGGTCGTGCGCGTTGACGAGGCCCGGCCGCAACAGGCCGTCGGGTACCCGCAGTATCACGTCGAAGTCGCCGCTCGGCGCGACGATGCGTCCGCCGGCGATGCCGAGCGCTCCGTCTGCCGCCTCGACGAGCAGGCGCACGTGCAGCTCCTCAGGCGCGGACGAACGCGAGCCCGAGCACGACCGCCAGCCCGCGCTGCTGCTCGTACACGTCCAGTCGGTCGGCGCGCTCGTAGAAGCCGCGCACCGTCTCCCCCACGACGCGATCGAAGCGCTGGACGAGGGTCAGGCCCGCCCGGGCCGCGGCGCGCCGGTGCGCGCGCGGCGTGTGCACGTGGTGCTCGATCTCCTGCACGACGCCTTCGGCGTCGCGGAAGGTGCGACGATGTCCGGCTGCCACCGCATCGGGATGGAAGTCCGTGACGACGACGCGTCCGCCGCGTGCGCAGACGCGGGCCAGCTCGGCGTATGCCGCGTCGAGATCGGAGAGATGGCCGAGCACGAGCCGGCACCACACGACGTCGAACGCCGCGTCGGCGACGGGAATGGCGCGGACGTCCGCCGCCGCGAGCAGCTCTCCCTCGCGCGCTTCGGCGAGCATGCGCGGCGTGAGATCGACGCCGACCGCGAGCGCGACGCCGCTCTCCCGCGCCTGCGTCAGCCGTCGCGCGATGCCGCAGCCAACGTCGAGCAGGCGGCGGCCGCGCAGCTCCACGCCGAGCGACTCGACCGCGACGTACTCGAGCGCGCTGATCACCGTCTCCGCCGCGTAGCGCGGTGCCCAGAGTGCGTACGCCTCCGCCGGCCGCAGCGTGGTCACGGGATCACGGCGGCCTGCCGCAGATGCCCATAGGCCTGCGTGTCGACCACGCCGCTGCCGTGCACGGAGGGATAGCGCGTGCGCATCTCCGTCTGGAAATCGAGCACGCGCGCGCGCAGGTGGTCGTTCATCCAGGGGACGCGCGGGCTCTCGTGCGTCATCCAGTCCACCCACGCGGGCTCCGTCCACTCCTCGAGCGTCGCTGGTGTGCCGCTCAGCGCGTCGACGTCCCCGTAGGTACCGCGGCGCTGCGGCGTGGGCGTGTAGAAGTAGGTGATGAGCTCCAGCCGTGGGTTGACACCTTTGAGTCGACGGACGAAGGAGAGCGTGTTGTCGATCTCCCCCTCGGGATCGTGCGGATCGCCGAAGACGAAGGAGAACTCGGGGATGATGCCGTGCTCGCGCGTGCGCGCCGCCACTTCGAGTATCTGCGCGGTGGTGGTGCCTTTATCCATCTTCCGCAGCACCTCGTCCGAGCCCGACTCCGCGCCACAGAACACCATCGCGAGCCCGGCGCGCGCGAGCAGGCGCCAGGTGTCGGCGCTGAACCGCGTCAGCGTGTCGACGCGCGCCTCGCACCACCAGCGAATGCCGAGTGGCGCGATGCGCTCGCAGAACTCGCGCGCCTGCGGCTCGCTGACGAAGAAGTTGTTGTCGTAGAAGTGCACGGAGTCCATGCCGTGCTCGCGGACGAGGTACGCGAGGTGCTCCACCGTGCGCGCGGCCGATCCCATGCGCTCCTTGCGGCCGAAGACGGAGATCACGCCGCAGAACTTGCATCCGTGCGGACACCCGATCGACGCCTGGTACACCCCCGAGCGCCGGCCGAGCACCGTCGGATGCAGATACTCGGCGACGTCGATCACGTGGTACGGTGGCGCGGGCAGCTCGTCCGGGCCGACCCAGCGCCGCTCCGGTCCGATGTGATGGCTGCCGTCCCGCTCGCGGAACGCGAGTCCCGCCACGTCGTGCGGATCGCGCGCGCCGCGCAGCACGTCGAGCAGCTCGACGAAGGTGTGCTCGCCCTGGCCGCGCACGACCCAGTCGACGTACGGCGCGTCCAGCACCGGCGCGGGATAGAGGCTCGCGAAATTGCCCCCCCAGACGACCTGCACCTCGGGGCAGCGCGCCCTGAGCGCCCGCGCGAGGGGCACGGCGCTGACGAGCTGCGGGCCCGGCATCACGGTGAACGCCACGACGGCGATGGGATCACTGCTTCCTCGTGCACGTTCTACCCGCTCCACCAACTCGACGAGTGGGTCCGCGTCCGGAAGGTTGCCGTCTACAATGTGCCAGGACTCCCCTGCAGGGAGCGCAGCGCCAATCGCCATGACGGACAGCGGGAAGCGGCGATTCTTCGGGCGCGTCGCGCGCGGATTGACGAAGAGGATCATGCCGCGATCGCCTCCCAGACGTCGAAGCGCGACGGCGGACGCTCGCCGCGCAGCGCGGCGCGCACCGCGCGCAGCTCGTACCAGAGCGGATAGAGGACGCGGTGCCGCCGCCATGGCGCGAGCCCGAGTCCGCGCGACGCGTCGGCGAGCCGTTCCTGCGTCAGGTACTCGACGACGGCGAGCGCCATCAGCGCCTCGGCGCGCGCGCCGAACCGGCGCTCGGCGTCCTGGCGCTTGGCGCGGAGCATTGCTTCACCATGCTCCGTGCTCCCATAGAACGGTGAATCGAGGACGACGATGCGCCCTCGCGATCTCAGCACCCGCCGCGCCTCGCCGAGGGCGCGGCCGAGGTCCTCGGCGTAGTGCAGCGACGCGTTGAACACGACGACGTCGAAGCTCGCGTTGCGCAGGGGAATCGCCTCGAACGATCCGACGACGCGCGCGATCGACGAGTCGCGTGGTGCCGCGCCCAGCCCGTCCACGCCGTCGTCGCGCACGTCGAGCGCGAGCGCCTCTGCGCCCGCGAGCGTCGCGCGGTGCGCGAGCCAGCCATTCCCCGCACCGAGGTCGAGGACGCGCAATGTGCCACTCGCGTCGACGTCGGCCCGCCGCTGCGCCGGCCGGAGCACGCGCCGCTGGAAGACCTCGAAGCTCCGCGCGCGCACGGCCCACTGCCGCGCGAGCGCCCCGTCGGTGACGTAGGGAAGTGTCTGCGCATCCACCGCGGACGATCCGCGCCCCTCGGAGGCGCGGTGCGCCGCGTACTGCTCGCGGAAGCGGCGGCGGACCTCGGGCGTCGACGCGCTCACGAGCCGAGCGGGTAGGAGGTGGGAAGTGAGGGGTGAAAGCGCCCACGTTCGGAAGGCAGCAGTATCCCGAGCTCGTGAACTCCCCACCCCCCACTCCGCACCTGCCTGGGGTCAGACCTGTTGGGGTTCGCCGGGGTCAGACCCCGAGGGCGAAGCCCGAGGGCTCTGACCCCTTGGCGGTGCGACTCTGACCCCTGCGACTCTGACCCCGTGCGTTCGAACCAGTACATCACGTGATCGCCGAGCGGTGCGAGCGGGCGCTCCAGCACGCGATCGATCTGCTCGAGGGTGCGCACCAGCGCCGGATGCCGCGAGATCCACGGCTCCGCGGCGCTCGGCGGCACCAGCACACCGACGCCGATGCGGCGGCGCAGCCGGAACCAGGGCCCCATCGCGGCGGCCAGGTCGCCGCCGCGGTGATAGCGCACGTCGAACGCGCGCCCGCCGAGCCGGGCGGACACCGCGCCGCGCGCGCGGCGACGGAGCGCGGCGCGTGCGTCGCCGCGCGCGAGCTGCACCACCACCTCGCCGGGACACATCGTGCCGAAGAGGACGAGCAGCGCGGGCGCGCCGGGCCGGAGCAGCCGCGCCAATCCGCGCGCACAGCCTTCGAGATCGTCGACGCAATTGAGCGCGGCGAAGTTGGAGAACACGCCGTCGAAGCGTGCCTCGCCCGCCGACTCGCGCTCCGCCGCCCACTGCTCGAGCGCTTCGGCGGCGACGACCTGCGGCGTCGGTCCGCGCTGCGACCGCAGCTTCTCGCGCGCGATGCGCACCATCGACGGCGAGCCATCGGTGAGCTGGACGACGCGCCCGCGCGCGGCGAGCCAGCGTGCGTCCTCCCCCGTGCCGCCGCCGATCTCGAGCACGTGCGCGCCGCGCGGGAACGCCCGCGCCAGTGCGCGACGCACGGCGCGGCGCTGCGCCGCCACACTGCGCCACGCGCCGAAGCGCGCGTCGAACCTCGCCGCAACCGCGTCGAACGCCTCGATGGCCGGCGTCAAGGCAAGCGCGTCCTCCACGCTAATCCTCCACCTCGGCCAGCCCCACGGGCTGCGCGAGCCGATGCTCCGGTGCCGCCTCGCCGAGCTCGAACCAGCGCGGCTCGTCGGCGCCGTACAGCACCTCGTCGTGCAGCGCGTCGCGAAGCCGGCGATAGAACGCCGTCGTGTAGGTGCCCTGGAAGAGCATCGCGAGCTCGCCCGTCTCCTCCCAGTTCGTGCGCGCGCCGAGCTGTGCCTGCACCGCGGCGTGGAACTTCGTGCCGGGCAGTGGATACGCGACCGAGACGCCTACGTCGTCGGGGCGCTCCTCGCGCACGAGATCACGCGTCGCCAGCAGGTCCTCCCACTGCTCCGACGGATAGCCGAGCTGGAGAAACCAGCAGGCGCGGATACCGCTCGCACGGAGGGCGCGCGTCGCCTCGCGCACCTCGTCCACCGTGGTGCCCTTGTCCATCGCGTCGAGGATGCGCTGCGATCCCGACTCGACGCCCATCCACACCTCCTCGCAGCCGGCGAGCGCGAGGTTGCACGCGACCGTCGGCGTGACCAGGTCGGCGCGGCACTGGATCATGAACGGGATGCGCGCGTCGCGCGCGCGCACCTCGCCGGCGAATTCGGCGATCCAGCGCGGGGTGAGCCCGAAGATGTCGTCCGCGAACCAGACGTGGTCGGGGCCGACCTCGACTTTGAGCCGGCGGAGCTCCTCCGCCACCGACGCGGGGGAGCGCTGCGCGTAGCGGCGGCCGAACACCGGCTTCGCGCACCAGTTGCACCCGTACGGGCAGCCGCGCGACGTCACCACGTTCCACGAATGCCGCCCGTGGGCATCGCGCCAGACGCGCCGGTACGCGTCCACGTCGACGAGATCCCACGCCGGCAGCGGTAGTGCGTCGAGGTCGCGGACCCCCGAGCGCGGCGCGGTGAAAGTCAGCTCACGCGTGAGGGCATCGCGCACCGCCAGCCCGGCGATCGCGTCGAGCGGCGCGGCGGGGTCGTCGCGCCAGAGCGCCGCGACGTCGGCGAGCGCCGCCTCCGGCTCGCCGAGGAAGACCGCGTCGGCCCCGCCGTCGAGGTAGCGGCGCGGATGGTCGGTGGCGTCCGAACCGCTCACGACGACACGGCACCCCTGCTCGCGCGCCGCCGCGATCATCTCGATCGTCGCGTCGCGCAGCCGCGTCGTGCACATCTTCGTGATGTAGTTGAAGCTGTCCTCGACGATCGCGACCGTGGCCGGCCGCGACTCGGCGAGCGCGGCACGGAACGCGTCGATCCCGTCGGCGAGCATGGCGTCGAACAGCGTGACGTCGTGACCCTGATCGCGCAGCACCGCCGCGGCGAGCAGGGTGGCCAGCGGCGGGTACGGCTTCATCCGCGCCAGTTGCTTCGCGTCGTCACGAAGGAAGTACGGATGGGCGAGGAGGATCATCGCTCGGGTGGGAGGGGAGCGGGCTCCAGGGGCTGACGGGGTGAGCGGTGGGATTATTCCGAGCCGATTCCTGAAGAACTCGGTCGAACCGGACGGACCCGGGACGGACCCCAGGCGGGAGGCCCAGCCAATGCGGAAGCTCGTGCGGTCCGTGCGATCCGTCGCCCCTTGTATAGATGTACGACTTCGCGGCCAGCGCCGCACGTACCGCCGAGCATGACCGATCGCGCTTCCGCATCCACGCCCGTCCCCGCCGGGGACGACACACCCGTCACCCCGGAGCCGCCCCATTCGGAGCGGCGCCGGCCCGACCTGCCCCCGGCGGCACCCCCCGAGGAGGCCCCCGATCCGCACCATGCAAAGCTGAGCGCCCCGGTCGGCCGCCACCTCCTCATCCTGTCGCTCACGGCGCTCGGGGTGGTGTACGGCGACATCGGCACCAGCCCGCTCTACACGGTGAAGGAAGCGTTCTCGGCGCGGCATGGCCTCATGCCGACGGCGCCGAACGTCGTCGGCATCATGTCGCTGGTGATCTGGTCGATCATCCTCGTCGTGGTGGTGAAGTACCTCGTCTTCATCCTCGAGGCGGACAACCACGGCGAGGGCGGCGTGCTCGCGCTGCTCGCCCTCGTGCTGCAGCGGCAGCATCGCAGCAACGACCGCCGGCGCCGTCAGCTGTTCATCATCCTCGGCGTGTTCGGCACGGCGCTGCTCTTCGGCGACGGCCTCATCACGCCGGCCATCTCCGTCCTCAGCGCCGTGGAAGGACTGGAGATCGTCGCGCCACCGCTGTCGCACGTCGTCGTCCCGGCGACGATGGGGATCCTGCTCCTCCTCTTCATGGTGCAGCGCTACGGCACCGCGCTCGTCGGGCGCGCCTTCGGGCCGGTCACGCTGGTCTGGTTCCTCGTCATCGGCATGCTCGGGCTCATCGAGATCACGCGTGCGCCGCGCATCGTCGCCGCGATCAATCCGTGGCACGCGGTGCGCTTCCTCGCCGGCCATGGCACGATCGGGTTCATCAGCCTCGGCGGCGTCTTCCTCTCGGTCACGGGGGCGGAAGCGCTCTATGCCGACATGGGACACTTCGGCAAGCGGCCGATCCGGCTCGCCTTCTTCACCCTCGTGCTCCCCTCGCTGGTGCTGAACTACCTCGGGCAAGGCGCATTGCTGCTCAGCGATCCGCGCGCGATCGAGAATCCGTTCTATCTGCTCGCGCCGCGGTGGGCGCTCTATCCCGTGCTGTTCCTCGCGACGCTGGCGACGATCGTCGCATCGCAGGCGCTCATCTCGGGCGTGTTCTCCCTCGCGCAGCAGGCGATGCAGCTCGGCTTCATCCCGCGCATGACGATCGTCCACACCTCGGCGCGCGAGCACGGGCAGATCTACGTGCCGCAGATCAACACGGCGCTCGCGGTGGGGACGTTGCTCATCGTCGCCGGCTTCAAATCGTCCGACGCGCTCGGCGCGGCGTACGGCATCGCCGTCACGGGAACGATGGCGATCACCACGCTGCTGTTCGCCGTCGTCACGCGCTCACGCTGGGGCTGGCCGCTGTGGCGCGTCATCGGGCTGGCCGTGTTCTTCCTCATGTTCGACCTCGCCTTCCTCGGCGCGAACGCGCTCAAGCTCATGCAGGGCGGCTGGGTGCCGCTGCTGATCGCCGTCGCAGTGCTCACCCTGATGACGACCTGGAAGCGCGGCCGCGAAGCGCTGTACGGCATCATGAAGAGTGGCAGCCTGCCGATCGATCTCCTGCTCAACGAGATCCGCCGCCGTCCGCCCCCGCGCGTCGCGGGGACGGCGGTGTTCCTCACGTCGGACGCCGAGGGCGCGTCGGTGGTGCTGCTCCATCACCTGAAGCACAACAAGGCGCTGCACGAACAGGTCGTGCTGCTCTCGGTGCTGCCGACGGACGTGCCCTACGTGAAGGAGGCGGACCGCGTGGAAGTGAAGCCGCTCGGCGAGGGATTCTTCCGCGTGCTCGTGCACACGGGCTTCATGGAGACGCCGAACATTCCAGAGCTCCTCGCCATGTGCGTCGACAGAGGGATCCGCGCCCGCCCGATGGAGACGAGCTACTACCTCGGCCGCGAGATGTTGCTCCCGACGGGCAGCTCACGCATGGCCGGCTGGCGGAAGCGCCTCTTCATCGTGATGTCCCGCAACGCGCAGAGCGCGGCCCGCTACTTCGGCCTGCCGTCGAATCGCGTCGTCGAGCTGGGGGCGCAGATCGAATTTTGACGGCCACTCCCAGTACCGAGTACTGGGTACCTGGTACCGAGACTGGCATACTGGCTCCCGGAATGAGGGGCGGGCTGGGGTCAGATACCGAAGGTGTCTGACCCCTTGGCGCATTCCAGCAACTCAACGAAAGGGGTCAGAGTCGGCGAATCGCCGACTCTGACCCCGATACATACCAACCGTCTGCTGGTCTGATAGAGCGACTTCCGAGGCCTTCCGGGGGCTCGTATGCCAGTCCAGGTACCTGGTACTTCGTACTCAGTACTGGGAGTGGCAGTTGCCAGTCACTCCCTCGCCGACCCCACCACCGCTCCGACGACAGCGCCAATCAACCCGCCCAATATCGGATAGGTGAACGTCCGGTAATCGTGCTGGTCCTCGGCGCACACCACGTTGTTCTTCTCCGTGCACGACTTCGTCGTGTTCAGCGCGAGGGTGTAGACCAACCCCGCGGCCACGCCGACGAGGGCGCCGACCTTCGCGCCGTGCACCCTCGGGTTCGAGTGCTCAGTGCTGTCCGCCGCCGCGGGCACCGGCCGGAACGAGGCCGGGCGCGAGGGCTGGACGGCGCGTGGAGCGGCGTCCACGGCCACGCGGAGCCGCGCTGCCTGCTGAGCGCCCGCGCTCTGGAATGCCGTCGCCGCCAGGAGGAGGGCAACGCCCAGGGCTGCACGTGACGACTGGACGAGTCGGCAGCGAATCGTAGACGAAAGCATCAGTTCTCTCATAGCCGAATGCGGTGGGGGACCGGCGCTGACCGCCCCAACCATCGCTCCGTGCGCGAACGGCCGCAACGCGACCAAAGGACGACGCACCATGTCACGAGCGGCACCTGGCTGTCATGAACGGCACGGCGCGCCGTTGCTTCCCCCGCCCTGGCCGAGCAACCTTCGAGCATGGAAGCCGGCCTGGAATCGGCTGTCGCCGAGTCGTACCGCGAAGGGCGCGCTGTCCCGCTGTTGCCGGGACCACGCGAGCTCGCCGCCATCGTCGCCTTCTGGGTCGGCTACGGCCTGCTCACGCTCGCCAACCGCTTCTTCGATCCGGAGGGCGGGCAGCCGGGCGAGTTCGCGTCGCGCGCCACGATCGCGGCGATCGAGGCGTTCCTCTGGATCATCGTCACACCGATCCTCTTCGCCATCGCCGGTCGCATCGATCTCGACGCCACCCGCTCGAACCGGCGGCGCTGGACCGGTATCGCGATCCTCCTGCTCTCGACGATCGCCGCGGCGGCGCTGCTCGCCCTCGTCGGACGCGAGCTGCGCGCCCACTTCACGCCCGGCCCGTTCGGCGGTGGCGGAGGACGCCGCGGGGGACGCGGTGGCGGACCGCCGCCCTGGCTCCGCTTCTGGTTCGGGTTCCTCAACACGCTCATCCTCGCGCTCGGCGTCGCCGCCGCGGGAGTCGCGCGCGCCTATTCTTCGCGCCTCCGTGCGCGCCGCGAGCAGGCGATCCAGCTCACCAGCCAGCTCGCCGAAGCGCGCATCGACGCGCTGCGCCGCCAGCTCGATCCACATTTCCTCTTCAACACCCTGAACGCGATCGCCTCGCTCGTCGAGCGCGATCCGCGCGGCGTGCGCCGCATGATCGCGCGGCTCGGCGATCTGCTGCGCCACAGCTTCGAGGGGGGCGACGCGCCCGAGGTCCCGCTGCGGCGCGAGCTCGCCCTGCTCGGGCTCTACGTCGACATCGTGCGCGTGCGGTTCCAGGACCGCCTCGCGGTGGACATCGAAGTGGACGACGACCTGCTCGACGCGCTCGTCCCCACGTTCATCCTCCAGCCGCTCGTCGAGAACTCGGTCAAGCACGGCGTCGAGCAGCGCACCGACGGCGGACACATCGTCGTCGAGGGCTCGCGCGACGGCGACACCCTCGTGCTCCGCGTGCGCGACGACGGCGGCGCCGCGGCGGCCGACACGCTCAACGCGCCGAGCGGACGCGGCGTCGGCGTGCGCAACACGCGCGCTCGGCTGCAGCAGCTGTACGGCACCAGGCAGCGCTTCACCCTCGCGCGCGACGGAGATCATGGTGTCGTGGCCGAGATCCGCCTGCCGTTCCATCTGAGCGAGGTGGCGCCGGTGGTGCGTGTGCCGCACACCGACGAGCTCCCGGTGGTTCGTGGTGCCTGAGCAGATCCGCGTCCTCGTCGTCGACGACGAGCCGCTCGCGCGCATGCGCATCGAGGATCTTCTCGCGCACGAGGAGGGCACCGTCGTCGTCGGGTCCGCCACGAACGGCATCGAGGCCGTCGAGCGCATCCGGACGTTGAAGCCGGACCTCGTCTTCCTCGACGTGCAGATGCCCGGCAAGACGGGCATCGAGGTCGTCCGCGAGATCGGCGCCGAACAGATGCCTTCGACGATCTTCGTCACCGCCTACGATCAGTTCGCCGTCCAGGCGTTCGACGTCGCCGCGGTGGACTATCTCGTGAAGCCGTTCGACGACGAGCGCTTCGAGGCCGCCTTCGCCCGCGCCCGTCAGCGCCTCTCGGCGCACGGCCTGAGCAAGCTCCGCGAGCAGTTGCTATCCGTGCTCGGCGGCAGTCCCGCATCCCCGCATTCCCCCATCGCCGCATCCCCGCCCCAGTACCTCGAGAGAATCGCCGTCGAGATGCGCGGCAAGGTGCGCTCGATCCCGGTCGATCAGATCGACTACATCGTCGCTGACGGGCCGTACGCCGAGCTCCACACGGGCGACCGACGGCACGTCATCCGCGAGTCGATGCAGACCCTCGAGGATCGGCTGGATCCGAAGCACTTCATGCGCGTCCACCGCTCGATGATCGTGCGGCTGGATCTGGTGGACACCCTGCACCGCGGCGCCGGCGGCGACTACGAGCTGCAGCTCAAGAACGGCACGCGCGTCAAGGTCAGCCGCTCCCGGCGCGAGGCCCTCGAGCGCTGGCTCGGCGTCTCGGGGTGATCCGACGCCGTTCGGCCGTGTTGCATTTCCGGCCGTTCGTGACACGCACGAGCCGTTCGTAACACACCGCCCCACGCGCGAGTCGAGCGCCCGTAGTCTGAATGCAGGCGACGCTGATCACACGTCGCCGAAGCATTCAAACCGCGCTCCCACTCGAAGCGAACCATGTCCATCAAGATGCGAGTCACTGCCGCCGCGCTGGCGGCCAGCACCCTCGGCGGCGTGCTCTGGTTCAATCACCGGGCCGACGCCGGCACCACGCCCAGCTACCGCCTCGGCAAGGTCGAGCGCGCCAGCGTGAAGTCGACGGTCTCGGCGACCGGTACGCTCGGGGCCGTGCGCACGGTCCAGGTCGGCACGCAGGTGTCCGGCCAGATCGCCGCGCTGAACGTCGACTTCAACGACCACGTGAAGAAGGGGCAGCTCATCGCGCGCATCGATCCCGTCCTCCAGCAGGCGGCGGTGCAGGATGCGCAGGCCGGTCTCGCGAAGGCCCAGGCGGTCTACACGCAGACCCAGCTCGACTACGAGCGCAGCAAGAAGCTGCACGAGCAGCAGATCGCGACGGATGCGGAATACAACGTCGCGCAATCGAGCTACGCGCAGGCGCAGGCCGGCCTGACGTCGGCGAAGATCAACCTCCAGCGCGCGAGGCAGAACCTCGCGTACACGAACATCTACTCGCCGATCGACGGCGTCGTCGTCGAGCGCGCGATGGACGTCGGCCAGACCGTCGCCGCCAGCTTCTCGGCGCCGCAGCTGTTCGTCATCGCGAACGACCTGTCGCGCATGCAGATCCTCGCCTCGGTCGACGAGAGCGACATCGGCAAGATCCAGGCGGGGCAGCCGGTGACCTTCACCGTGCAGTCGTTCCCCGATCGCACGTTCACTGGAACGGTCGACCAGGTGCGCCTCAACTCCACGACGGTGAACAACGTCGTGAGCTACACCGCGGTGGTCGCCGTCTCGAACGAGGATGGCAAGCTGCTCCCCGGCATGACGGCGAACGTGAAGCTGCAGACGGCGAGCGCCGACGACGTGCTCACCGTGCCGTCCACCGCGCTGCGGTTCACGCCGCCCGAAGGGGTGAAGACGAACATGCCCGCGCGGAGACAGCGCACCGACAGCGCCGGCGGCGCCACGGCGGCGAACGCGGCGCCGGGCGCGACGCCGAACGGCCCGTCCGCCGGCGGCAACGGCGGTGGCTTCGGTGGCGGATTCCCCGGCGGTCCTGGTGGCAATGGTGCACCGCGCCGCCCGCGCACGACCGGCACGCAGCCCGGCAGCATGGCTCGCGTCTGGACCGTGGACACCGAAGGCACGCTCACGCCGCACTTCGTGAAGATCGGCATCTCCGACGGACAGAAGACGGAGATCACCTCCCGCGACCTCAAGGAAGGGGAGAGCATCGTGATCAGCGCGCTGCAGCCCGGCGCGACCACCGCCTCGACGACCGGCGCGACCACCAACCCGCTCCAGCCGCAGCAGCAGCAGCGCCGCGGCCCCGGCGGACCGTTCTAGAAGCAGTGAGTTGGTGAGTTGGTGAGTTGGTTCGCGGCCTCGCTGGGCGGGGGGCCCAGCAAAACCACGAGCCAACTCACCAACCAACTCACCAACTCACTCACTCACCAACTCACTCTTTCTTCCGCCACCATGCATCCCGTCATACACCTCGACCACGTCACGCGCGTCTACGGCGAAGGTGACAGTGCGGTCCACGCCCTGCGCGGCGTCAACCTCACGGTGCACGCCGGCGAGCTGGTGGCGATCATGGGTACGTCGGGCTCCGGCAAGTCGACGATGCTCAACATCCTCGGCTGCCTCGACGTGCCGACGGACGGCCACTACGTGCTCGACAACGTTGCCGTCGAGACGATGAGCAAGCCGCAGCTCGCCGATCTGCGTAACGCGAAGCTCGGCTTCGTCTTCCAGGGGTTCAACCTGCTGGCGCGCACGTCGGCGCTGGAGAACGTCGAGCTGCCCCTGCTCTACCGGCGCGGCACGCCGGTGAAGAACCCGCGCGAGCGCGCCATCGCGGCCCTCGAGCGCGTCGGACTCGGCAAGCGGCTCGACCACCATCCCAGCATGCTCTCGGGCGGCCAGCAGCAGCGCGTCGCCATCGCCCGCGCGCTCGTCACGGAGCCCACCGTGCTCCTCGCCGACGAGCCGACCGGCAACCTGGACAGCCGCACGTCGATCGAAGTGATGGCGCTCTTCCAGGCGCTCAACGATCAGGGGATCACCGTCATCCTCGTCACGCACGAGCCGGACGTCGCCCAGTACGCCAAGCGTGTCATCGAGATGCGCGATGGGCAGATCCGGAAGGACCACCCGGTCACCGACCGGCACATCGCCGCCGACGATCTCGCCGCGCTCGATGCCTCGACCCCGATGGAGGAAGCAGCATGACCGGCCAGACCGTCTTCCGCATGGCGCTGAAGAGCATCTTCAAGAACAAGATGCGCACGGCGCTCACGATGCTCGGCATCGTCATCGGCGTCGGCGCCGTCATCGTGATGGTCGCGATCGGCAACGGCGCGCAGGCCCAGATCAAGAGCCAGATCAGCGGCCTGGGCACGAACCTCATCGTCGTCACCGCGGGCAGCGTCAACACCGGCGGGGCGAACCAGGGCGCGCAGTCATTCAACCGGCTGACGGTCGACGACGTCGACGCGATCAAGCGCGAGGCCACCCTGCTCGCCGGAGTGTCGCCGGTGATCGTGACGCGCACGCAGATCGTCGGCGGCACGGGAAACTGGCGCGCCGAGGTGGACGGCGTGTCCACCGACTTCTTCACCATCCGCGACTGGGCGACGACGAGCGGTGATCTCTTCACCGACGAGGACGTGCGCACCAAGCGCACCGTCGTCCTCCTCGGCGCCACCGTCGCGAAGAACCTCTGGCCCGATTCCGATCCGGTCGGCCAGGAGATCCGGCTCGGCAAGACGCCGTTCACCGTCGCCGGCGTGCTCGCGCCGAAGGGACAGACCGCGAACGGCTCCGACCAGGACGACGTCGTGATCGTGCCCTACACCACGGCGCAGACGCGGCTCAACGGCTTCAGCTTCCTCGGCCAGATCCTCGCCAGTGCGAGCTCGCCGGCGACGCTCGCGCCGGCGCAGGAGGAGATCAAGGGAATCATGCGCGCCGCGCACGCCATCCCGAATGGGGGCACGGACGACTTCACCGTGCGCGACCAGACGGCGATCGCCAAGGCGGCGACGAGCACCAGCTCGATCATGACCTCGCTGCTCGCCGCGATCGCGTCGGTGTCGCTCATCGTCGGCGGGATCGGGATCATGAACATCATGCTCGTCTCGGTGACGGAGCGGACGCGCGAGATCGGCATCCGCATGGCCATCGGGGCCCGCGGCGCCGACGTGATGCTCCAGTTCCTCGTCGAAAGCATCGTCATGTGCCTCCTCGGCGGACTGCTCGGCCTCGTCGCCGGCGTCGGCGGTGCGGCACTCGTCGGACACTTCACCGGCTGGAGCATTGCGACCCCCGCGTCGGCGGTGTTCCTCGCCATCGGCTTCTCCGCCGCCGTCGGGATCTTCTTCGGGTTCTATCCGGCGCGGAAGGCTGCCGCGCTCGATCCAATCCAGGCACTGCGCTTCGAGTAGCGCGTCGAACACAACCACTCAGGTGATAACCATGAACTCATACATGTCAGCATCGAGATGGAGCCGCGCGCTCCTCGTCGCCGCGGTGGTGGTCTCACCAGCCGTTGCCGGGGCGCAGGCCCCTGCGCCAGGCGCGAAGATCGGCCTCCAGGATGCCATCGCCCTCGCGCTCCGCCAGAGCGTGTCGGTGAAGCAGTCGGAGAACGCCGTCGCCTCGAGCAGCACGACCGTCGAGTCGAAGCAGGCTGCCTTCCTCCCGACCCTGTCGCTCAACACGAGCACGGCGCGCAGCATCGGCCGCGGCGGCGCGGGCAGTAGCTTCTCGGGCACGTCGTCCACCGCGCAGTCGCTCAACACCGGCGTCTCGTCGCAGCTCGTCGTGTTCGACGGACTGCGCAACGTCAACGAGCTGCGCGCGGCGAAGCTCGACGTCTCCGCCAGCACGAGTGAGCTCACGCGGGCGCGGCAGACGGCGGTGTACACCGTCGCGACCGACTACCTGAATCTCTCCACGGCGGAAGGGCAGCTCGCCGTGCAGAAGGAGAACCTCGCCGCGCAGGAAGCGCAGGAGAAGCAGCTCCAGACGCAGGTGAAGGCGGGCGCGCGCTCGATCTCCGATCTCTACCAGCAGCAGGCCACGACGGCCAGCGCGCGGGCCGGTGTCGTCGCCGCCGAACAGGCGGTGGAGCTGGCGCGCATCGGTCTGATCCAGACCTTGCAGCTCGATCCGCGTGCGAGCTACGACTTCGTCTCGCCCGCCGTGGCCGACGCGTCGAGCGTGCCGCACTACGATCTCGACAGCCTGCTCACCCGCGCCTTCACCTCGCGCAGCGACCTCGCCGCCGAGCAGACGCGCGTCGACGCCGCCGCGGTGAGCACCAGGGCCGCGTCGTCGGGCCGCCTGCCGACCGTGTCGCTGAGCACGAGCTACAACGCGTCGTACAACTCAGCGTTGGCGAACGCGCTCGGCAACCAGCTCGACCAGAGCCGCGGCGGATCGATGAGCGTCGGCGTGTCGTTCCCGCTCTTCGATCGCGGCGCGACCAGCGTGGCCGTGCAGCAGGCGAAGATCCAGGAGGACAACGCGCGGATCCAGCTCGCCGACCAGAAGCAATCGGTGGCGCTGGATGTCCGGCGCGCGTACCTCGCGCTCGAGACCTCGCGGCAGCAGCTCGCCGTCGCCCTCGCGCAGCAGAAGGCGGCCGATCTCGCGGTGTCGACCACACTGGCGCGGTATCAGGTCGGGACGTCGAGCCTGCTCGAGCTCACCCAGGCGCGCGCGAGCCAGCTCCAGGCGGCCACTGCCGTCGTGAACGCGAAGAACGCGCTCGCCTTCCAGAACGCGCTGATGCCGTACTACACGGGCGAGCTCGATCCCGCGAAAACATTGCTGCAAAGCTGATTATTTCGGGTGCGACTATCGGCACCCAACGGAACACCTCGCACGCGGATCGAGCTGCAAGGTCTGGATCAGACCGATGCGCGCCAGCTCCACGGCCTGTTCGGCGGCGACGACACCGGCCCGCGCGCTGGCCGTCGTGGCCTGCTGCTGGTAGAGATCGGAGATCGAGCGCGCGCCCGCCTT
>JAEKKK010000237.1 GCA_019510405.1 Gemmatimonadota bacterium | reverse complement strand
ACTCCCAGTAGTGAGTAGGCGGTACCTGGTACCGAGACTGGCATACGGGCTCCCCTCAGTTACTGGGAGTGGTTGTCACCCGACGGCCCCCGCCTGCAGCTTCTCGAAGAACGACGTCGTCTCGTCGTCCGGCTCGGCCTCGAGCTCCTCGCGCATCCGGTCGGCGAACCGGCGATACACCCGCAGCGCCTGCGAGCGCTCGCCCACGGCGGCGTGACACTTCATCAGCGCGAGCAGCGCTTCCTCGTGCAGCTCGTCGCGCGCGAGCACGCGGCGGTACGCCTCGGCCGCCTTCGCGTGGCGATCCTCCTTCGCGAGGCGCGCGCCGAGCTCCATCAGCGCATCCACATACGTGCGCTGGAGCCGGTCGCGGTGCTCGAGATGCCAGTCGCCCACCGGCTCCCCGTCGAGGAAGTCGCCGCGGAAGAGTGAGAGCGCCTGCTCGAGCTTCGCCGACGCACCTTCTTCCTGACGCTTGAGCGCCTTGCGCGCCGCGGCGACGTCGCGCTCGAAGACGTGGACGTCGAACTCCTCGAGCACGGCGGGCTCGAGGCGGTAGCGGTCGTGCGCGAGGGTGATCCACTCGGGATTGCCGAGCGCCTTGCGCAGGCGATGCAGGGTGACGTGGAAGCTGTTGCGAAGCTGCGCGCTGCTCGCGTCCGGCCAGAAGGCGAGCCCCACCTGCTCCTTCGTGCGCCCCTCGGGATGCATGAGGAGGAAGACGAGCAGCTCGCGCGGCCGGGCCGAACCCCACGCCATCGACTCGATGAGCTCTCCGTCGACGAACACCTGCAGTGGCCCGAGGGCGAGCACGCGAAGCCGCGGGCCCGCGGCGCCGTCGTCGGCCGCACGCTGATCGACGACGGGAAGCCGGTGCTCCGTCGTGTGGCGCGCCGCCTCGGCGAGTGCGAGCCCCACCACCTGCGCGGTGGAGAGTGCACGTCCCTCGGCTTCGATCTGCACATAGCGCTCGCCGAGCACCCCGCGCAGCGACTCGACGAGGCGCTGCCGCTCCACGGGGGCGATGCCGGGCAGTGCGACGGCGAGCCGCTCGCGATGTGCGGCGACGCCCGCCAGCAGTCGCGCCGCCTCCTCGTAGTGGCGGCGCTCCGCCGCGACGTGGGCGACGACGTCCACGGCGAGGCCGATCCCCCACGCGTCGTTGATCGCGACCTCGAGCTCGAGCCCTTCGATCACCTTCGTGCACGCCGTCTCGACGTTGCCGCGCGCCAGCTCCACGCGCGCTTCGCAGACGAGGGCGTGGGCGAGCGTGGTAGGCAGATGATACTGGCGCGCGACTTCGGTGTTGGCGTGCAGCAGCGCGCTCGCCATCTCGTAGTCACCCTGCGCGTACGCGGCCCACGCGCGCCAGAACTTGGCGAAGATGACGGGGATGTCGTGCGCCGGCCGTCCGCGCGTGAACTCGAGCGCCTCCTCCAGCGTCACGATGGCCGTGTCGACGTCGCCGCCGAGGAGCTGCGACGCGCCGTACTTCGCGAGCGCGGCGCCGATGCCGTCGCTGTCGCCCGCTTCGCGCAGCAAGGGGATCGCCTCCTCGAAGTGCCGGCACGCGAGCGGATACTCGCCCTGCGCGAGCGCGGTCAGCGCGCTCGCGACGAGCGCGCGTCCGCGAAAGATCGGCGCGGCGTCGGCGTCGAGGGCGAGCGCGCGGTCGGTGAGCTCACGCGCCTCGCGGAACTGGCCGAGCGCATACCAGAACCAGTACAGCGCCCCGACGAAGCGAAGGGCGAGCTCGGCGCGATCGTCGCGCCCCACTGCCCAGCAGGTGCACGCACGCAGGTTGTCCTGCTCGGCCACCAGCTCGGCGACGAGACCGGGCGCGTTCGAGCCGCCGACGAGATTCGGCGCCGCCGTCTCGATGATGCCGAGGTAGTAGTCGACGTAGCGCAGTTCCTGCGCGGGACGCTCGCCGGACTCCTTGAGCCGCTCGAGCCCGTACTGCCGCACCGTCTCGAGAAGCCGGTACCGCGCGACGCCGTCGCCCGGCTCCATCGACACGATGGACTTGTCGACGAGCGCCGAGACGCCGTCGAGGATGTCCTCCGTCTCGAGAGGATCGCCGGTGCACACCGCTTCAGCCGCGTCGAGGGTGAAGCTGCCGAAGAACAGGGACAGCCGCCGCATCAACACCTGCTCGCGCTCCGTGAGGAGCTGATAGCTCCATTCCATCGTCGCGCGGAGGGTGCGGTGGCGCGGCAACGCCGTGCGACTCCCACTGGTGAGGAGTCGGAAGGCGTCATCGAGTCGCCGCGCAATCTGCTCTGGTGAGAGCACCCGGACGCGCGCCGCGGCGAGCTCGATGGCGAGTGGGATGCAATCGAGGCGGCGGCAGATCTCCGTCACCGCGTCGGTGTTGGCCGAATTCAGCGAGAAGGATGGCAGCGTCGCCCGTGCGCGCTCGACGAAGAGCTGGATCGCCTCCGTGCTGGCGAGGGGCGGCACGAGCCACGCCGTCTCGCTGGCGACGCCGAGCGCCTCGCGGCTGGTGGCGAGGATGGTGATGCGCGGGCAGGTGCGGAGAAGCGCGTCGACGACTTCCGCGGACGCGTCGACGAGGTGCTCGCAGTTGTCGAGGACGATGAGGGCGCGCGAGTCGCACAGGTCGCCGATGATCGCCTGCAGGGGCGAGATCCCGGCGCGACTCGGGACGTGCAGCGTGTTGGCGATGAGCTGCGCGACGAGCCGCGCGTCGCCGATCGGGGTGAGGTCCACCCAGCCGACCCGCTCGAACGACTCGCCGCAGCGGAGCGCGAGCTCCTCGGCGAGGCGCGTCTTTCCGCTGCCGCCGGCGCCGGTGAGGGTGAGCAGCCGCGCCGAGAGGAGGAGCTGCGCGAGATCCTCGAGCTCGCGGCCCCGCCCGACGAAGCGGGTGAGATGCACGGGAACGTGCGCCGCAGCGTCGACGGCGCTGACGACTTCGGGGGACGTCATCCTTCGGTGCGGCTCTTGGGGGGAGGAAAATGTGCGACGGAGCACACGTTACGCCCCGGAAGCAGACGTTTCAACCCACGGAAGCGCTGCCTCGTCCGTGCTCGAGGAACTGCTGGAGGAGGGGGACCGCCTCGGCGGCAGCGAGTCCCCGGCGCACCACGAGGAGGGGGACCGGCACTCCCTGATAGGTGGTGGCGAGGGTGCCGTCGAGCCCCGTCTCGCCGGCGAGGCCGCCCGGCACGAGCACGAGCCGCTCGATCTGGTGCGCGCCGAGGAGCGCCAGCTCGAGTGCGGACAAGCAACACGGGTCGGTGGCGACGACGACCACGCGGTCGAGCCCGACCCCCTCGAGGAAGTCCTTCACCCACGCGGCGACGTCCTCGCAGTCGGGAGGCAGCTCAGGGGTGAAGACGCGGAAGCGCGCGACGAGCGTTGCCTCGAGGTCCGGCCAGAGGGCGTCGGCGGATGCGGCGGTGCGCAGGAGGATGAGCGGACGGCCGACGCCCGCACGGTGGTAGCGCATCACCTGATCGTGGGCGCGCACCTCGGCCAGGCTGGCCGGGGGGGCAGGATGGGTGGACGAGGACTGCATCTGCATGGGACGGAGGCTAGGGCGCCTCGCTTACGCGCCGCTTACAGGCTCCGTATGCGGCCGAAAGCGGATGGGCCGCCGGCGTAAGCGGGTGGGTGCGGATGGGTAAGCGACGGGCCGAGCGGGCGTTCCGCGATGGGTAAGTGGGCGCTCCGAGATTGCCCCGCGTCGCCCAGGCCACCACACGACACGATGTCGATGCAGGACTGGCCACCGACGATCAAAGGATCGCTCGACATCGCGACACCACCGCCGCAGCCGCGGCCAACAACTAGACGAGGCCACTCCCATGTCACGCACTCGAGTCTTCGCCACCGCCAGCGTCGCGTTCGCCATCGCAGGATTCGTCGCCTGCTCCGACCCCGGGTCGACCAACGTCGCGTCCAACGGACCCGCGCTCGACCGCGCCGGGTTCGACCAGGCCGGTGCGCACCGTCAGTACGGCACGCCGCAGAAGGTGGGCAACGGCACCGTGCGCACGTACATCGTGCGCGATCAGAAGAATGCAGGTCGCCCGCTCGAGGTCGGCGTGGCGCTGAGCGAGCAGGCGATGGAAGGGCTGCCCGCACCGGTGAACTCGCCCGATCCGATGGCGAACATGCACATGTACACGCTCGACCTGCCGGCGCAGAACCCGACGCAGTACAAGTTCGTCCAGTTCGACTGGAACCCGAAGGGCCACGAGCCGGAGGGCGTCTACACGTTCCCGCACTTCGACTTCCACTTCTATACGGTGCCCGTCGAGGTCCGCAACTCGATCCTGCCGAGCGATCCGAACTACGCGACGAAGGCGGCGAACTATCCTGCCCCTGAGTTCGTGGCGCCGTTCTACATCGATGCAGCGACGGCCTCCGGTGGCGCCCCGGCGTCGGCGGTGACGGTTCCGATGATGGGTCTGCACTGGCTGGACGTCCGGTCGCCCGAACTGCAGAAGCTGGCCGGCAACCCGGCGGGATACCGCGACTTCACCAAGACTTTCATCTATGGAACGTGGGACGGCCAGTTCATCTTCGACGAGCCGATGATCACCCGGGCGTACATCCTGGAGAAGAAGACAGCAACAGATCCAGCTGTGGTCGATGAGATCATCCCAGTTCCGGTTGCGGCGAAGTACAGCCCGGCGGGGTTCTACCCGAGCGCGTATCGGATCACGTGGGACGCGCAGCAGAAGGAGTATCGGATCGCGCTGACGCAGCTGGCGTGGCGGGAATGAGGGGATGAGGTGATGCGGGGATGAGGGGATGCGGAACGGCCTCGGGACGCTTCGGCGTGCCGGGGCCGTTCCGCATTCGCACAGTCATCCCAACCGAGCGCAGCGAGTCGAGGGAACTGCACGTGCCGAGCATCGAGCGAGTGAGCCGTCAGGTGAGCCCAGCGGCGAGCGGAAAGCGGCGAGCGAACAGCGGTGAGCTGAAGCGGTCAGCCGTCAGTGGGGTTACGGGGTCGGACTCCGTCGCGCTTCACGGCCGCGCTGACCGCTGTTGCTGACCGCTATTCGCTCGCAGCCGCCCGCTCGCCGCTGAGCGCACCTCAACCGCTGACGGCTGAGTGGTCCCTCGCCGCTGGGTTCACCTGGACCGCTGACGCCTCGGCCCGGTTGACGTCTCGTGGTGTACCCATCCTGCCGCAGGCGATAGGTTGAGGGCTCGTGGTCATCATCCTGCAACGTCTGTCGCGTGAAACGGTTCTCCTCCCTCTCCCTGGCCCTGCTGCTGTGCTGGAGCGCGACGCTCCCGGCGCAGGGTGATGCGCGTGACAGCGCGCTGACCGTCGAGAATCGCGAGAAGACGCTGCGGTTCACCCTGCTGCTCGATGGCAATGCGCCGGAGTACCGGATCGATCGGCTCACGGCAGATGGGGCGACGAACGTCGTGCTCGACCGGTCGCCGCTCGGGCTCACGCGGGCGCACGAGGATTTCACCGCGGGACTGGAGTTCGTTGCGGCGTCGCCCGCGACCGACCTGACGAGCGTGTACCGGATGACGAGCGGAAAGCAGCTCGACGTGCGGCGACGCACGCGGCAGCGGACGTTCACCTTCCGCAACACGTCGGGCGCGCCGATGACGCTCACCGTGCGCGCGATGCACGACGGCATCGCCTTCCGCTACGGCTTCCCGCGCGCCGCGTTCACCGAGGATTCGCTCACCGGCGAGGCGACGGGCTTTCGGCTTCCGCTCGGCGGGAGTGGGTGGCTGCAGCCCTACCGCGCCGCGCGGGCAGCGCCGTACGTGACCGACTATCGCAACGGTGTCCCGATCGGGACCGCGGCGCCGGACGAGTCGGGGTGGGCGCTGCCGATGCTGTTCCACTCGCAGGACGAGTGGCTGCTGATCACGGAGGCGGGGATCGACCGGACGTCGTACGGCGTGCACGTCGAGCGCCGAGCGGAGGGCGGCGTCTACTAGGTGCGCCTCCCGGAGGAGGACGAGGGCGAGGGGATCGCGTCGCGCGCCGCGGCGATCGGATTCCCGTGGTTGTCGCCCTGGCGCGTGGTGATCGTGGGGCAGACGCTGGCGACGATCGTCGAGTCCACCGCGGTGACCGACCTCGCCCCCGCACCGACGACGACGGACCTGGCGTGGATCAAGCCGGGCCGCGCGTCGTGGAGTGCGTGGAGCGACACGACGAGCCCGCGCGACTACCAGAAAATCTTCCCGTTCGTGAATCTCGCGTCGCAGCTGAAGTGGGAGTACTCGCTGGTGGGGCGCGGCTGGCCGGAGATGCAGGATGGCGGCGACCTGAACGACCTGCTCGACTACGCGAAGGCGCGCTACGTCGGCCTCACGCTGTGGTACGACGTCCGCGCGACGCACGCCGAAGGCGACACCGTCGCCGGCGTGGACCTGACGAATCCCGAAGCGCGCCGCGCGGAGCTCAAGCGCATCGCCGCGCTCGGCGTGAAGGGGATCGCGGTGGACTTCATCCCGAGCGACAAGCAGGCGGTGATCGCCCTGTACGAGGACATCCTGCGCGACGCGGCGGCCAACCGGCTGCTCGTCACGCTGCGCGGCTCGACGATCCCGCGCGGCTGGCAGCGCACCTTTCCCAACCTGATGAGCATG
Organism: Gemmatimonadota bacterium; assembly: GCA_019510405.1. Classification (GTDB taxonomy): domain Bacteria; phylum Gemmatimonadota; class Gemmatimonadetes; order Gemmatimonadales; family Gemmatimonadaceae; genus AG11. Next base: position 5,895 of record JAEKKK010000237.1, on the reverse strand, counting down.
GAGGCGGTGAAGGGTGCGAGGTTCTACACGGACTCGTTGTTCGACGAGAACGCGGCGATGTACAACACCATCTATCCCTTCACGCGGAACGTGATCGGCTCGATGGACTACACGCCGATGATCTTCGGCAACGTGCCCGGCCAGTTCGAGCACCTGACGACGAACCCGCACGAGCTGGCGCTGTCGGTGGTGTTCGAGAGCGGGGTGCAGCACTTCGTGTCGACGCCGGCGATGATCGACGCGCAGCCGGAGTTCGTGAAGCAGTTCCTGCAGATCGTGCCGACGGTGTGGGATGAGACGCGGTTCGTCGACGGATTCCCGGGGAAGTACGCGGTGATCGCGCGGCGCCGCGGCCCCGACTGGTTCGTGGGGGCGATCACGTCGGACACGCTCGTCTCGGCGGTGGAGGTGCCGCTCGGCTTCCTCGGCGCGGGCTCGTTCAACGTCGGGCTGATCTCCGACGGCGAGGACTACGATCAGTTCGCGTCGAACTCGGCGACGCTGACGAACCAGGACACGATGACGGTGGAGCTGGCGCCGCGCGGCGGGTTCGTGGCGCGCATCAAGCCGACCGGGATCGCGCCCGCGACGCCGACCCTGTGGCGCGCTCGGATTCTGTTTCCGACAGCCTGAGGGCAGGCGAGTGCGTCCTAAAGCCCTTCCACGACGCGCGCCTTGATCGACTCGAACTCGGCGTCGGTGATCAGGCCGTCATCGAGCATCTCCTTCGCCTTGCGGAGCCGCTCGGTCGGGTCGCCGTCGGACGCGGCGAGGTGGGCGGCCGCGGCGCCGGGCACGTTGCCGATCTGGACGCCCCCCGACTGCGCGCGGAGCTCGTCGAGATCGCGCACGCGGCGCTTCTCGCGCCACGCCTGCTCCTGCGCCTGGCAGAGCGTGTAGACCTGCTGCGCCTGCTCCTTGCGCAGGCCGGCGATGCGCAGGCTGCGGCCGACGTGACCGCGCGACGCCATGTCCTCGGTGGCGAGTGAGGTGATGGTGAGCGTGGCGCCGAAGATTCCCGCGCTGATGCTCGCGTCCTCGAGGTCCTGCCAACGGACATCGGTCGGGACGTAGCCGCCGAAGAGGCCGCGCGAGAGGGCGATGAACCGGCCGCTCGTCGCACAGACGACGAGCCGGCGATGGTTGAGGGCGAAGAGCCGCCGCTGCACGGCGAAGGCACCCATCGTCTCGCCGGCGACGAACAGGGCGCGCAGCTGGGCGAGCGCCGCCTGGATGTGCGAATCCTCGCTGCGCTCCTTCGCCGGCAGGCGCGGGGGCGCCGCATCGCCCGATATCGGCGTGGCACGCGCGCGCTCGGCCTCGCGGCGACGCCGGTCCTCGCGCCGCCCGCGCTCCTTCTCGACGAGCATCCACTCATCGATCGGGAGCTCCGTGTCGAGCTCGAGGGCCAGGAGCTCCTCGTCGGAGATCGACGAGAGCGTCCTGGGGTCGAAGGCTGGCATGCCGAGGTCTCCGTGAAGTACGGGCAGAACTTGGAGGGATTCTCGGCGACGTGCTAGGGAGCAAGATGTGGGGATGCGGGGATGCGGGGATGCGGGATGCGGGGATGCGAAGCGGCCTCGGGACGCTTCTACCGCCGGAGGTTCACGCGGAGCACGCGGAGCGCGCGGAGGAACGACACGCGGAGAACGACCTATCCAGCGAGATCGCGGACCAGCGCAGGGCTCCTCTGCGGGAAGCGTCGTAAGGATTTGGGGTCAGCATCCAGGCGTCGTCTTGCCGCAGACGGCCCTGAGGCACACTGATCGGGTGCACCGATCTCGCCCCGAGACCCAAAATCCCGCCCCCCGACATTGGAGAGGAGTGCTGCTCGGGTCGGGATCTCTCCGGGTAGCCGTTCTCCGCGTGAGCAGTTCTCCGCGAGCTCCGCGTGCTCCGCGTGAAATCCATTGCGCAGTGATCCGTAAGTGCAGATCCCTCGACTCGCTCCGCTCGCTCGGGATGACAGTCGGGCGGACTGCGACGCGCCAAGGGGTCAGACACCTTCGGTATCTGACCCCGTATCCGCTCGCTCGGGATGACGGTGCGGGTCCGCTACTTTCCGAGGCATGTCGCTTCTCTCACTTCGCGCCGTGCGCCTCGCGTTCGGGGGGCCGCCGGTGCTCGACCGGGCGGACTTCGGGATCGAGCGCGGGGAGCGCGTCTGCCTGCTCGGGCGGAATGGCGCCGGGAAGACCACCGTGATGAAGCTGCTCGACCGGAGCATCGCGCCGGACGACGGGGAGGTCGTGTGGCAGTCGGGGATCACCGTGACGCGGCTCGCGCAGGAGATTCCGGACGGCGTGGCGGGGACGACGTTCGACGTCGTGGCGGAAGGGCTCGGGCCGGCGGGCGGGCTGCTGTCGCGGTACCACGCGGCGAGCCATCGCGTGGCCATCGAGCAGAGCGATGCCGCGCTGCGCGAGCTGAGTCGGCTGCATCACGAGCTCGACGTCGCCGACGCGTGGGAGCTGCAGACGCGCGTCGACACGGTCCTCCAGCATCTCGGGCTCGACCCCGACGCGGCGTTCGCGACGGCGTCCGGCGGACGCAAGCGCCAGGCGCTCCTCGCGCGGGCGCTCGTGCGGCAGCCCGACGTGCTCCTGCTCGACGAGCCGACGAACCACCTCGACGTCGACGCGATCGAGTGGATGGAGCAGTTCCTCATCGAGCGCGGGAGCACGCTGGTGTTCGTCACGCACGACCGCGCATTCCTGCGGCGCGTGGCGACGCGGATCGTGGAGCTCGACCGCGGCAACCTCGTGGACTGGGGCGCGGACTACGATCGCTACGTCGAGCGGAAGGCGGCATCGCTCGACGCGGAAGCGCGCGCGTGGGAGGAGTTCGACAAGAAGCTGGCGAAGGAGGAGGTGTGGATCCGCACGGGGATCCAGGCGCGGCGCACGCGCAACGAGGGACGGGTGCGCGCGCTCGAGGCGCTGCGCGTGGAGCGCCGAGCGCGGCGCGAGCGGGCCGGCGCGGTGCGGCTGCAGGCGCAGGAGGCGGAGCGGTCGGGGCGGCTCGTCGTCGAAGCGCGGAACGTGAACTTCTCGCGCGACGATGGGAAGCGGCCAATCGTGCGCGACTTCAGCACGACGATCATGCGCGGCGACCGCGTCGGCGTGATCGGCCCCAACGGCTCGGGGAAAACGACGCTGCTCCGCCTCCTGCTCGGCGAGCTCGTGCCCGATGAAGGGACGGTGCGGCTCGGCACCGGGCTCGAGATCGCGTACTTCGATCAGCTACGTGAACAGCTCGATCCGGAGCGGAGCGTGTTCGACAGCGTCGCCGACGGCGCGGAGTTCGTCAGCGTGGGCGGACTGCGGCGCCACGTGCACGGCTACCTGCAGGACTTCATGTTCGCCCCGGATCGGGCCCGCACGCCGGTGCGCGCGCTCTCCGGCGGCGAGCGCAATCGGCTGCTCCTGGCACGGCTGTTCACGCGCTCGTTCAACCTGCTCGTCATGGACGAGCCGACGAACGATCTCGACATGGAGACGCTCGACCTGCTGGAGAGCCTGCTCGTCGAGCTGGAAGGGACGCTGCTCCTCGTGAGCCACGACCGCGACTTCCTCGACAACACCGTCACGAGCACGCTCGTGCTCGAGGGAGGCGGGAGGATCGGCGAGTATGCGGGCGGCTACTCGGACTGGGTGCGCCAGCGGCCGAGCGTCGCACCGACTCCCTTACCGGCACCAGCGAAACGTGCCGCTCCTGTCGCCCCGCCGCCGTCACGTGAGCCGAAGAAGCCGAAGCTCACGTTCAAGCAACGGGCCGAGCTCGACGCGCTCCCCGAGCAGATCGACGCGTGCGAGCGGGAGCGCGAGAAGCTCTACGCGTCGCTCGCCGAGCCCGCGCTGCTCCGCGACGGAAGCGCCGTCGTGGAAGCCAACGCACGGCTGGCGACGCTCTCCGCCGAGATCGAGTCGCTGATCGCCCGGTGGGAGGAGCTGGAGACGATCGCCGCGGGGTGACTACGGATTGCGATACGCTGGAGGCAGCGTCTTGTAGCGCGACTCGAGCAGATCCTCACGCGTGGGCAGCGTGGTCTGCACGCCGTTCACGAAGACGTGCTCGGCGCGCGAGCTGAACTCGAACGGATCGCCGCTCCAGACCACGACGTCGGCCCGCTTTCCCGGCGCGAGGGAGCCGATCTGGTCGGCGACGCCGAAGATCTCCGCGGGTGTCAGCGTGATGGCGCGCAGCGCCGCGTTCCACTCCATGCCGTACGCCACCGCGTTGCCCGCTTCGTACCGCACGTTGCGCGCGGTTAACGCGTCGGTCGAGCCTCCCTCGGCGTTGCCGATGAGGGTGACCGGCACGCCGGCCTTCGCGAGCAGGGCGGCGTTCTCCTGACGCTGGCCGAGCGTGGCGAACTGGTTCGGGATGTTGTTCATCGCGCCGGTGAGCACGGGGATCTTCGCCGCCGCGAGGCGATCCGCGACCATCCACGCCTCGGCGCCGCCGCTCACGATCAACCGGATGCCGTACTCGCGCGCGATCTTCATCGCCGTCTCGATGTCGCTTGCGCGATCCACGCTGACGATCAGCGGGACGCGTCCCTCGAGCACGGGGACGAGCGCTTCCATGTCGAGCCGGCTCGCGACGAGCTGGCGCGTCTGCGCACGCTCGTAGTCGGCGCGGCGGGTGCGATAGACGCGCGTGTCCTCGAGCACTTCGCGCAGGCGAAGCAGCGTTTCGGCCCTCGGCGTCGCGTTGGGGCCGCCGGTTGGTCCCAGATTCGCCACCATCCCGACCGGCGCGCGGAGGAGCATGTCCGTCACGCCCCCGTTCACGAGCCGCAGGATGCCGACCTGTCCGGAGATCAGCCCACTCGCCGGCGTGACGGCGATCGCGGTGATGCCGGCGTCGCGCGTCTGGCCGATCAGCACGGACCGCGGGTTCAGTCCTTCCCACGGCCTGAACGCGGCGGCGATGCGGTCGCGCCCACGCGCGAACATCTCACGGGTCGCGGGCACGGAGCCGATCTCCTCCAGTCCGACGTGCGACGCGCCATTGACGAAGCCGGGCGTGACGATCTTGCCCGTCGCGTCGATGCGCTGTGCGCCGGCGGGTACGGCGACGGACGCGCCCACGGCGACGATGCGTCCGTCGCGAATGAGCACCGTGCCGTTCTCGATCGGCGGCGCGCTGACCGGATACACCTTGCCGCCGACGATCGCGATCGTCTGCGCCGCAACGACGCTCGGTGCGACGAGCGACGCGCCGAGCGCCAGCGTCATGGAAAGTCGGGTGCGCATCATCGGGCCCCTCCGCGATTCTCGGGGACGAAGCCCAGCTCGAAGTCGGTGCGCCACCGCTGTGCGGGATCGAGCCGGTCGAACAACATCGCGCCGTCGATCCAGACCTTCTCGGCACGGGAGTACACGCTGAACGGATCGCCGCTCCAGAGCACGACGTCCGCGTTCTTGCCGCGCTCGATCGAGCCCGTCACGCCGTCGATGCCGAGCGACCAGGCCGGGTTGATCGTCATCCACTTCACGGCGTCGTCCTCGGAGATGGGGACGCCGATCCGGTTTCCCTCGGCCATCGCCTTGGCGGCTTCCTGGTTGAGTCGCTGCTCACCGTCGGGATCGTCGGAGTGCATGATGGTGCGCACGCCGGCGCGGGTGAGCAGCGCCATGTTGCCGCGCACGGCGTCCGCCGCCTCGAGCTTGAACGCGCCCCAATCCGCCCACACCGACGCTCCGATGGAATCGCGCGCGAGCAGGTCGGCGATCTTGTAGCCCTCGACCGCGTGATGGAAGGCGCGGATCCGGTAGCCGAACTCGCGGGCGATGTCGATCATCTGCGCCATCTCGTCGGCGCGGTAGCAGTGGTTGTGGACGAGGATGTTGCCGCGCAGCACCTCGGCCAGCGTCTCGAGGCCGAGGT
>JAEKKK010000236.1 GCA_019510405.1 Gemmatimonadota bacterium | reverse complement strand
GGCGTCTTCTTCACCGGCGGCGATCAGCTCAAGATCACGAGCCAGATCGGCGACACCCCCGCCTTCTCGCGGATGCAGGAGATCTTCGAGCAGGGCGGCGTGATCGCCGGGAGCTCGGCCGGCGCGTCGGCGATGAGCGAGACGATGCTCGTGACGAACAGCGGCGAGGCGTCATACCGCATCAAGTCCGCCCTGCTGATGGCGCCGGGCCTCGGCTTCGCCAACGACATGGTCATCGACCAGCACTTCTCCGAGCGAGGACGGATGGCGCGCCTGATCGGCGCGGTGAGCCAGAACCCGCGCGTGCTGGGCATCGGCATCGACGAGGACACGGCGCTCATCGTCGAGCACAACCGGCGCTTCCGCGTGCTCGGCGAGGGCGCGGTCTACGTGGTGGACGCCTCGAAGACGACGTACTCGAACATCGGCGAGGAAGACGCCGACCGGACGCTGTCGGCGTTCGGGCTCATCGTCCACATGCTCAGCCAGGGCGACCGATACGATCTCACGACCCGGACGCCCACCCCGCTCCCGGCGGAGTCCATGGACGACGGAGAGGAAGAGCGGCGGGACGCCGCCGGCGACTAGCGCCGCGCGCTCACTCCGACACGGCGGCGGTGAACGGCGGTGTGCGCCGGTGCGGGCTCTCCTCGCCCCGCACCAGCACCTCGAGCTCGCGCTCGCGCAGGTTGAGGTGATAGTGCAGCCGCTGCAGGCGGCGCCGCTTGGAGAAGTGCGTGTCGACGATCGTCTCGAAGTTCAGCAGCCCGAAGCCGGGGCCGAGATACTGCTCGACGAGATTCCCCTCCTCGTCGATCTCTCCACCGGCCATCGTCAGCGACGTCAGCGCCGCCGCGCCCGCACTGGTTCCACAGATCACGCCTCCACGTGCGGAGAGTGCCTTCATCGACGCGCACGCCTGCGATCCGCTCAGCTCCGCGACGAGCTTGACCTGATTCCCCCCGCCAAGGAAGATCGCCCCCGCGTCGTCGATCCGCGCCGCCAGCTCGCGGTCGAGCTTCGGGTTGTCGCGCTTCACGCGCACGAACTCGATGTTCTGCACCCCCGCCACGCGGAAGTCCTCGCGCCAGAGCTTCGCGCTCTTCGCCGGATTCTCCGACGCCTCGGTGATGCCGATGATCGGTCCACCCACCTCACCCGCCAGCTCGATGAACGCGCCGAGCGCCTCACCTTGTGGCGTGCACGCGCCGCCGATGAGCACGAGCGGGCCGTGCGCGTCGGGATCCTGATGCGGCTGGCTGGGCGCGCCGGCGCGCGGCGTCGGTCCGTTCCGCTCGCGCATCACGCGTCGGCCGCCCCGCGCAGGACGGCATGCGCGAGAGCGGCCGCCACCTGCGACGTGGCCGGCAGCGCTTCGTCGAGCGGGCCCGCGTCCTCGTCATCGGATGCGCCCTCGATCACGATGCGGCCGTTCACGACGCGTCCCACCGCGCGCGCGCGCCGGCTGTCGCGGGCGGTCACGTCGTCGTCGGTCGCGAACACCGCAATGCGGCACCCCGACTCCCGCGCATAGTCCTGGATCTCCCACGCCTTGGCCGGACACACGACCATGCCGTCCCGCTCCACCGCGTCGCACAGGACGTTCACGAGCTGCGTCGCCCGCTCCTCCTCCTGATAGCGGGGCGGCACGTCGGTCAGCGTCGCGTCGAGGATGATCGCCATGCTCGACCGCGCATAGGGCAGCCCGGCCTGGAGCAGGTAGCTCGGCGACACGTCGATCACGAGCGCCTCCGGATCCGCGAGCCGATCGCGCAGCAGCCGCTGCGCCTCGACGCGCCCCGTCCCTCCCGTGACGCCGCACAGCACGCGCACGTGCGCCGGCGGCACGTCCGGCGTCTCGGCGATCGCCTTGAGCTCGGCCACGGCGGCATCGACCGACTCCAACACCCCATCGAATGCCTGCTGCACCGTCTCCAGCGCCAGGGCCGCCGCGCGCAGTCCCACCTGCTCGTGCTGGTGCTCGAACACGAGCGTGTACTCGCCATCGACGTCGCCGCCTCGCGTCTTTCCGAAGCCGACGTCGTGGCCCATCATCGTCTGGAGCTCCAGCGCGACGTGCTCGATGATGTGCGGCGCGTACGTCCCGCGGCGCAGTCGCAGCACGAAGCCCCCGCGCTCACCGATCGAGCAGCGATGCTCCACGAGCCCGGGCATCGCGTTCAGCAGCCGCTTCGTGAACCCGGGGACCTCCGCCGACGAGATATCATCGTAGGCACCGACGGCGAGGTCCATTCGCGTCACGGGGCGCAGCGACCAGAAGTTCTTGCCGCGCGTCGCGTGCAGCATCGTCATCCGGATCTCGGCCGACGCGAGCGGCGTCGTCGCGGCGGTCACGAGCCCTGCACCGAGCGCTCCCGGACGATCGCCAGCGTCTGCGGCACCTTGTCGGCATGGATGACGAGGAGGTCGTCCTCCCCGAGCAGGTCGAGCCCGCGCCGTATCGCCTCACCTTCCTCGTACAGCACCTCGATCCGCGCCGGGTCCATCCCGTCGTCGACGAGCCCCTCGGAGAGCAGCTCGGCGATCTCCCCGCGTCCACGGCCGCGGCGGTCGACGTCTTCCTTGATGATCACGCGATCGAACCGCGAACAGAGCCGCCCCGCGAGGCGGATGTCGTCGTCGCGCCGGTCGCCCGGAACCGTGAGGACGCAGAACCGCTTGTCGGCCGGCGTCCGAAAGACGAAATCGACCAGCCCTTCGATCGCCGCTGCGTTGTGCGCGTAATCCACCAGCACGCGTCCGCCGCCCCGCACGCGGATCATGTTCATGCGGCCCGGCGTCGTCGACGGCGACGGGAAGAAGGAAAGCAGTCCGGCGCGGATGTCGTCGTAGCGCATCCCCTGCACATACGCCGACGCCACCGAGGCGAGCACGTTCTGCCGCTGGAACCGCGCCACGCCGCCGAGCGTGAGCGGCACGTCGTGCTCCGCCGCGATCGGGATGCGGAGCCGCCCGCGCCGAATGACGAAGGTGCCGTGCTCCACCACCGCCGCGATCCCGCCAGCCGAGAGGTGATCGGTCACCAGCTCGTTCTCGCCGAACTCGCGCGCCGAGAAGAGGACGATGTCCGCCCCCGTCCGCTCGCGCATCGCGTAGACGAGCGGATCGTCGGCATTGAGCACGGCGTGCCCTTCCCGCTTCGTCACCGCCGGGATCACGCTCTTCACGTCCGCCAGCTGCTCGATCGTGTGAATGCCGCGCAGCCCGAGATGGTCCGCCGACACGTTCAGCACGACGCCGACGTCTGCCTCGTCGAAGCCCAGGCCGGCGCGGAGGATTCCTCCGCGCGCCGTCTCCAGCACCGCGACGTCCACCGTGGGGTTGGTGAGGATGATGTTCGCCGCGAAGGGGCCGGTCATGTCCCCTTCCATCACGAGCCGGTTCTGGAGGTAGACGCCGTCCGTCGTCGTGAAGCCCACGGTGCGCCCGGTGTTCCGGAACAGGTGCGCGATGAGTCGCGTCGTCGTCGTCTTGCCGTTCGTCCCCGTCACGGCGATGACCGGGATCGTCGACTCGACACCCGGCGGATAGAGCATGTCCACGATCGGGGCACCGACGCTGCGCGGCATCCCCTCCGTCGGATGCGTGTGCATCCGGATCCCCGGCCCCGCGTTCACTTCGATGATCACCGCGCCATTCTCGCGGAACGGCACCGAGATGTTGTCCGTGATCACGTCGACGCCGGCGACGTCGAGCCCGATCGCCGCCGCGGCCATCTCGCACGCGGTGACGTTGTCGGGGTGCATCTCCTCCGTGCGATCGATCGACGTGCCCCCGGTCGAGAGGTTCGCCGTCTGACGCAGGAACACCTGCTGCCCTTCCTCGGGTACGCTGTCCATCGACAGCCCCTGCGCTTCGAGATAGCGGACCGTCTCGTCGTCCGTCGGCAGGTGCGTCAGGATCTTCGTGTGCCCGATCCCGCGGCGCGGATCGCGATTCTCCTGCTCGATCAGGGCGCGCACGGACTTCCCTCCATCGCCGAACACGCGCGCCGGCACCCGCTCGGCGCACGCCACGACCTTACCGTTCACGACGAGCACGCGATGATCGTTGCCGAGCGCGAACTGCTCGACGACGACCCGCTTGCTGATCGTCTGCGCGACCTCGAACGCGCGCTGGAGCGACTCGACGTCGTCCAGCCGCCGCGAGATCCCGCGGCCATGGCTCGCGTCCAGCGGCTTGACGATCACCGGGAAGCCGATCTCCTGCGCCACGTCGATCGCGTCTTCCACCGTACGCACGACGTCACCCTTCGGCACGGGCAGGCCGATGTTGCCGATCACGCGCTTGGTCTCGTCCTTGTCCTGTGCCACTTCCACGGCGATCGAGCTGGTGCGGTCGGTGACGGTCGCCTGGATGCGGCGCAGGTTGCGGCCGAGGCCGAGTTGCACGAGCGAGCGGTTGTTGAGCCGCCGCACCGGGATCCCGCGGCGCCGCGCCTCCTCGACGATGGCCGAGGTGGAAGGACCGAGGCGCACGGTCTCGTACAATCGCTGGAGATCGTGCACGAGCTGCGGGGCATCGATCTCCTCTCCCGCGATGGATGCGCGGACGAGCCGCGCCGCCTCGTGCATGCTCTCCACGCCGACAGCCTCTTCCTCGTACGCGACGATCACCCACCAGACGCCTTCGTCGCCCGACGGCACGACGCGGCCGAAGCTCACGTCGCTCCCCGCCAGTGTCTGGAGCTCGAGCGAGACGTGCTCGAGCACGTGCGGGAGCCGCGTGCCTTCCTCGAGGCGCTCGACGAATCCACCCGCGCTGCCCCGGCTGCAGGGATGCTCGCGCAACGTGGGGAGCGCATCGAGGAGCCGCTCGGTGAATCCGGGCAGCTCGATCGTCGACAGCTGCTCGAGCGCGCCGAGCCGTACGTCGCAGGCGATCACCGGCGCGAGGCGCCAATAGTTCGGTCCGCGCAGCGGACGCACGCGCGCAACGCGTAGCTCGTTGGCATCCACACGGGATGCGGGCGGTGCGGACAGAGTGGTCGACATCGTCGGGAAGAATTGAGGGGCGACGCTGCGCATGCGAGCGCAAGACGCACGCCGAGAGCAGGCGCGACACTCATCCCGCGCAACCGCTGCCGAGGCCGTCTGGTGCCGCCAAGATTCGGCCTCGTGTTTGCTGAAGACAGTCACGCGACTCGCCCCGCGCCTCCGCGGCGGCGAGCAGTCTCGCACGCGCCCCGAACACCCCCCTCTGCCCGGGCGACCCATGGAGCCACGGAATAGCGACGTGCCCGTCGGGCGCGCGGTGTCGGCCGATCTCACCGCCCGCGGCCCCGTGGAACGTCGCGCGCCACGCCGCTCGCCGGAGGACACCGTGCGCCAGATCGTCGAGTGCCTCGCCGATGGCGTCGTCATCGTGAGCGAGGAGGGCGAGATCCGCTTCGCCAATCCCGCCGCGGAGCAACTCTTCGGGCGCACCACGACGGAGTTGATCGGCGAGGCGTTCGGCTTCCCCCTCACGTCCGATGACCCGGCCGAGATCGAGATCGTGCGACGCGGCGATGGTCCCGTCGTCTGCGAGCTGCGCAGCGTCGCGACGACCTGGGAGGAGACGCCGGCGAGGCTCGTCAGCCTGCGCGACATCACCGATCGCAAGGAGTCGGAGCGGAAGTCCCGCCAGCTCGAGCACGAGAAGGCCGCGCGCCTGCACGCCGAAGAGGCGAATACGGCGAAATCCGACTTCCTGGCCGTGATGAGCCACGAGCTGCGCACGCCGCTCAACGCCGTCATCGGCTACGCCGAGCTGCTCGACCTCGGCGTCGCCGGCACCCTTTCACCCGAGCAGCGCCAGCAGGTCGGACGCATCGTCGCGAGCAGTCGGCACCTGCTCGGTCTCGTGAGCGAGATCCTCGATCTCGCCAAGGTCGACGCCGGCCGGTTGTCGGTGGAGCGGGTCCCGACGAGCGTGGCGGAGATCGTCGACGCCGCCATCGTACTCGCACAGCCGCAGGCGGAGGCGCGTGGGCTGACGCTCGTCGTGCCATCGCACCTTCCGCGCGACGTGCAGTTCACCGGCGATCGCGAGCGTACGCTGCAGATTCTCGTCAACCTGCTCTCGAACGCCGTCAAGTTCACCGAGCCGGGTGGTACGGTCCGGCTCGACGTCGTGCAGGGCGAGCAGCCTCCCGACTCGAAGCACCTCATCGCGGCTCCTCACTGGATGGCGTTGCGCGTGACCGACACCGGGATCGGCATCCATCCGGACAACATCGAGCGGATCTTCTCCCCCTTCGTGCAGGGCGACCGCGGACACACCCGCCGCACCGACGGCACCGGCCTCGGGCTGACGATCAGCCGCCGCCTCGCGCGCCTCATGCACGGCGACGTCGTCGTGGAGAGCGTCCTCGGCAACGGCTCGACGTTCACCCTCTGGCTCCCCGCCGCCGACGAGCAGAGGGTCGAAGGCGCGCAGGCGGACGCCGAGCCGACCAGCGCGCTCTCCGCGCGGACCCACGGGCTGCGCGCCGTCGGCGACGCGCTCATGCACGAGATCGAGCATATCATCGACGCATTCGTCGCGCGCGTGCGACGAGAGCCCTCCATGCCTGCCGCATCGAAGCTCAAGTACTCTCAGCTCGCCGACCATGTCGGCGCCATGCTGGCCGACATCGCCTCCGCCCTCGTGACGCTGGAGGACTCCGACGGCGCGCCGACGATGCTTCTCTCCGACGCCGCCGATCTCCAGCGCTTCATCGCCGACCGGCACGGCGTGCAGCGCGCCCGGCTCGGCTGGACGCCGGAAGCGCTGGCGCGCCAGCACGTCGTCCTGAAGGAGGAGACGGAGCGCGCCATTCGCCGGCGCTTCACGGACGCTGCCTTCTCGGCTCAGGTCGACGAAGCCGTCCGCGTCGTGGACCGCTATCTCGAGCAGGGAGCGGAGACCAGCCGTCGCGCCCTCGAGCGCGAGCAGCAGCGCGCGACGACGCGCCGCGCCGAGGAGTAGCAGGAGCGCGCGCCCGCGTTACTTGTTCTTCACCTTCCCATTCCGCGCGTTGACCGCGTCGGCGAAGCGCTTCGCGTCGTCGGGGGAGAATGACGCGAGCAGCGGCTTGTGATCGATCGTCGTCTGCTCGAAGACCTTCCGCGGCTTGCCGTTCCAGTCGAACACGATCTTCTCACCGTCGTAGCGCACCTCGCGCACGGCCGAGATCGGGAACGACACGCGCGTGCCGATGGCGCTCTGCACCGAGCCCTTCACCATCTTCTCGATCTGGGAGCCGAATCCGCTGCCATTCACCTTCATGGTGTCCGTCTCGACCTTCACCTTGCGGAGCGCTGCCGGCGAGAGCCCGCTGCTGATCGAGTCGCCGATCAGCGCGAGGTCGATCCCGCCATTGGTCGTGACGATCCGGATGTCGCCCGCGGCGAGGGTGTCTTCCCTGATCGCCGTGTTGGGCCGCGAGAGCGTCACGCCCCCGTCGGGCGCCTCGTCCCGCGTGCGCTGCTCGTTCCGGTCGGAGCTGCCGGAGCATCCGGTCGCAACGAGGGCTGCACAGATGGTGAGCAGCATGCCGGTGTGTCGCATGTCGAATCTCCCTGGGGTGGATGAGCGATCCACAACGATGCGACGAGAGACCGCGCACGGCCAGCCGACGTTATCGCGCGGCGCCCGCGAGGAACTCCGCCAGCAGCAGCGCGTTCCCCGTCGCGGCGCCGAGCGTCGTGTTGTCGAAGATGCACCACGCGTCCGCGCCGCGCGCCCGGGCGTCGCGCAGCGCAGCGGCGACCGGGAGGAGACGTTCCGGTTCGTAGTCCGAGTAGTACATCCTCGGCGAGCCGTGCAGCCGGAAGTAGACGAGGCGGTCGTCGCCCCCGGGGCTGGCCGCCGCCGGAACGCGCGCCGGATCCGCGGCGACCCGCGCCACGTCGTGGACGCGCAGCAGCGACTCCGCCGCCGGCGTGAACCAGCTCTCGTGTCGAGCAGGACGTCGCTCGCGACGAGTCGCTGATCGTGCGTGATCGCCTGCGGCAGCTTGACGGCGAACCGGAAGTCGTCCGGCACGCTCGCCGCCCAACGCTCGTACACGACGCGCCGGTGCGGCCGGTAGAACGACGAGTTGATCTCCACCGTGCTGAATCGCGTGGCGTACCGCTCGAGATAGCTCCCCTCGCTCGGGAACCGATCCCGCCACTGCCGCGGCAATCCCCACCCAGCGGTGCCCACGCGCGCGAACTCGTCGTGCGAGAGGGAGGGGTCAGCCATACTCGCATCCCCGCATCCCCGCATCCCCCCATTCCCCCCCTTGAACGATCCTGCGCATGTGCGACGTCCGTCGCCAGTGTCGTGCCGCCGAGGCACGGCATCGGCCCTTGCGCGCGCCGTCGCGCGATGCTGAGTTGTGTGGAGACTGTTGCACGCCTTCTCCCGTTGCCCACCCGTCCCGTGTCGCTCACGCCGCGCACTCCATCGCTCGCCGCCATCGCGCTCGTCGCCCTGCCGCTGCTCGCCCAGGCCCAGGCACCGCGTGCTACGACATCGCCGATCGCCGCGCGATCAGCGGTCCCCGACGCGCCCCTCCCGTTCGACTCCGCCGTGCGCCGCGGCGTGCTGCCGAACGGGATCCACTTTCTCGTGCGCCGCAACACGAAGCCGGAGAACCGCGCCGAGCTCCGCCTCGTCGTCAACGCGGGCTCGATCCTCGAGAGCGACCGCCAGCTCGGCGTGGCGCACTTCGTCGAGCATATGGCCTTCAACGGGACCCGCCGCTTCCCCAAGGCGAGCCTCGTCAACTTCCTCGAGCGCGTCGGCGTGAAGTTCGGCCCCGACCTCAACGCGTACACCTCGTTCGACGAGACGGTGTACATGCTGCGCATCCCCACCGACACCGCCGCCATCGTCAACACCGCGCTCGACATCCTCGAGGACTGGGCCACCGGACTGGCGTTCGACACCACCGAGATCCGCAAGGAGCGCGGCGTCGTGATCGAGGAATGGCGTACCGGGCGCGGCGCGCAGATGCGCCTCCTCTACAAGCAGTTCCCCGTCCTCCTTCGCGGCTCGAAATACGCCACGCGCCTCCCGATCGGCACACGCGAGAACCTCGAGAGCTTTCCCGACACGCTGGCGCACGCCTTCTATCGCGACTGGTACCGCCCGGACCTCATGACCGTCGTCGCCGTCGGTGACTTCGATCCCGGGGCGATGGAAGCGTCGATCCGCCAGCGCTTCTCGCGCGTTCCCCCGGCGAAGAATCCGCGCGCGCGCGAGTACGCCGCGGTCCCCGACCATCCCGAGACGCTCGTCTCGATCGAGTCGGACAAGGAGTACCCGAACGCGACCGTGCAGCTCCTCTGGCTCGACTCGACCCGGCGCGTGCGAACCACTGCACAGTTCCGCCGCGCCATCGTGAATGGGCTCTACGACCGGATGGTGAACGCGCGCCTCGGCGAGATCACCCAGCGCGCCGATGCGCCCTTCGCCTTCGCCAGTACGAACCGCGGTGCCTTCACCCGCACCAAGGACGCGCACACCTTCTTCGCCGCCATCAAGGGGAGCGAGTTCGAGCGGGCGGCGGCCGCCCTGCTCGCCGAAGCGGAGCGCGTCCGGCGCTTCGGCTTCACGCGCACCGAGCTCGATCGCGCGCGCACGGAGTATCTCCGCTCCCTGGAGCAGCGGTTCGCCGAGCGCGACAAGACCAACTCCAACGTCTTCGCCTCGCAGTACGTGTCGAGCGCGCTGAACGGAACGCCCATCCTCGGCATCGCCGACGAGCAGGCCCTCGCGCAGCGCTTCGCGCCGACCGTCACGCTCGAGGAGATGAACGCCCTCGCGCACGCCTCCTTCCCCAAGACCAACCGCGTCGTCATCGTCGCCGCGCCGGACCGGCCGGAGTTCAAGCTCCCCGAGAAGTCGGCGATGCTCGCCGTCTTCGATCGTGCCACCACCGATTCGACGATCCGGGCGTACGTCGATTCCACCTCGGATGCGCCGCTCGTCGCCACCCAGCCTACGCCGGGCAAGGTCGTCGCCGAGCGCACCCTTCCCGAGACGGGCATCCTCGAGTGGAAGCTCTCG
>JAEKKK010000235.1 GCA_019510405.1 Gemmatimonadota bacterium | reverse complement strand
GCTCACCAGGCACTAGCCGACAGCCGAAGCGCTCGCCGTCTTCCAGCGGCGAGCGCGCCGCCGGCACCTCCAACCCTTCATCACGAGTGGTCGTCATGCGTTCCTCCCACCCGCGTCCTGTACTTGTGAGTGCTAAAAATTTAGCACGCGCGTTCGCGTGGAAGTGTCTTCTCGTCGTCGGCCCAGGCTCGTGCGCCGCGCTCGTGCCGCACACGCCGCTCGCCGCGCAGGCGGCGGCCGGAACGGAGTCAGGCGCGGTGGCGCCGGCCGCCGCACCGGCACGAACCCTGGCGATGGCGACGCGCGCCGAGCGCGCGCCCGTGATCGATGGGCGCGATGACGACGCCGCGTGGAGCGCCGGCACGCCGATCGACGGCTTCCAGCAGTTCGATCCCGTCGAGGGAGCGGAGGCCTCGATGCGCACCGAAGCGCGCATCGCCTACGACGCGGCGAATCTCTACGTCTTCGTGCGTGCGTACGACCCGCACCCGGACAGCATCCGCTCGCTCCTCAGCCGGCGCGACGTGCGCACGGCGTCGGATCAGATCAAGGTGATGATCGACTCCTATCACGATCGGCGCACGGGCTACGAGTTCGCCGTGAATCCCGCCGGCGTGAAGCGCGACTACTACGCGTACGACGACGGGCAGGAAGATGTCTCCTGGGATGCCGTGTGGGATGTCGCCACACGCATCGACTCGCTCGGCTGGACGGCGGAGTTCCGCATCCCGCTCAGCCAGCTCCGCTATCCGCCGGCCGCGTCGCACACCTTCGGCGTGATGATCATCCGCGAGCTGACGCGCCGGAACGAGCGTGTGAGCTGGCCGCTGCTGCGCCGCTCGCGCAACGCGCTCGTCTCCCAGTTCGGCGAGGTCAGCGGCCTCGATGGACTCGGCTCGCCGAGGCGGCTCGAGATCGCGCCGTACATGCTCGTGCGCAACACCGGCGCGGTGCGCGGCGGCGACATCCGCCGTTCACAGCAGGGCACGATGGGCGCGGACCTCAAGTACGGGCTCACCTCCAACCTCACCCTCGACGGCACGATCAATCCCGACTTCGGCCAGGTCGAAGCGGATCCGGCGCAGCTCAACCTCACCGCGTTCGAGACGTTCTTCGAGGAGCGGCGTCCCTTCTTCCTCGAGGGGATGTCGATCTTCCAGTTCGGTGCGGACCCGGAGCAGCTCTTCTACTCGCGCCGCATCGGACGCGACCCGCAGCTCACCGGTCTCGCCCCCGACGGCGTGGACATTCCCGGCGCCTCGCGCGTCCTCGGCGCCGGAAAGCTCACCGGCCGCGTGGCGGGCGGCACCTCGCTCGGCGTGCTCGGCGCAGTGACCGATCAGGTGACGGCGGGCGGCACGACGATCGAGCCGCGCACGACGTACGGGCTCGCGCGCGCCACGCGCGACCTGCGCGGCGGCGAGAGCACGATCGGCCTCATGGTCACCGCGGTGGACCGCGCGCTCGGCGTCGGCGAGTCGCCGTATCTGCGACGCGGTGCCTACGCCGCCGGCATCGACGGCCGGCACCGCTGGGCCGAGGGACGCTACGAGCTCAGTGGCTCCGTCGCCCTGAGCGACGTGCGCGGTTCGGCGGCGGCCATCACGCGCACGCAGCGCTCGTCGGTGCACGAATACCAGCGCCCCGACGACGCGCTCGCCGTCGACACGACGCTCACGTCGCTCGAGGGGACGTCGTTGCGAGTCATCGCGAAGAAGGTAGCAGGACTGGTCAGGGCGACGGCGTCCTACCAGCGGGTCACGCCGGGCTACGAGACCAACGACTTCGGCTTCCTCGCGCGTGCCGACGAGCAGATCGTCAACACGAACGTGCGGTTCATCCCGTCGAAGACGGTGGGGCCGTGGCGCAACGCGTCGCTCGAGTTCTACGAGCAGCACCACTTCACGACCGACGGACTGCCCACCGGCGCGCTGTACGAGGCGTACGCGAGCGGCAGCCTGAAGAGCGGCGCGTACTTCAGCGTGGACTCGTGGGTGGACAACGCGGGCACGGTGTACTGCGACCGCTGTGCGCGCGGCGGTCCCGCGCTCCGGCTCTCGCCGAACTACAACACGCTGGTGAACTACGTCGCCGATCCGAAGCGCACCGTGTCTCCGCAGTTCGCGGCGATCTACACGCTCGGCGACGGCGGACGCTCGATGCTCTGGCGCGTGCGTCCGTATGTGGTGATCCACCCCTCGTCGCGGCTCGGCGTCGAGCTGGGCACGCGCTACCAGTACAACCGCGACAACACCCAGTGGGTCGCCAACGTCGGCGAGATCGGCGCGGATACGACGCACTATCTCTTCGGCCGTCTGCACCAGGACCTGCTCAGCTTCACCGGCCGCATGGATCTCACCATCCGTCCGACCCTGTCGCTGCAGCTCTACGCGGAGCCGTTCGTCACCGCCGGCCATTTCACCAACGTCCGCGAGCTCGCCGCGCCGCGCGCGCGCGCCTACGACGCGCGCTTCCGCGCCTACGCCGGCCCCACGCCCGACGCCGACTTCAATGAGAAGAGCTTCCACTCCAGCGTCGTCGCGCGCTGGGAGTATCGCCCCGGATCGACATTGTTCGTCGTCTGGACCCAGGGCCGCGATCAGTTCGACCGCGACGTCGGCACCTTCGCCGCCACCCGCGACTACCGGAACCTCTTCGCCGCGCGACCGGACAACGTCTTCCTGATCAAGGCGGCGTACTGGCTGGGGAGGTGAAACGGTGAGTGGGTGAGTGGGTGAGTGAGTGACGACACGGCCTCGGGAGGCAGAAGCTTCCCGAGGCCGTTTCCAACTCACCAACTCACTAACTCACACACTCACGGCGCGCGCCGCAGGCGCCGCGCCTCACAGATGCGGCAGCTCCTCCCGCTCGTCGAGCGTGCCGTCCCGCCGGTGCCAGGCCAGCTCCTCCTCCGAGACGGGGCGGAAGATGATGTCCGCCGCCAGCCAGAGCGCCTTCGAGAACGGGTAGCACAGCACCGCACCGGCGATCATCAGCACCAACCCGCCCCACTGCAGCAGCGCCCACGGCGTGTTCGGGTACGTCGCGATGAACACCACCGCCAGCACCAGCGCGAACAGCAGCTCGACGGCGACGAGGTTGAGCAGGTACGCACCGATGAAGTAGTCGCTCTCTCCCCGGTGCAGCCGCAGCCCGCACTGCGGGCACCGCTCCTTCAGCGTCGTGTAGCCCGCGAAGATCCCCGGCGACCCGCAGTTCGGGCACCGGCGCAGCAACGCGCGGAGGATCGATTTGGCGGCGGACGGGCGGGAGGGAGGCATGGGTTGAATCTAGCCGCTGCTTGCTCGATGGACGCTGTTAACGGTTATCGGTGAACGGTTTACGGCCGACCCCAGGCCGCCCGGGCGCACCCGGGGCAGGCCATGAACCGATCACCGTGAACCGTGCACCAAGTTGCCCCTTGACAATCCGCCGCCGCAGTTGAAATATCAGCACAGGTGATTTTTCAGCACACCACACTTCGACGTCTTCCGTCATGAAGAAGCAGCCTGACCTGGATCCCCTGTCGCGCCGCGAGCGGCAGGTCATGGACATCCTCCACCGGCGCGGCGAGGCCACGGTCTCCGAGATCATGGGCGACCTCCCCGATCCGCCGACCTACTCCGCCGTCCGCTCCGTGCTGCGGATCCTCGGCGAGAAAGGGATGATCCACTTCAAGGAAGACGGACCGCGCTACGTCTACTATCCGGCCACGTCGACCGAGACGGCGCGCGAGGACGTGCTCGCCCACGTCGTGCAGACCTACTTCGCCGGATCGCCCGAGCAGGCGGTCACGGCCCTCCTCCGCATGTCCGACGTCGACGTCAACGACAACGAGATCGAGCGGCTGCGCAGCGCGATCCGACAGGCGCGCCAGAACGGGAGATAGACCGATGACCCTCGCCTCCCTTTTCGATCTCGGGGCTGCCCAGAGCTGGAACGCTCCCCTCGTCCTGCTCCTCATCAAGGCCACGCTGATCCTCGTCGCCGCGCTCGGGATCACGCTCGCCATGCAGCGCGCGTCGGCCGGCGCGCGGCATCTCGTCTGGCTGGTCACCCTCGTCGCGCTCGTGATGATGCCCGCGCTCACCGCGTGGGCGCCGCTCCGTCTCGAGATCCTGCCCGCCGCCGCCGCGGCGCCGATCGCCGCCGCTCCGCTCGTCTTCGAGGCACCATCGAGCGAGGGCTCGGAAGCGCGCATCGTGTTGCCCCCACCGACCAGCGCGCCCGCTCCGGCCGTCGCCGCGTCGTCAGCTACGTCTTCGGCCGCATCGTCAGCCGCGTCGTCTGGCGTGATCGCGAAGCTGCGCAGTGCGAGCATCTGGACGATCGCGCTCGGCGCGTGGGCGATCATCGCCGCCGCCATCCTCCTCTCGCTCACCTGGTCGTCGCTCGTCGTGCGGCGTCTCGTCCGTCGTAGCCATCCGCTCGACGACCAGTCGTGGATGACGCCGTTGTGGGAGGTGTCGGACCGCATGGGGCTGCAGGAGCCGCCGCGGCTGCTGCTCAGCCACGACGCGAAGATGCCCTTCGCCTGCGGTCTCACGACGCCGACGATCGTGCTCCCCTCGGAGTGCGAGAGCTGGAGCCAGGAGCGCCGGCTCGCCGTGCTGTTGCACGAGCTGGCGCACGTGCGGCGCCGCGACCTCGCGGGACACACGCTGGGCCGGCTGGTGTGCGCCGTGTACTGGTTCCATCCGCTCGTCTGGACGGCCGCGCGCAAGCTGCGCGACGAGAGCGAGCGCGCGTGCGACGACCTCGCGTTGTCGTGCGGCACGCGCGCCACGGACTACGCCGAGCACCTGCTCGACATCGTGACGTCGGTGCGCCGCGAGACGACCCCGATGGTCGCCCTGGCGATGGCGCGCCGCAAGGAATTCGAGGGACGCATGCTGGCCATTCTCGATCCGGAGCTCCGGCATTCGACGCCGAGCCGCCGGCAGAGCGCCGCGCTCATCGCCGCGCTCGCCCTGATCTCCGTCGTCGTCGGTGCCGCGACGCCCGCGCCGGCGAGCGCGCGGCAGACCGCGACGCAGCAGCACGCGGCTCCCGACACGGCATCCGCGGCGATCGTCATCACGTCGCCCGCCGTGAGCGACAGCGTGCACGCCAGCCTCGACGTCGCCAACGACGCACCGCGCCACGTGCACATGCAGCAGCGCACGCACGAGCGCGTCGAGCAGCACACGACCACCGAGCTGTCGACCGTGGTGTCCTCGGCGACGTCCAGCGCGGTCGACGCGTCGGCCGCGCGGGCGAGCAAGGCTCTCGGCGGCCTCGTGTCCACGGTCGTCGAAGCGGTGGTGCCCGGCGCGGTGTCCGCCGGCCTCGATGCGGGCGCGCGTGCGCTGCACGTCACCGCGCAGGATCTGATGAAGAGCGCGCCGAAGGGGAGCAAGGCGGCCGACGATCGCCCCGTGCTGCTCGCCAAGGTGCTGCGCAGCGACTCGAGCGCCGCGCTGCGGCGCGTGGCCGCCTGGGGGCTGGCGGAGTACGCCGACCAGACGGTGGCCTCCGATGCGCTCGTCGCCGCCCTGCGCCGCGACGCGAGCGAGAACGTGCGCGAGATGGCCGCCTGGTCGCTCGGCGAGGGCTCGCGCAACACCGGCGTCGTCGAGGCGCTGTCCGCGGCGCTGAAGGATGCAAACGTGAAGGTGCGCCGCACCGCCGCGTGGTCGCTCGGCCAGATGGGCGAGAAGGGCAGCGTGGATGCGCTCGTCGGCGCGCTCGCGGACGCGGACGCCGATGTGCGTGCGCGCGCCGTGTGGGCTCTCGGCGAGGTCGGGCCGAAGCAGGCGCCGAAGCAGCTCGTCGCGATGCTCTCGGACAAGGACGAGCACGTGCGCGAGCTGACCGCGTGGGCGCTCTACGAGATCGAGGATCCCACGACGGCGCCCGCGCTGCAGGCCGCGCTCACGGCCGAGAAGAACCAGGAGATGCAGTTGAAGTACATCCGCGCGCTCGCGACGATGGGCGAGTCGTCGGTGGACGCGATCCGTCCCCTGCTCGAGTCGTCCGACCAGCGGGTGCGAGAGATGGCGGTGCACGCCCTCGCCGGCGGTCACGCCACCGGCCCGTGGCCGCACCCCTGGCCGCAGCCCCGTCCCTATCCCTGATCGCTGACCACCCGAGGCGCGCATGACGTCCATGCGCGCCCGTGATCAGCGACCGAAGTGCTGATTTTTCACCCTGAGCCCGACCGAAGTCCCATGGGCGCGAACACTGGAGTGATCATGCTACGAGTTCTCGGAGTGCTGTCGACGGTGGCGCTGTTTGCGAGCTCGCACGGCGCGCGCACCGCGTCGGCGGTGATCGGCGTGCCGGACGATGCGCCGACGACGAAGGCCGCCGCGGCGCAGATCGACGTGGCCGCGCTGCTCACCGCGGCGCACGGCGCGCCGCCCCTCATCTGTGGCCTCGCCGCGCAGTCGATCGGCAACGGCAACTGGGGTTGGGGATCGGACATTCCGGCGCCGCCGCTCGGCGCGACGGCGCGCCAGGAGAGCGGCGACCGTCGCCGCATGGAGGATCTGTCGGATGCGGACGTCACGCGCGCGCTGGACGCGCTGTCGTCGGACGATGCGTGCGTGCGCGAGGTGGGCGTGCGCATCGTCGGCCATCAGGACGACAAGCGCGTCGCGGCTCCGCTCATCGCGAAGCTGTCGGCGAGCAATGCGTCGCTGCGCGCCGTCGCGGCGATCGGGCTCGGACTCGCCGAGCCGTCGCAGGCCGTCGATCCGCTGGTGAGCGCACTGCGCGACGCGACGGTCGACGTGCGCGCCAACTCGGCGTGGGCGCTCGGACGGATCGAGAATGGGCGTGCGCTGCGCCCGCTCGAGGGACTGTTCCAGGACCAGTCGCCACTCGTGCGTGAAGCCGCCGTCGGCGCAGTCGGGCGGCTCGAGTCGACGAGTGCGGTGGCCTCGCTGCTGCGTGTGCTCCAGCAGGATGACGCCGCGTCGGTGCGGCGCGTGGCCGCGTGGGCGCTCGGACATCTCGAGTCGCGCGAGGCGGCACAGGCGCTCGCGTCCGTGCTCGGCCGCGACGCCGATCCGCGCGTGCGCGAGATGACGGCGTGGGCGCTCGGCGCCGTCGAGCAGAAGGAGGGATCGGCCGCGTTGCAGCGTGCGCTCCGTCAGGACAGCGACGATGCGGTGCGCGAGACGTCGGCATGGGCGCTCGCGCAGATCGAAGACCGTGCGGCCGTCACAACGCTCGACGCCGCGGCGCTGAACGACAAGAGCAGCCGGGTGCGCGGCACGGCGGCGTGGGCGATCGGGCAGTTGCGCGAAGACGACAACGGCGGTCGCGCATCGGCCGGCCTCGTGAGGCTGTTGAAGGACGACAGCGAGGACACGCGTCGCACGGCGGCGTGGGCGCTCGGCCAGATCGGCGACGCGAGCGCGGTGCCCGCGATCACCGATGCGCTCAAGGTGGAGCAGAGCA
>JAEKKK010000234.1 GCA_019510405.1 Gemmatimonadota bacterium | reverse complement strand
GGCACCAACGACGTCACGATCAGCGTCAACATGTCGGCGCGGCAGTTCGCCCATCCCGATCTGGTGGAGCGCGTCACCGACGCACTACACGAGAGCGGTCTCCCGCCCCGCTGCCTCCGCCTCGAGTTCACCGAGAGTGTGCTCATCGAGCGGGAGGAGCCGGTCATCCAGACCTTCGCGCGCCTCCACGCGCTCGGCATCCGCCTCGACCTCGACGACTTCGGGACCGGATACTCCTCGCTCGGCTATTTGCACCGCTTCGATCTCGACGGGCTCAAGATCGATCGCTCGTTCGTCAGCAACATCGGCGCGAACGGGGAGCGCTCGGAGATCGTCCGCACCATCGTCGCGCTGGCCAACAACCTCGGCATGGAAGTCATCGCCGAGGGCGTCGAGACGCACGCGCAACTGGCCGTGCTGCAGGGCGTGGAGTGCGACCTCGTGCAGGGTTACCTGTTCGGCGGAGCGCTCACCGCGGAGGAGATGGAGGAGCGGCTGTCGGCGGGAGTGCTGGTGTAGCGACCAACGGCGCCGGCCCGAACACGGCGCCATCGTGCAGCCGGGCGATCATGCGCAGGCCGGGTACCTTCGCGAGTGAATCTCTCGTCACGTACTCGACTCCCGGTACGTCGAAGGCGAGCACGAGGCCGTCGTGCGCGCGCACGGAATCGGCGAAGTCACCGAGCAGCCCGGCCTCGTCGAGACGAGGCACGTCGCGCGCCGGCCGGCCCAGATAGAAGTACGGCACGACGGGCCAGTTCGTGTACAGCGCGTGCCCGCGCCCGTGAGCACGTCCCCATTCGAGCAGCTCGCTGCGGTGCCACTGGTCGCCGGCGAAGTCGGAGCCCCACGCCATCACGTAGCTCGCGTCGACCCACATGAACGACGCCGCGGCGAACCACCAGCCGAGCAGCGCACCAGTCAGCGCGATCTTCGGCAGCTCGGCAGGCGTGCTCCGCCACCAGAGTGCGATGCCGGTTGCGGCGATCGTCGTGCCGAGGACGATCACCGGGGCGAGGATCCGCTCGTCGAACGGGATGCCTGGATCGGCGATGAGGCGCGACACGATCAACAGCGCCAGGTAGCAGGCGATGAGGAGCGCGCTCGCCGCGAGGAGACGCAGCGCGGCAGACGGGTCCGCGGCGTCCGCCGCGGCGCCCGTGCCGGCGCGCGCGGCGCGGCGCTGCCTGATGGTGCGTAGCGTTCCGGTGAGCACGACGATGACGAGCAGCACACCGGCCGCGGTCGCGATCGCGCCGCGGTGCGGCATCGCATCGGAGGGATCGAGGGCACCATCGGTATCAGGAACGATCCACGACGCCAACGTCGTCGCGCCCTGCTTGATGGTGGGGCCAAGGTTGCCATACAGCGCGAGCTCGCGGACCGGTTCCGCTGTGGCGACCAGCTTCATGCGCGCGAACCATACCCCTTCCAGCACGACAGCAGGGAGTACCGCCAGCAGTCCGCGTCGCAGGCGCTCTCGGAGCGTTCCTGCTTTCGCAACGCTCCACAATCCAACTGCACCGATCGCGGAGATCCCGGCATAGCGCGTCATCGCGGCGAGCGCGGCCCAGAGGCCCGCGAGCCAGGGCCGCTCATCGCGCCGCACCATCGCAGCGAGCGTGAGCGCGACGAACGCGAGGAAGAGCGGCTCGCTCAATATGGAGAGGTGCACCTCGTGCATCGCCGACATCCCGAACAGCGCGACGGCGAGCAGGGTGCCGGCGAGCGCCGTCGTCGCCTCGCCAACCAGGAAAGCGAGTGTCGCGACGGTCACGAAGGCAGCGGTCGCCGAGACGAGGCGCGCGCTCTGCACCGGCCCCATCCCCGATCGTACGGGAAGCGCCATCGCCGTCGGGAAGCCGGGCGGGAAGTGCGAGAGCGGCGAGGTACTGTCCGCGCTCTGCCAGTGCGCGGTCGGCGTGCGGAATTGGCCGTGCAGCGCGAACGACTCGGCGCTCCCGACATAGGACAGCGCGTCGGGATCGATGCCGGGGCCCGGCGGATCGGTGATCTCGAGGACCAGGGCGAAGGCGACGATGCCGAGCAGCGCCGGCGCGAGCCAGCGCGCGAGTGGGACGCGCCAGTCGGTATCGGTGGAGGTATCGCTCAGAACGACCTTCTCAATGTGTTGGCTCCCGAGGAGGCGGGGTGTGCTTTCCTCATCGGGGAAAGATGAGTCCGGACGCGGGGCGGTGCGACACGTCGGCCCGCGCCACTACCCCGCCAATGCGCACCACGCCGGTTGCGCAAACATTTGAATTGACAGCAGGCGCGGCGGGGGATACTATCGCGGCATCCCACCGACGAAGTAGAATCGGTAATCTGCATCACACGAGTCCGGTTCAGCCGAGACGCCGTGATGCGCTGTGATGCACGAGGCCGACTCCGACGACGGATCGCGGCCCGCCCTCATCCACGTTGGCGCTGCCCTCGTATCAGGCGACCTCTTCGCGAGGGCGTCCGCCGCGTCCATTCACAGGAACTCTCCATGTCCCGTAGCCGCATCAGCATCACCCTCATCGGCGCGATCGCGCTCGCCGCGTGCAACGCAGATCGCATCGACCAGGTCAGTCCGCTCACCGTCTCACCGTCACACGTGGTGAGCGCCGCAGCGCCGGCGCGCTATCTCGTCCTCGCGAAGAACAGCGGCTTCAAGGCCGACTTCGCCGCACGCGTCGCCGCGCTCGGCGGCACCGTGGAGCAGCTGCACACCGGCGCCGGTATCGCCGTGGTGAGCAACCTGAGCGCCGCAGCCACCTCGAAGCTCGGTGGGTTCCCCGAGGTGAGCGACGTGCAGGCCGACGCAGACGTCGCGCTCGACGCGCCGGTCGCCGCGAACACCGCGAACGTCGCCGACGTCTCGATCAACAGCGTAGGCAATCCGACAACTGCGATCCTGTACCCCTGGCAGTGGAACATGCAGGTCATCAATGCCAGCGCCGCCTGGGCCGCCGGCAAGCTCGGTGACGCGGGCGTGACGGTGGCGATCCTCGACACCGGCATCGACTACAACGCCTTCGACCTCAACGGGCTGGTCGATCTCTCGCGCTCGACGTCGTTCGTCCCCTCCGATGACGCAATCGCGACGGCCTTCTTCCCGTCGCGGAACAAGGTCACCGACTTCAACGGCCACGGCACCAACGTCGCAACGCAGGTGAGCAGCAAGGCGGTCGTATTCGCGGGCGTGACGTCCAAGACCACACTCATCGCCGTCAAGGTGCTCGGCGCCAGCGGCAGCGGATCGACGAGCGGCGTGTTGAATGGCGTACTGTGGGCGGCCGATCATGGCGCCGACGTTGCGAACATGAGCCTCGGCAGCAGCTTCGCGAAGGCGGGCAACGGCCGCTTCGTGTCGCTCATCAACCGCGTCTTCAACTACGCCGCGTCGAAGGGGATGCTGATCGTGGTGGCCGCGGGCAACGCCGCAGCGGACCTCGACCACAACGGCAACGTCGAGAACGCGTACTGCGATGCGACGCACGTGGTGTGCGTTTCTTCCGTCGGACCCGCGCTCGCGACTGACAATCCGACCATGGCGGCCTCCTACAGCAACTTCGGCCGCTCCGCGATCTCCGTCGCCGCCCCGGGTGGCAACGCCGACCTCGAGAACTTCACCGTCTCCAACTGGCCCTGGGGTCCGGACATCGCCTCGTGGGTCTGGTCGCTGTGCAGCAAGACCTACATCTCCGGCATCAGCGGCGGCGCGCCCGTCACGCCGTGCGCGGCTGGAAACCGGCTGGCCGGCGAGATCGGCACCAGCCAGGCGAGCCCGCACGTTGCCGGTCTGGCCGCACTGCTCGTCGCCGAGCAGGGCCACGGGCGTCCGTCGCAGATCAAGGCAGCGATCCTCAAGTCCGCGATCGATCTCGGACAGCCGGGCACGGATCCGTTCTACGGCCGTGGGCTGATCAACGTCGCCAACGCGTTCGGGCTCTGAACGACCATCCCGAACGAAGTCGAGCGATCTGCACCGATCGTTCGCGCCTCGTTTCGGTCTGACGAAATACGACGGGGGAGCGTCCACGGACGCTCCCCCGTCGTACGTCGAGCCGGCCAGTCGCTCAGTCGCCCGTCGTCGTGGGCGTGCGCATCTCGGAGGTCTGCGCGCCGCGGATCGCCGCGCGAACCTCGTCCTGCGTGACCGGCTTCGGGAGATACGCCGTTGCCCCGACAGTCATCGCGAGGCCGCGTTCGTCTGCCGCCGTCACGATGACGACCGGAATGCTCGCCAGCTCGAGCTTCGTCGTGATCGCGGTGAGCACGGC
Organism: Gemmatimonadota bacterium; assembly: GCA_019510405.1. Lineage (GTDB taxonomy): Bacteria > Gemmatimonadota > Gemmatimonadetes > Gemmatimonadales > Gemmatimonadaceae > AG11. The sequence goes on along the minus strand of JAEKKK010000234.1, from coordinate 15,825 downwards.
CCACCCATCCTGGTCGGGAAGTATCACGTCGAGCAGGATGATGTCCGGCTTCCGCTCGGTGGCGAGGCGCAGCCCTTCCTGGCCGGTGGCGGCATAGAGCATCTCCAGTCCGTCCTTCGAGATGAGCCGCTGCACCAGCTCGCGCGTCGCCGCGTCCTGATCGATCAGGAGTACCGTGCGCGTCGTGATGGCCATCATCGGCACGCTCGGCCGCGAGATGCGGTAGATCCCCGTCTGGCGATGGATCTTCTCCTGCACCTCGACGGGAAGCCGCACGGTGAAGACGCTTCCCTCCCCCGATTTGCTCGTCACGCCGATGGTGCCGTTCATCAGCTCGCAGAAGCGCTTCGTGATGCTGAGCCCCAGCCCGGTGCCGCCGTACTTCCGCGTCGTCGACGGGTCGGCCTGCGTGAAGGGCTGGAAGAGCCGCTCGCGCTGCGCGGGCGTCATGCCGATGCCCGTATCGTGGACCTCGAACACGATCCAGTGGCGCTCGTCGTCCAGCTCGCGCGATGCGACGAGCGTGACCGTCCCCTTCTCGGTGAACTTGCTGGCGTTGCTCAGGAGGTTGAGCAGGATCTGCCGCACGCGTGTGAGGTCGGCGTGCATCGTGCCGATCGTCGGATCGATCGCGAGCCGCAGCGCGTTGCCGTTCTTTTCGATCATCGGCCGCACCATCGCGACGGCTGCCGCGAGCACCTCGCCGACGTCGAACGTCTCGAGAGAGATCTCCATCTTGCCCGCCTCGATCTTCGACAGGTCGAGCACGTCGTTGATCAGGCCGAGCAGGTGCTTGCCGGATGAGCGGATCTTGTCGAGATCGGGGACGAGGTCCTGCGCCTCGAGCTCCTCCGCCTCCTCGATCAGGAGATCGGAGTAGCCGATGATCGCGTTGAGCGGCGTGCGCAGCTCGTGGCTCATGTTCGCGAGGAACTGCGACTTCGAGCTGTTGGCCGCCTCCGCGGCATCGCGCGCCAGCTCGAGCTGGTGGGTGCGCTCCTCGAGGAGGACGCTGTTGCGCTGCAGATCGATGCTCTGCGCCTCCATCTGCTTCGCCACCTTCACCATGCGCTGCGCCTGGAAGTACGACTGGTAGCTGAACACGGTGACGTACACGAAGATCACGGCGACACCCAGTCCCTGGGCGAGCACGCTGCCGCCAAGGGGCTGGAAGTTGACGCCGTACATCGCACCGCCGACGACCACCCCAAAGGCGATGGCGAGCGCGCTCCGTACCCCCATGCGCCACCCACCCACGCTGATGCAGCCCGAGAAGATGCCGAGCAGGGCGGCCGCGCAGGGGCCGAGATTGAACTCCGCCATCGGCAGGTAGCAGCCGATGATCGCCGAGTCGATCAGCAGGTTGGTGTACTCGGCGAGCTTCTGGTTGCGTGCCCGCGATGCGGCGACGAGCGCGAGGTGCGGCCAGACGAACAGGTGGAAGCTGAGCAGTGCCCAGAAGAACTTCGTGTACCGGTCGGGATAGAGCGTGACCGCGAAGAGGATGAAGTACAGCGGATAGGTCGAGACGCGAACCAGATAGTCGAGGCGGACGATCGGGTGCAGCCGTCGTCCGCGGGGCACGAGGAGCCCCGTCAGTCCGCGATGCACTTCGGGTGCATGTGGACCAGTCATCAAATCCTCCGCGCCGCGATCATGGCGATGTCGTCGAATGGCGCCGCGTCGGCGATGAACGAGCCGAGTGCCCAGTCCACACGCTCGATCAGCGCCTGGGCCGTGACGCCGCCGGAGGCCAGCAGTGCCATCAGTCGCTCCTCACCGTAGGACTCCTCCGCGGGATTACGCGCGTCGACCACGCCGTCCGTAAAGGCGACGAGCGTCTCCCCGCGGCCGATGCATTCGCGCGCCACGCCGAAGGGGAGCTCGGGCATGAGCCCCACCGCCGGTCCGGTCGGCGCGAGGCGTGCGCGCACCGCGCCGCCTGCCCCGAGCACGGCCGGGAGCTCGTGGTCCGCATTCACGTACTCGATGGCGCCGGTTGCCGGATCGAGCACGGCGAAGAACACGGTGGCGAACATGTTCGCGCTGCCATGCGTGCGCGCGATGTAGTCGTTGGTGCCCTGCACCGTCGCGCGCAGCCCCTCGCTCGTATCCGGCGCCGAGGTGAACTGCGGCTCGGCGAGCGCGCGGAACAGGCTGCGAAAGAGCGCCATGAACAGCGCGGCGCCGACGCCCTTGCCGCACACGTCGGCGAGGACGAGGGCGACGCGGCCCCCGGGGAGCGGGAACGCATCGTAGAAGTCACCTGCCACCTGCCGCGCCGGCCGGAAGTGCGCGCGTAGATCCCAACCGTCGGGTTCAGGGATCGTGGCGGGGAGGAAGCCGCGCTGGATCTCGCGGCCGATCTCGAGCTCGCGCTCGAGGCTGCGCGCGTGGCGCTGCTCGGCGTCGTGCAACCGCTTTCTGGCGAGCGAGGACCCCACGCGCGCGCGCAGGATCGCCGGATTGAACGGCTTGGGCAGATGATCGTCGGCGCCGAGGCCGAGGCAGCGCACGATCGACTCCTCCTCCGTCGTCGCGGTGATCATCACGACGGGGATGTGGGCCAGCGCCACGTCGCCCTTCATTCGCTCGAGCACCTCGTAGCCGGTGAGCTCGGGCATCATGATGTCCAGCAGCACGAGATCGAACGGCTGCTCCGCGAGGCGATCGAGTGCCGCACGCCCGTGCTCGGCGACGATCACGGTATGCCCATCGCGCCGGAGCCGCCGCGACAACAGGTCGCGATTCAGCTCGTTGTCGTCGACGACGAGGATCGTGCTCGCCGGTGTGGCGGCGCGATGCTCCGTGGTGCTCATTGGACGCGGGCAGCTTCCGGCGAGGGAGCCGACGACTCCGGGACCGCGAGCAGCTGCTTGAGATACGGCAACTGTTCCTCCGCTGCTCGCGCGCCGCAGGCGATGACGTGGGCGAACTTGTGCGTGTCGAACAGGTTCACCGGCTCGCCGAACTCCGGCACGATGGGAAGGATCTCGGCGTGGTGCGCCAGATTGTGGAACGAGTAGTTCGCGCGGAACAGGTTGTTGGTGTAGATGCTGTTGACGTGAAAGGCGTAGCTGGGGATGACGTCGGCGCCCTCCTTGATCGCAACGTCCACCGGCAGCGGGTCGGAGAGGCACCCGTCGAGCATCAACTTCCCGTTCACTTCCCACGGCTCCCAGATGTACGGGATGGCGATGCTGGCGCGCACCGCGTCGACGATCCGGCCGGAGTCGAGCGTGGCCTGCTGTCCCGTGGCGAGCTCGGTCGCCACCACGAAGAGGGGCATCACCGTCTCGGCGAAGGTACGGTCGCCGTACCCCTTTTTCAGCGCGGCGAGCACCGCCTCGCCGTGCACCATGCCGAAGTGCCCGCGAAAGCTGAACAGCTTCGGCAGGAACGCACCGAGCATGGAGGCATAGTCGCGGCGCTTCGTCACGTCGCGATTCCACATCCCGAGCGTCATTGCCTCCACTTCCTCGGCGTCGTAGCCGAGCGCCATGCACGCGGCGTAGATGCTCCCGCCGCTGCAGCCGACGACCAGGTCGAGGGCGATGCCTTCGCGCTTCAGCACCTTCCACAGTCCGAGTGCGGCGGCGCACTTCACGCTGCCGGCGCCGATGACGAGGGCGACGCGCTTGCGCTGCGAGGGGAGAGCGCTCATGCCGGGAAGCTCGCGATGGCGAGCTCCACGTCGGGATAGAGTTTGAGGATCGTCGTGAAGCCGCTCATCTCGAGCACCTTGTGCACCGGCGGCATCACCGACGCGAGCCGGAAGTCTCCGCCGGCGGAGCGCGCCTGCTTCACGGTAGCCAGCAGGGCACGCAGCCCCGCGCTACTCGTGTAGCTCACGCCGCTCAGGTCGGCGATGAGGCGTGTGTTGCCGGCGTCGATCTGCTGCTGCAGCGTCGCCATCAGGGTGTCGGCGGTGAGCCCGTCCACGCTGCCGGTGATGCGTACCACCGTGGTCGGGGTGCGCTGCTCGACGATGATGTCCATGCGTCCTCTGCGTATGCGTTCAGCTTTTGTGAGTCAGCCGCTTGACGAGTGTCAGGCGGTTGCCGTGCGGGTGTCGTCGCTCGTGGCGCGCCTGATCCATGAGCTGGGTGACGAAGTGCCAGCCGAGCCCACCGACCGACCGCCGGTCGAGCGGCGCATCGGGATCCGCGGGTCGGATCGTGGACGGGTCGAAGTACGGGGCCTCGTCCTCCACTGTGACCACGACCTCGTGCGGCTCGCGGCGAATGCGGAGGGTGATCGGCCCGGGCGTCATCCCCGCGTATCCGTGCTCGATCACGTTCATCACCACCTCCTCGGTGGCGAGGCGGACGTCGAAGGCGGTGGCCGCGTCGAGCGCGGCGCGGGCGCAGGCACGCTCGACGAAGGTGAGGAGGTCGGCGAGGGACTCCCGCCGGGCCTCGCAGACGATCTGGTCGGCGTCGAGCTCGCGCGCCGCGTCCATCACGGGCCGCGTCGTTCGCCCAGCCATCGCTCCACCTTCTCGAGGAGACGCGGCAGGTCCACCGGCTTGGTGTCGAAGTCGTCGCACCCCGCCTCGCGCGCCTTGCGCTCGTCGCTCGCCATGGCGAGGGCAGTGAGGGCGATGATCGGGATGACGCGGGTGTCCGCGGCCGCCTTGAGCCGGCGGGTCGCCTCCCAGCCGTCGATGACGGGGAGGCTCATGTCCATCAGGATGATGTCGGGAGTGCCGCTCCGCGCCGTCTCCACGGCCTCGGCGCCGTCCACGGCGGTGAGGACTTCGTAGCCACGGCGGGTCAGGCGCCGCGACAGCATGTCGCGACTGAGCTCGTTGTCCTCGACGAGGAGGATGCGGGACATGATTGGCGGGAGGGGACCGGCGTCGGCAACCGATCATGCGTCCCGCGTAGGGGATTCCGCAAGGCGCCAGCGCGCGCCGCGTGCTGGTCCGTGGCTGGCGTACGCCAGCCACGGACCTCACAGCCTACAGCTTCGGCGGCAGGGTGAAGTGCGTGATGTCGTACGTGACGCTGCGGAAGTTGTAGAGAAATCCTGGCGGCGCGGAGGTATCGACATCGAGCTCGACGACGGCGATCCCACGCCCGCGGATCGAGAGGTTGAACAGCTCGGGTTTGTCCTGGATGCCCTCCGGCCCATCCAGTCCGACGAGGTTACCCGAAAGCGTGAATGGAGCGAGAACGATCGCCCGCGACTTTCGCGAGTCCGTGGAGCCACGCGTGTCCGAGAGCGTGCCCTGCCCCACGAAATGGAGCGAGCCCGCATACGAGATCGTCTCGTGGTACTGGTTGTTCACGATGCTCGGGCCGATGCCGAAGGTGTTGTTCCCGGCAAACTGACTCTCGACCGAGAAGGTACCCTTCTGACAGGGAAGGCACTGTTGCGGGCGACAGTTGCCCGCGTCGGCGCCGGATCCAGCGAGAAAGAAGGTCTGCCCGAAGAAGTGGAATCGTGGTCCACCGTTGACGCCATCCACGCGCAGCCAGCCTCCGGTCAGCTCGTGCACGCGTGGGCGCAGCCCGACTTTGCTCCCCGGTTTGGCTTTGCTCGCCGGTTTGGTCTTACTGCCCGGCCTGGCCCTGCTACTCGCCTTGGCCTTGCTGCTGCTCGCTCCGCCCTTCCTTCCTGATACCGCACTCCTGCTCGACCCTCGTTTGCTGACCATGGGACACCTCCCAGTCGAGAAACCGGCTCGTCATGGCGGCGTCGTCATGATCTGGCCCACACGCGGTCCTACCGGACCGCGCCAGTGTGGTCGTCGAACATATCGGTGCAGAAGGGGAGGGCAAGGCGCGCGGCGTGCGCTCAGCCCTTCAACACGCGATCGTCGGCGCGCTCCGTCTGGAGCTTCGTGAGGAAGCGCTGGCTCTCGGCGATGCGCTCGACCTCGATGGCGATCGCGTCCACCGCCTGCTCGATGCGGGCGAGGCGGTCCTCTTCATAGCGCGGGGCGGGGAGGTAGGAATCCTTGCGCCGGATGCGCCGGAGGTAGGCGTGGATACCGACGCCGATGGCACTCAGCGCGGCGAGCGTGGCGACGCCGACGGACGCGAACTCGGCGACGATCTCGGGGATGTTGGGATCCATGAGTTGCGGGGCTGCGGAGCTGTGGGGCTGCGGAGCTGTGGGGCTGCGGAGCTGTGGGGCTGCGGAGCAGCGGGGATGATGGTCCGTACGCCGGGCCTCCAGGGATGGTTTCCCATGGGTGCGGCGTCTACGTCGGGATGGTTTTCCCGGGTCGTGGCGTCTCCCTGTCGGAGGCAGCCCCGAGCCCACAGATTCTGCGCCCTCGATCGTGCGAGGGAAGGTGCACGCCATGCGCGTCGGATTCCGCAGCTGGCCGATCATCCTGATGACGGCGGTCCTGTCGGCCATGGTGCTCCTCGATGGCTGCGGCGCAAAGCATCCGCGCGCCGACGACGGCGACCGACTGGCCGCGACCACCGGAACGCCGCTGGCGCGCGCCTGCGATCACACCGATCAGGACACCACGCACTACCTGCACACCCCGCTCTACCGCGCGTGCGCGGTGAGCGTGAAGGCGCGTCCGATCGCCAACGACGTGCGGCCGGATTTTCGCCCGACGGGGCGCGATCGCCCGTGCTTCTCCGCCGTCATCCAGGTGGCGGTGGACACGGCAGGATTCGCCGAAAACCGCACGCTCCGCGTGGTGCGGGCCACCGATCCCGGGTTCGCCGCCGCGGTGATCGCCATCGTCCCGGCCATGCGGTTCGAGCCGGCGCGACTTGGTGAGCGGCGCGTGCGCCAGCTCTACGAGCTCCGCGAGGTGATGGTGATCCGGCAGGGGCGTTCGGTGTTCGGCAGCGGTACCGGTCCGCGGCCGGTCGCATCGGGGACGCGCGGATTCAGCGGAGGGATCGGGGGCGGGGGCATGACGAACACACCGTCCGGCTCCTCACCCGGCTCGCAGCTGCCGACGTCGGCCCCGCCGATGTGCTGAGGCGCCGGCCCGGACCTCGAGCCCCGCTGCCCGTTACGGAGACACCGGAGCGAGATAGCGGTGCAGCCACCCGAACACCGCCTGGTGCCAGCGCCGGCTGTCCAGCGCACCCAGCACCCAGTGCCCCTCGTTCTGGAACACGAGCCCCTCAGACGGAACGCCGTTGCGGCGCAGCGCGGTGAAGAGCTGCAGCCCCTGATCGAGCGGGACCCGGAAGTCCTGTTCGTTCGTGATCACGAAGGTGGGCGTCCGGATCTTGTCGACCGACAGGTGTGGCGAGCAGCGCGCGTAGTTGCGACGCGCGGTGGCACTCCACGCCGGTCCACCGAACTCCCACTCCGGGAACCACAGCTCTTCGGTGGTGAGCGCCATGGACTCGACGTTGAACACGCCGTCGTGGCTGACCGCGGCCTTGAACCGGTTCGTGTGGCCGATGAGCCAGTCGACGGCATAGCCGCCGTAGCTGGCGCCGGCGAGGCCGGCGCGCGTGCGATCGACGTACGGCAGTGCCGACACGGCGTCGAACACGGCGCGGAGATCGGTCATCGGCTTGCCGCACCAGTCCTGCGAGATCTCGTCGACGAACTTCTGGCCGAACCCCGTCGAGCCGCGCGGATTCGGCGCCGCCACGACCCATCCCTGCGCCGCCCAGAGCGAGGGATTCCAGCGCGTCGACCAGGCGTCTTCCCAGCTGCTTTGCGGTCCGCCATGAATGAGGAAGACGACCGGGTATTTCTTCGTCGCGTCGAAGTGCGGCGGCTTGAGCAGCCAGTACTGCACCGGCGTGCCCCCCGCGCCGGCGACGGTGAGGCTCGCGGGCTTCGGCAGATCCACGGCGGCCAGCCATCCGGCGTTCTCGTTGGTGAGCTGGCGTGTCGTGCCGTCGCCGGCGAGCCGGTACAGATCGGGCGGCGCGACGAGCGACGACTTCGCGAACACGGCGAATCCATTGCCGGGCTGGAAGGCGACGACGGCGCCTCCCTGGGCGGCGAGCTTCGGCGTGCCGCCTGTCGCCGGCATCGTGTAGAGGTTCCCGGTCCCCTCGCGAACGGCGGTGAACCAGATCGTCTTTCCGTCCGGGGAGAACTTGAAATCGTCCACCGACAGGTCGGGTGTCGTGAACAGCGTGCGCTTGGCGCCCGACGCACGATCGTACGCGTCGAGGTACCAGCGGTCGGCCTCGAAGCCGGCGCGCCGCTGCGCGCGGACGACGATCCACCGTCCATCCGGCGAGTACACCGGCGTCATGTCCGCCGCCGGGTTCGACGTCGTGAGCTTCTTCGCCGCGCCGCCGGACACGGGAACGGTCCAGACGTCGTGGTTCGTCGTCCACATCTCCGAATCCTTGCCGTCGCGCTTGGACACGAACGCGAGCTCACGCGAATCCGGCGAGAACGCGATCGCGCCGTCCTCGTAGAAATGCGGCGGCGCGTCGTAGTCGCCCGGGGTGAGATCGCGTGTCGCGCCGCTCTCGACGTCAGTGACGAACACGTGATGCCGCACCGATTCCCACCACTCGTTCCAGTGGCGATACGGCAAACGTGTCAATGCATGCACCTTGACGGGATCCTTCTCCACGGAGTCGCGCGTGCGCGCGTTGCACGCCTCGTCGGTGCAGCGCGGATAGACGTCGGACACGAAGGCGACCATGCGTCCATCGGGCGAGACGACGATCGGCTCCTGCACGCCCGCGCCGAGGGTGGTGATGGCGCGCGCGATCTTCCCTTCTCCGTCGGCGACGTAAAGCTGCGCTGCGCCGTCGCGCGTCGACGCGAACACGACGCGGCCGTCGGAGAGGAAGCGCGGCGAGCCGTCGCTCTTCGGGCCTTCGATGAACGGGCGCGGTGGCGCCGAGCCGTCGGCGGGCACCACCCAGATGTCGGCGTTGCGCCGGCCGGTGGCCGAGTCGGTGGTGGTGCGCACGAAGAGGACGCGCCGTCCGTCGGGGGAGAGCTGCGGGTCGCTCACGCGCACGGCGGTGATGAGGTCTTCCAGCGCCATCGGGCGCCGGGCCTGAGCGTGTGCCGGCGCGGGCAGGAGGACGCTGGTCGTGAGGAGACCGAAAGCGGCGACGATCGGGAGGCGAAGGGCGCGCGACATGGCGGCAGAGAGAGGAGTGGTCAATCGGTTGGTTGCGTAAGCTACGGCCGGAGGCGGGGATGCGGGGATGAGGCGATCTGGGGATGCGGAAACGCGGCGACAGGAAATTTCCTCCGGTTGCGTTTTCGGCTTTCGTTCGGTAAATAGAACCCCCCGCGGCGGGCTCGGCGGAAGAAGGATCTGCCGATAGCTACGCCCTGACGTGATTGCTCCTCCCTGCGGCGCTACGCACCTCCGGTCGGAGTGCCGCATGTCTGGTATATTCGGTTTTTGTTCGGTACAGGCCCGATACCTGCCTCTTCCTCCCGCATGCCCCTGTCGATCGGACCCCTGCGCTCCCCACCGGGGTCGCGGCGCTCGACGCGGTGCTGCTGGGAGGCGGGCTGCCACGCGGGCGGCTGACCGAGATCGCCGGGCCGGCGGGGAGCGGGAAGACCACGCTGGCGCGCGCGATCGTCGAGTCTACCGTGGCCGCACATGGCTGGGTGGCATACGTGGACGCGCAACGCACGCTCGACGCGCGCGACTGGGTGCACTTGGGCGATGCGGAAGGGGTGTGGATCATCCGGCCGCGCGACGCGGGGCGTGCGGCGTGGTGCGCGGACGTGCTGCTGCGCAGCGGCGCCTTCGCGCTCGTCGTGCTCGACGGCGCGCCGATGCTGAGCAAGTCGGCGGCGGTGCGGCTGACGCGGCTCGCGCGCGAGTCGAACGCGGTACTCGTGCTGCTCGCCGACCGAACGGGCGCCGCGTCACAGCTCGGTGGCGCGGTGCGACTGCTCGTCGAGCGCACGACCCCAGGGAAGCGACGACACCCACCACTACTCCCCACTCCCCACCCTCCACCGGTGGGGGGTGGGGAGTGGGGCGCGACGCGCACGATCGTCGTGCGCGTCGAAAAGGGAGGAACGCTTCGGACAGTGGAGGTGCGGTGTGCAATCGGAGTGGCGCGTCGCCTGTGTACGCATCCCGAGGTTCCCGATCGGCGCGGTGTGGCGCGCGGCCCGGCGGGGGGAAACCGGCGAGCCCACGCCCGACGCGCAGCTTCGCCTCCCGCTGACGTTGCCGGACGCGGGACCGCCGCGCACGACGTCCTCGAGCCTCCCGCCGGCCTTCGCACCGCCGTCGCCCGCGCCCGCGCACTGGGATGAGCATCCGGTCGCGCTGATCGAGGCGGGGGGAAAGCGGCTGCGCGCCGTCACCGCCGCCGCGGCGCGCGCGGGGCTGCGCGCGGGGATGCGACCGGCCGAAGCACGCGCGCTGTGCGCGGACCTCATCGAGCTGCCGTGGGACGACGTCGCGATCGACGCGGCGATCACGGAGGCCTCCGCGGCGCTGCTCGCCGCCAGCCCGCAGGTGACGCCGGTCGACGGTGCGGCGGGGCTGTGGTGGGTCGGCGCGGCGGGGTTCGATCCGGTGGGCGGCGAGCGCACGCTCGCCACCGAGCTGCTGCGCGTGGCGAAGCGCTGGCATCCGCGGCCGCGCGTGGCGATCGCGGGCTCGTGCGTCGTGGCGCGCGCGGCGACGTGGGCCGGCGCGAGCTTCGACCCACGAGGGAGCGAGCGTTCACTGGTGCACGTCGTCCCCGCGGGACACGACGCATCGTACCTCGCCCCTGCTCCACTCGCCCTCGTGCCGATGGACGAGGAGCTGCGGTCGGCACTGCACGCGCTCGGTCTCCGCACGGTGGGCGCGTTCGCCGCGCTCTCGGCGGAGGACGTGGAGCGGCGGTGGGGCGAGGCGGGGATCCGCGCGTGGCGGCTCGCACGCGCCGACGACCTGCGGCGCCCCGTGCTGGCGCGCGTCGAGACGCAGCCCGCGGTGGAGGTGGAGCTCGCGGCGCCGTCGTCGACGATGGAACCGGTGTTGTTCCTCGTGCGCGCCGCGCTCGACCGGCTGGTGCAGGAGCTGATCGCGCACGGGCGTGCGGCGGCGGCGGTGGCGATCACGCTCACGCTCGACGACGCGCGCGGCGCGCTGACGTCGAAGCCCCTGCACACGGTGACGCGCGAGGTGCGCCCCGCGCGGCCGCTCGCGCGCGTCGCACCGCTGTTCGAGCGCTGCCGTGCGCTGCTCGACCGATGGACGCTCAGCGCACCGGTGAGCGCGGTGCGCGTGGCGATCAGCGCGGCGGCACCGCTCACCGGCGAGCAGGGCGACCTGCTGAGCGCATCGTGGCGCGACATCGGCGCCGCCGACGCGGCGCTGGAACGGCTGCGCGCCGAGCTGGGGCCGAACGCGATCGTGCGGGCGGTGCACCAGGACACGCACCGGCCGGAGAAGGCGGGGGTGTGGCAGGACGCGCTGGACGTGGAAGCGGTGAAGCAGCAGACGCGCGACGTGCCTCGGAATGACAGTGTAGGTGCAGATCCCTCGACTGCGCTCGGGATGACAGGTCGCGTTGTCATCCCGAGCGAGCGCAGCGAGTCGAGGGATCTGCACCTACGTGCGCCGGCACGCGCGACGACGGATGCACCACGTGCACTGCAGGTGGTGCGCGAGCCCGAGCCGCCGCCGTCGACGACGGCGGCCCATCGTGCGCTCGAGCCGGCGGAGCCGGTCGAGGTGGAGTGCGAGGGCGAGGTGCCGCGCGTGGTGACGTGGCGCGGGCATCGGCTCGAGATCCTGCGGCCGATCGGACCGGAGCGGCTGTCGGGCGACTGGTGGGACGACGGCTATCGGCGCGACTACTGGCGATGCGAGAGCCTGGCGGGGGAGTTCGTGGTGTACCTCGACCGCGCGGACGATGCGTGGCGGCTGCAGGGATGGGTGGATTGAGCTGCGGGGATGCGGGGATGCGGGAACGCGGGAATGCGGAGATGCCGCTCCCGGCGGAGGCGTAGGGCTCCATGCCGTACGCCGAGCTCCACGCTCACACCGCGTTCTCGCTCCTCGACGGCGCCGCGCTCCCCGAGCCGCTCGTCGCGCGGGCGAAGGAGCTCGGGCTCGCCGCGCTCGCCATCACCGACCACGACGAGCTGGGAGGGATCGTGCGCTTCGCTACCGCTGCACGCGAAGCCGAGCTGCCGGCGATCATCGGTGCAGAGCTTACCGTCACGATCACGCCGAGTCGCGCCGGCGACGAGCCGCTCGTGACGCACCTGCCCCTCCTCGCGCAGTCGCGCGAGGGCTACGCGAACCTCGCCACGCTCGTCACACTCGCGCGGGAGGACGTGGCGCATCGCGGCGAGCCGCGCGTCACGCTCGACCAGCTCGCGGGGCACGCCGGCGGGCTGTTCGCCCTCACCGGCTGTCCGCGCGGCTGGGTGCCGACGCTCGCCGCGCGCGACGAGACCGATGCCGCGTGCGAGGCGGCGGCCACGCTGATGGACATCTTCGAGCGGCGGGTCGCGATCGAGTGCTGGGACCACGGACTCCCCGAGGAGCGTGTCACGACGGCGCGGCTGATCGAGATCGCCCGCGCGCTCGACGTGCCGTGGGTCGTCACGAACGACGTGCACTACGCGCGCGCCCGCGACCGGATGGTGCACGACGTCTTATCGTGTCTGCGACACGACAAAACGCTCGATATGATGGGCACGCGCCTGCGCCCGAACGCGGAGTGGTACCTCAAGAGCGCGGCGCAGATCGCGCGGCGCTGGCGCGGGAACCTCGACGGAGTGCGCGCCACGCTCGCCATCGCCGAGCAGTGCAGCTTCCGGCTCGACCAGCTGAACCCGACGCTGCCCGCGTTCCCTCTCCCGCTTGGCGTGAGCCCGGACGAGTATCTCGCGCGGCTCGTCGAGCAGGGTGCGCGCGAGCGGTGGGGAGAGCCGGATACGCCGAAGCGCACCGCGGAGCACGACCGGCAGATCGCGCACGAGCTCGCACTCATCACGAAGCTCGGGCTGGCGGGCTACTTCCTCATCGTCTGGGACATCGTGCGCTTCGCGCGGCGCGAAGGGATTCTCTGCCAGGGGCGCGGCTCGGCCGCGAACTCCGCCGTCTGCTACTGCCTCGGCATCACCGCGGTCGACCCGATCCGGCTCAAGCTCCTGTTCGAGCGCTTCCTGAGCGAGGAGCGCACCGAGGCGCCGGACATCGACATCGACTTCGCGCACCGCGAGCGGGAGCGCGTCATCCAGTACGTGTACGAGCGCTACGGCCGCGACCACGCGGCGATGGTGTGCGAGCAGATCACCTATCGCGGCAAGAGCGCGGTGCGCGACGCGGCGCGCGTGCTCGGCTTCAGCGTCGAGCAGGCGGATTCGCTCGCCATGCTCAGCGACCGCTTCTCGGCGAAAGCGACGGCAGAGGCGCTGCGCGCGAAGCCCGACGACGACGCGGCGAGCGACGGCGCGGTGGCGAACACGCTCGGGAACGACATGGTGCCCGGCACGGAAGCGACCACGCGGTCGCGCGCGGAAAAGGAGAAGGCAAAGCAGGTGCGCCGCCCGATGACGTCGTCCGACCGTCCGACGCCGAACGCGGCGTACGAGCCATACGGAAGCCCCAACGCGCAGCACGCGGGGACGCGCGATCTCGCGCGCGGACCCGAGGCGCTGGCGAAGCTTCCCCGAGCGCTGACGGAGTCGGCAGCGAGGGGCAATCGTTGGGAGGATCCCTATGCCGGCAAGGAGCACACCGAGCGTCGCAATCCGACCACGGCGCTGCGTGAGACGAGCGGCACGAGCGTCGTCGAGCGGGCGGGGCTCGATCCGAACGACAAGCGCGTGCGCGCGCTGGCCGAGATCGTGGATGGGCTGCACCAGCTGCCGCGGCATCGGTCGATTCACGTCGGCGGATTCGTGCTCACCGAGGAGCCGTTGCATCAAGTCGTCCCGATCGAGCCGGCGAGCATGCCGGGGCGCACGGTGATCCAGTGGGAGAAGGACGACCTCGACGCGGCCGGCCTGGTGAAGATCGACCTGCTCGGCCTCGGCATGCTGACGCTGATCCAGGATTGCCTGCTGTACATCAAGCAGCAGCGCGGCGTGACGATCGATCTCGCGACGCTCCCGATGGACGATCAGGCCGTGTACGACGATCTCTGCGCCGCCGACACGATCGGCGTCTTCCAGGTGGAGAGCCGAGCGCAGATGAATACTCTTCCGCGGCTCAAGCCGCGGAAGTTCTATGATCTCGTCGTCGAGGTCGCGATCATCCGCCCGGGGCCGATCCAGGGCGACATGGTGCATCCGTATCTCCGGCGTCGAAATGGCGAGGAGCCGGTGACGTATCTGCATCCGTCGCTCGAGCCGATTCTCGAGCGCACGCTCGGCGTGCCGCTCTTCCAGGAGCAGGGGATGCAGGTGGCGATCGCGCTCGCCGGCTTCTCGGCGGGGGACGCCGACGTGCTCCGCCGCGCGATGGGACACAAGCGCAGCCGCGAGCGGATGGCGGCGATCTGCCAGCGCATGCTCGACGGGATGGCGAAGAACGGCATCGCGTCGACCGACGCGGATCGCATCTTCAACCAGATCAACGGATTCGCCGACTACGGATTCCCGGAGAGCCATGCGGCGAGCTTCGCGCTGCTCGTCTACGCGTCGGCGTATCTCAAGCACTACTACGCGCCCGAGTTCACGGCGGCGATCCTCAACGCGCAGCCGATGGGGTTCTATGCGCCGGGCACGCTCGTGGAGGACGCGCGGCGCCACGGCGTGGAGGTACGCCCGGTGGACGTGACGCGCTCGGGGTGGGAAGCGACGCTCGAGCGGCGCGATGCGGCGAGCGATGCGGCGCCGAAGAAGATTCGCGGTGCCGTGCAGCCGACACCGACCCAGCGTGCGCCCGCCGTACGACTCGGGCTGCGCAGCGTTCGCGGGCTCGGGGCAACGGCGCGCGACCGGCTCGAGCAGGCGCTCGCGCAGGGACCGTTCACGTCGATCGACGACGTGGTACGGCGCTCGGGGCTGGACCAGCGCGGGCTGCGGCATCTCGCCGAAGCGGGGGCGTTCGACGCGCTGCTGCCGCAGGAGCCCGACGTGCGGAAGCGTCGTGCCGCGCTCTGGCGGCTGCTCGATGAAGCGCGGGGCGACGCGGGCCCACTGGCGCCGCGGCGGCGCGTGGCGGAGCACACGAGCATCGCGCCCGTTCCCGCCATGACGCGCGTCGAGCTGACGGAGGCGGACTACCGGATGACGGGGATCTCGCTCACCGGCCACCCGATGTCGCACGTGCGGTCGATCCTCGAGCCGAGCGGAGTGCGGAGCGCGCGCGATCTGCTGCGGAACGGGCGCGACGGCGAACGGGTGGCGACGGCGGGGCTCGTGATCTGCCGTCAGCGCCCGGGGACGGCGAAGGGGTTCGTCTTCCTCACGCTCGAGGACGAGACGGGGCTGGTGAACGTCGTCGTCACGCCGCAGCGGTTCGAGCGGCAGGCGCTGCTCATCTCGCGCACGCCGCTGCTGCTCGTGCGCGGCGTGCTGCAGGTGGAGCAGAAGGTCGTGAACGTCCGCGCGCAGCAGTTCCGCGCCTTGCAGGCAGCGGTAGGTGCGGAGTTCGCGAAGCGGCATGATTTTCATTAACCGTCAACCGCCACCACGGAGAGCCACATGCACGGCAAGGGAACGTTCGATGTCACCATCACGCCGCAGCAGACCGCCGACAATGCGCCGGTCGCGCGGATGACGCTGTACAAGGAGTTCCACGGCGATCTGGAGGCCGTGGCGAACGGAGAGATGCTCGCGGCGCACGAGCCGCTGACGGGCGCGGGCGTCTACGTCGCGATCGACCGGCTCACCGGCACGCTGCACGGCAAGGCGGGGAGCTTTCTCTTCGCGCACCGTGGCCTGCGCAACGCCGAGGGGCAGTCACTCGACGTCGTC
>JAEKKK010000233.1 GCA_019510405.1 Gemmatimonadota bacterium | reverse complement strand
CACACGGCGCAGGCGATGAGCCTCCCCGAGTTGCTGCGCCTCATCCGCGGCGCGGGCAAGGAGCCCGCCGAGCGCGACTCGTTCTACAACGTCATCCGCACCTTCGACGACGATCCGACGCGAGCGGCGGCATGACGCTGCGCGTCGGCCGGATCCCGTACATCAACTGCTATCCGGTGTATGGCGGGATCGATCGCGGCGTCGTCGCGCTCGACGCCGAGCTGGTGGACGGCATCCCCTCGCAGCTCAACCGGCTGATGGCGCGCGGCGCGCTCGACATCAGCGTGATCTCCGCCGTCGAATACGCTCGCGACACCGCGCGCTACCTGCTGCTCCCCGACCTCGCGATCTCGTGCGACGGGCCGGTGCGCAGCGTGATGCTCTTCTCGCGCACGCCGGCCGAGAAGCTCTCCGGCCGCCGCGTGCTCGTGACGCGCAGCTCGATGACGAGCGTCGCACTGCTTGAGCTGCTGTTCGAGCACGTCTGGGACGCGCGGCCGACCTTCGTCCCCGCCGACGCGGAGATCGCCGACCTCGCGCGTGCCGAACAGCCGGAGCATGACGCCCGACTGATCATCGGCGACGCCGCGCTGCTCCTCAGCTCCGGCGCGAGCGACCTCGCACGCCAGTACCCGTACGCGTACGACCTGGGCGCCGCATGGAAGGAGTGGACGGGGCTGCCCTTCGTCTTCGCCGTGTGGGTCGCCCTGCGCACCACGCCGGTCGAGCATTCACTCGCCCTGCACGCGCAGCTCATCCGCTCGCGCGACTGGGGACTTGCCAATCTTCCGGCGCTCGCGGACCAGGCGTCGGCGGCCACCGGCGTCTCCCGGCCGGCCGCGCTGCAGTATCTTTCCGGCCTGGACTACGGACTCCGCTACGAGCATCTGGCGGGGCTCACGACCTTTTTCGGCAAGCTCGCCGCGAGTGGACGCGTCCCGAACGGGTCGCTCGTTTTCCTCCCCGCGGCATGACGACGGACTTCGTGGACCACGGTGCCAGCCATGCGTGATCTCCTCGATTTCTACCAGCGCGCGCCGCTCCTCGAGCTTGGCGCCGAGGCCGACCGGGTACGCGAGCGCCTGCATCCCGGCGACATCGTCACGTACATCGTCGATCGCAACATCAACTACACCAACGTCTGCGTCGCCGACTGCGGCTTCTGCGCGTTCTATCGTCGCCCGAAGGACGCCGAGGGATGGACGTTGTCGTACGAGCAGATCGGCGCGAAGATCGACGAGGCGAAGGCGCTCGGCGGCGTGCAGATCCTCATGCAGGGCGGCCACAATCCGTACATCCCGTTCGAGTGGTATCTGGACCTGCTGCGGTACATCAAGCGCAATCATCCCATCCACGTGCACGGCTTCAGTCCGAGCGAGGTGGACTTCTGGTCGAAGCTCTACCGCATGGACGCGCGCGACGTGATCCGCGAGCTGCAGAAGGCGGGGCTCGACTCCATCCCCGGCGGTGGCGGCGAGATCCTCGGCGGGGAGATACTCGTGCAGCGCGTGCGGGACGACGTGGCGAAGAAGAAAGCAGGGGCGGATAGGTGGCTGGAAATCATGGAGATCGCGCACCAGGAGGGGATGAAGACCTCCGTCACGATGATGTACGGCATTGGTGAGACGCTGGCCGAACGGCTCGAGCATCTGGAGCGCGTGAAGGAGGTGCAGCAGCGCACCGGCGGCTTCACCGCGTTCATCTGCTGGCCGCTGCAGCCGGAGAACACGCCGCGGATGTCGCACATGCCGAAGACCGACGCGGTGGACTATCTGCGCACCGTCGCCTTCTCGCGCATCGTGCTCGACAACGTTCCCAACATCCAGTCGAGCTGGGTCACGATGGGGATGAAGGTCGGGCAGACGGCGCTGCGTTTCGGCTGCAACGACTTCGGCTCCCTGATGATCGAGGAGAACGTGGTGTCCGCGGCGAACACGACGCACCGTACGTCCATCGAAGAGATGGAGCGGTTGATCCGCGACGCCGGGTTCACGCCGGCGCGGCGCCGGCAGGACTACTCGATCATCGCGCCGGCGGTGGCCGCGGCGTGACCGCCGCCGGCGCGGCGCTGCTCCATGGCTGAGCGGCTCACGCTCCGCACTGGTATCGGCTACGACTCGCACCGCTTCGAGCCGGGCGGGCCGCTCGTGCTCGGCGGCGTCGAGATCGCATCCGACGTTCACCTGCATGGCCACTCGGATGGAGACGCGATCGCGCATGCGGTGACGGACGCCGTGCTCGGCGCCGCGGCGCTCGGGGACATCGGCGGCATGTTCCCGGACAACGATCCGGACAATCGCGGCCGCGATTCGATCGAGATGCTGATCCTCGCCGTGGCCGCGGTGGAGCGCGCCGGCTGGCGCGTCGGTCAGCTCGATGTCGTCGTCATCACCGAGACGCCGAAGATCGCGCCGCACCGGCAGTCGATGCGCGAGCGGATCTCCGCTGCCGTCGGCTGCGACGCGCGCGACGTCAGCATCAAGGGGAAGACCAACGAAGGGATGGGATTCATCGGCCGGGGCGAAGGGCTTGCCTGTCTCGCCACGGCGATGCTGTACCGGGCGTAGGCCATGTCGGGTTTCATCGACTGGCTGTCCCACGTTCCCCTCGCGGCGCTGTATCTGATCATGGCGCTGTTCGCCGCCGTGGAGAATGTCTTTCCTCCCGTGCCGGCGGATACCGTCGTGGCGCTCGGGAGCTGGCTCGCCGCGCGAGGGCAGGGCAGCCCGGTGTGGGCATTCCTCGCGACCTGGATCGGCAACGTGGCCGGCGCCGCGGGGATGTATTTCGTTGGCCGGCGCCACGGCACCGCGTGGCTCGAGCGCCGCTTCCCGAAGATCGCCGACGAGAAGAGCGAGGCGCGCCTGCGCGAGCTGCATCGCAAGTATGGTCATGCGTCGCTCTTCTTGAGCCGATTCGTTCCGGGCGTTCGTGCACTGGTGCCGCCGTTCGCCGGAGCGCTCCGTTTGCCGGCGGTGCCGAGCCTCGTTGCCATCGCCCTGGCGTCTGGCCTCTGGTATGGCCTCGTGAGCTACCTCGCCTTCCGCGCCGGTGCAGCCGATTGGAATGCGTTGACCGGACGGATCTCGTTGGTGGGCCGCTGGATCGCGATCGGCGCTGCCGTCGTGTTCGCGGGAGGCGCTCTGGTGTGGTGGCTGCAGCGGCGTCGCCGTCAGAGCGTGAATTCATGAGCGACGTCGAAGCACGGAATCGACGCTTCCTCATTCCGCGCTTCCTCGATTTCATCGCGCTCGAGGAAGGCCTCTCGCGGCTGACGCAGAACGCCTATGAGAAGGATCTCACGCGCTTCGCCGAGTACGCCGACGCGAAGGGCGCCAAGGCGCCGCTCGACGTCACGGCGCGCATGCTGCGCGAGTTCGTCTATCACCTCAAGGACCTCGGGCTCTCTCCCGCGTCGATCCGCCGGAATGTCTCGGCGATCCGCACGTACTACCGATTCCTCATCGGCGACGGGATCGTCGTGCGCGATCCGAGCGAGCGGCTCGAGACGCCCAAGCGCTGGCGCGAGCTGCCCGACGTGCTCAGCGTGGAGGAGATCAAGAAGCTCCTCGCCGCACCGACGCTCGACGACAACATGGTGTTCCGCGATCGCGCGCTTCTCGAGTTGGCGTATGGGGCCGGCCTGCGCGTCTCGGAATGGATCACCCTCACCGTGCGCGACCTGCTGTTCGAGGAAGGGCTCGTGCGCGTCTTCGGCAAGGGCAGCAAGGAGCGCCTCGTGCCCATCGGGCGGTCCGCCATTGGCGCCCTGGCGGTCTACCTGCGCGAGCTTCGGCCCAAGCTGGAGAAGGGGGAGGGGAAGGGGATTCTCTTCCTCAATGCGCGGGGCAAGCCCCTCACACGCATGGGAGCGTGGAAGATCCTCCGCGGCTACGTCGAGCGGGCGGAGATCGCCAAGCACGTCACGCCACACACCCTTCGCCATTCCTTCGCCACGCATCTGCTCGAGGGCGGCGCCGACCTCCGCGCGGTCCAGGAGATGCTAGGACATGTGGACATCTCGACGACGCAGATCTATACCCACGTCGATCGGGAGTATCTTCGTCAGGTCCATCGGAGTTATCATCCCAGGGGTTGATCGACCGACCCAAGTGATCGCTCCTCCCTCCGGCGCTTCGCACCTTCGGTCGGAGTTCCGCAAATGCAGCAGCTTTTCCTCGTCCGCGCGCCTGTTCCCAGATGCTCCTCGTCATCGACAACTACGACTCGTTCACGTACAACCTCGTCCAGTATCTGGGGGAGTTGGGCGCGGACCTGACCGTGCGGCGCAACGACGCCGTGACGGTGGAGGAGGTGGGCGAGCTCGCGCCCGCGGGAATCGTCCTCTCGCCGGGTCCGTGCGCGCCGGCGCAGGCCGGCGTCACGGTGGACGTGATCCGCGCGTGGGGCGCCACGACGCCGATCCTCGGCGTCTGCCTTGGCCATCAGGCCATTGGCGAGGCGTATGGTGGGCGGGTGGTGCGAGCCACGCGCGCCGTGCATGGCAAGACGTCGCGCATCGCGCACGACGGCTCCGAGCTGTTCACGGGCGTTCCGTCCCCGATGGAGGTGGGGCGCTACCACTCTCTCACCGTCGAGCGCGCGAGTCTCCCCGACTCGCTGCGCGTGACCGCGACCGCCGAGAACGACCCGACGGAGATTCACGCCCTGCGCCACGCCGAGCATCCCGTGTGGGGCGTGCAGTTCCATCCCGAGTCGGTGCTGACGCCCAACGGCAAGCGCCTGCTGCGCAACTTCCTCGACCTCGTCGCCGGATGAGGAGCGCGCTCCTCGCCGCGCTCCTCGCCGTGTCCCTCGCGCCCGCCTTCGCGGGCGCCCAACAGATAATCCTCCGCGGGCCGGGCCCCGAGCGCGTCGCCGCCATCATCCGGACGACGGCGGAGCGGCAGCACACGTTGCGCGCCGGAAGCGGTGATCTCGTGCTGCCGCGGGACAGCACGATTCCGCGGAATCTGCTCGTGCTGGGGCGAAACACCTATCTGTCGAGCCATGTGCAGGGCGACGTCGTCGTCGTCGGCGGCGATCTCTTTCTGCGTCCAGGCTCGTCGATCGGCGGTCGCGCCGTCGCGATCGGCGGTGGAGTGTATCGCAGCTTCCTCGGCACCGTCGGCGGCCCGATCGAGAGCTATCGCGACGACGATTACTTCATCCGGACGTCGAGCACGGGATACGAGCTCGAATACGCGGCGAAGAAGGATAAGCCTCCTCTCTTCCAGCTCGCTGGTTTGCAGGGGCTCCTCGCGCCGACGTACGACCGCGTCGTGGGACTCTCGCAGCCGGTCGGTGCGCTGGTCACCTTCGGCGAGCGCGCGGTCGAGATCCAGCCGACGGTCACGTATCGCAGTCGGCTTGGCCAGTTCGACCCCGGTGTGGTGCTGCGCATCGCGCCGGAGAAGCCCGTGCGCCTGGAGGCCGACTACGGCCGGAGCCTGCGCTCGAACGAGACGTGGATCTACAGCGACCTGCTGAACTCCGCCGCGTCGCTCGCCTTCGGCAACGACACGCGCAACTACTTCCGCGCCGTCGGCGGCACGGCACGTCTCATCGGCCACGTCGAGAAGAAGACCGTCACCTTCGAGCCGTGGATCGGTGGGCGCACCGAGGAGGTCAAGCCGATCAATGCGGCGGGGAACGTGTTCAGCTTCTGGGGCCGCGACGACCTGAATCAGGGATCGCGCCCCAACCCGCTGGTGCAGCCGGGCCGGATCACCTCCGGCCTCGCCGGTGCCGCGCTGACCTATTCGGCGGGCGACGTCTCCGCGAGGCTGAGCGCCGAGGGGGAGCAGAGCTTCGCCACGCCCGCCTTCACTTCGTCGTTCACGCAGCTGACGCTGAACGGGGCGATCGACTTCCCGACCTTCCGCGATCAGCGGTTGAGCATTGCCGGCCACGCCGTCGTGACGGCGGGGGACACCGTTCCACTCGCGCGGTACGCCTATCTCGGCCGCGCGTCCACGCTCCCACTGCTGCAGCTCCTCGAGCTGGGCGGCGACCAGCTGCTCTTTCTCGACAGTGAGTACAGCATCCCGATCAAGCGGCTCGCGCTGCCGATGATCGGTTCGCCGACGCTGATCGCCACGCACTACATGGGCACCGCCGGCGTCGGGTCGCTGCCCAAGCTCCAGCAGGAGATCGGCCTCGGCGTCTCGGTGAACCTGCTGCGCGCCGCGTTCGTCTTCGACGCCTCCGGCGACCTGCCGACCATCTTCTCCGTCGGCTTCTCGCTTCCGCGCTGAGCACCACGCTCGCGCATTGCCCAAACGCCGGCGCAGGCATATCTTATTTGGCGTGAAAGTTGCGTCCGGCGCGCGCCCCACGCGTGCATCGTCTCACCGCGGCTCTGTGCGTCTCTCGTGAAGACGCTGGCCGTCATCCCAGCCAGACTGGGCGCGACGCGTCTCCCCCGGAAGCCGCTCCGACTCCTCGCCGGTCTCCCCCTCGTCGTCCGCGTGCTCGAGCGCGTGCGCGAGCTCCGCGTCGCCGACCGCTGCGTCGTCGCGACCGACAGCGAGGTGATACGGGACGAGGTGCTCCGCGCCGGCGGCGAAGCGGTGCTCACCGACGAAGCGCACCCCAGCGGAACGGACCGCGTCGCCGAAGTGGCCGCACGCAGCGAGTTCCGCGGCTACGGCGCCATCCTCAACGTGCAGGGCGACGAGCCCTTCGTCGCCCCCGAAGCGCTGCGTGGGGCACTCGAGCAGGTCGTCGCGCGCGACTTCCCCCTCGGCACCGCCGCCGTGCGCGCCGGCCGCGACATTCTCGCACGCCCCGACGTCGTGAAAGTCGTTACCGCCGACGACGGGGCCGCGATGTATTTTTCACGAGCACCGATTCCCTTCCTGCGCGACGACACGGACGCGGCGGAGCGAGAGACGCGCATCCTCCATCACGTCGGCATCTACGCGTACACCCCCGAGGCGCTCGCGAGCTGGGTCGCGCTGCCCGTGCACCCGCTCGAGCGCATCGAGCGGCTCGAGCAGCTGCGTCCCCTCGCGCACGGCATGCGGATCGGCGTGGCGATCCTCGACGTCGCCACGCAAAGTGGAATCGATACCGAAGCAGACCTGGAACAGGCAAATACTCTGTGGCCGACCTTTACGAGCGGGAGCTGATGCAGACCACGACTCCAAAACACACGACGAAGTTCATCTTCGTGACCGGCGGGGTGGTCTCCTCGCTGGGGAAAGGCATCGCGGCGGCCTCGCTGGGGCGCCTGCTCGTGGAGCGCGGACTGCGCGTCACGATGATGAAGTTCGACCCGTATCTCAACGTGGATCCGGGGACGATGTCGCCCTTCCAGCACGGCGAGGTGTTCGTCACCGACGACGGCGCCGAGACCGATCTCGACCTCGGGCATTACGAGCGGTTCATCGACCGCTCACTCTCCCAGGCGAACAACGTCACGACGGGACGCATCTACCAGAACGTCATCACCAAGGAGCGCCGAGGCGAGTACCTCGGTTCCACGGTGCAGGTGATCCCGCACATCACCGACGAGATCAAGGCGGCGATCCGCCGCATCGCGCCGGAGAACGACGTGGTCATCGTGGAGATCGGCGGCACGGTGGGCGACATCGAGTCGCAGCCGTTCCTCGAGGCGATCCGTCAGTTCCGCCACGACGTGGGGCGCGAGAACGCGATCTTCGTCCACCTCACCCTCATCCCATACATCGCCGCGGCGGGTGAGCTCAAGACCAAGCCGACGCAGCACTCCGTGCGCGAGCTGATGGAGCTCGGAATCCAGCCCGACATCCTCATCGTGCGCACCGAGCGCCCCGTGTCGGACGAGATCAAGCGCAAGATCGCGCTCTTCTGCAACGTGGAGTTCGGCGCCGTCATCGAGTCGCCCGACGTCTCGACGATCTACGAGATCCCGCTCGCCTTCCGCGAGCAGGGCTTCGACGACAAGGTCCTGCAGAAGTTCGGGCTCGATCGGCCGGCGCCCGACCTGGGGCAGTGGGCCGAGATGGTCCAGAGGATCGTCGCGCCCTCCGAGCGCGTGCAGATCGCCGTCGTCGGCAAGTACACCGACTTCGTCGACAGCTACAAGAGCGTGCAGGAGGCGCTCATCCACGGCGGCATCGCCAACGACGTCGGCGTCGACATCAACTGGATCTCCAGCGACGACTTCGTCGACGCCAAGGCGGCGGCCGACATCCTCGGCCGCCAGCACGGCCTGCTCGTGCCGGGCGGCTTCGGCGTGCGCGGCGTGGAAGGGATGGTCGACGCGATCCGTCACGCGCGCGAGAATGGCGTGCCGTTCTTCGGCATCTGCCTCGGCATGCAGACCGCCATCATCGAGTTCGCGCGCAACGTGTGCGGCCTCGACGACAGTCATTCCAGCGAGTTCGCCCCCGAGTGCGACAACGCCGTCATCTCCCTGATGGAATCGCAGCAGCACGTCACCGACATGGGCGGCACGATGCGGCTCGGCGCGTACCCGTGCCGCCTCGCGCGCGGGTCGCGCGCGGCGGAGGTGTACGGGGTTGCCGAGGTGAGTGAGCGGCATCGGCACCGCTACGAGGTCGCGAACTCGTATCGCGACCTGTTCGTCCAGAAAGGGCTGCGCCTCAGTGGCTTGTCGCCCGACGGGCAGCTGGTCGAGATGATCGAGCTTCAGAACCATCCCTATTTCGTCGGCTGTCAGTTCCACCCCGAGCTGCAGTCGCGGCCGACGCGCCCGCATCCGCTCTTCGCGGGATTCGTCGCCGCCGCCACGGCGGCCAAGCGTCGGAAAGAGAGCGACGCCGCGGCCCCGTCACTGGTGAGCGCCGCACGCCGGTGACGGAACCTCGCTTGCGGCGCGATGCGCTGTTCCTGATCGCTGGTCCCTGTGTGCTCGAGGACGACGCGCTCAACCTGCGCGTCGGCGAGCACCTCGCACGGCTCGCCGAGCACGTGCCAGGGGGCATCATCTTCAAGGCGAGCTTCGACAAGGCCAATCGGTCGAATGCGGGCGCGTTCCGCGGGCCCGGCCTCGAC
>JAEKKK010000307.1 GCA_019510405.1 Gemmatimonadota bacterium | reverse complement strand
TCGAGCCGAAGCTCCATCCCGGACGCGGCCGCGAGGGTGCCGTGCGACTCCACCGCCTCGCGCGCGACGTCCGCCGCCGAGAGGCGTGCATGTTCCACCTTGAGCTGGCCCGCTTCGGCGAGCGCAACGTCGAGCAGGTCCAGGATCAGCTGGTTCATCCGCCTGGCCGAGCGCAGGATCGCCCGCGCGGGCGGCTCTTCCCGCGGGACGGTCACGAGCCCCGGTGATTCGAGGATCTGCGCTTCCATCATGATCACCGAGAGAGGATTGCGCAGGTCGTGCGCGACGACCCGCAGCACGTCGTCACGATCGGCCACCGCTCGGCGAGCCCGTTCCTCGGAATCGCGTAGATGGGCGTTGGCGCGCTCCAACGCGAGACGATCCGCCTGCTCGCGAGCGAGCAGCAGCTCGCGTTCGTCGGCGATGCGTCGTACCTCGGTCATGTCGCGCGTGACGGTGCCGTGGCCCAGGACGCGCCGTCCGCTCGCGTCGTAGATCATGAAGTGGGTGTCGGAGACGGGAATGCGCTCGTGCGTCTCGAGATGCTGAAAGAACGTCTCGCCGGACCACGCACCCTTCTCGTGCATCGTTTTCAGGATCACGTCGGTGGCGAATGCGCGGAGCTCCGGCGGGTAGCAGTAGAGAATGCTGAGCTGTTCGACCGGGAGATCTGGGGCGACACCGATCATCCGGCGGCCGGCGGCATTGAGGTAGATCGGTTTCCCCGTTTCGTCGGCGACTCCGATGAAGTCGACGGAGTTGTCGAGGAGCGACACGAAGATCTGGCGTTGATCCTCGATGCGCCGCCGGTCGGTGATGTCGCGCACGAACGCCTGCCAGCGCCCGTCCGCGAGGATGTTGGCGCTGGCGTCGACGGGCACCGTCGTGCCGTCCTTGCGCTTCAGCATCCACTCGGCCTTGTGCGTCGCGCCCGCGACGAGCAACTGCGTACGCACCTCCTTCAGCCGCTCGGCGTCTTCAGAGGGAATGATGTCGAAGATCGTCTTGCCGACCAGCTCCTCGCGCTCGTAGCCGAGCAGCTCGCACGCGGCGTGGTTGACGTCGGTGAACCGGGCGTCGAGGTCGGCGAGGAAGAACGCGTCCGGGGAGAGATCGACGATCTGCTGCGCGCGGATCTCCGACCGCAGGGATTCGTCGCTGAGCCGGCGGAGCTCGCGGTTGGCGACGTCGAGCGACCGCTGCCGCTTCGCCACGAGCCACGCCGCGTAGAGGATGATCAGCCCGTCCGCGGCATAGAGCAGTGTCTGGGCGGCCGTCTGCGGTACGGAGAAGCCGAGGCGTGCGACGGACAGGTAGGCCGTGAGTGAAGCGGTCAGCGCGAGAGCGACGAGCCCCGGTCCGATCCCGATGAAGAGGCTGACCACCAGCACGGCCGCGACGGCAAGGGCGAAGGGCGCTCCGCTTCCGGCGAACGGCTCGAGCAGCAACTGAAGTCCGAGCGCGACCGCGCTCGCTGCGACGGCAGCGAGGTAGCGCGCGACCGGGGGCTTCCGCGGACCGTCGGCGTGTACCGTCATGGGCCTCGTCGTGATGCAGAACGCGTCCTCGCGCTTGACCACACCGGGCTGGACCGGCTACTTCGCAGGCAATACTACCTCGCCCGCCCTATCGAGGCGATCCAGCCTTCATACGGACGGGCTTGGACCTTGGTCCCATATTGCCGCCGACCATAGAATCTCCGCGGCTGTTCTCCCCACGCTCGACAACGACATCCCCATCGGACATGACAACGCCCCAGGCAATCGCCGCCCCGGCCAGGACGATGCGTCTGATCCACGCCGCCATGATCACCGGCATCGTCCTCTTCGCACTCGTCGCGCACTTCGTGATGAGGCCGACCATGACGACGCCGAACGCCACGTGGTCGCCGGCGATGGTCCGCACGTTCCTCGGCGTGGCGCTCGGACTGTGCGCGCTCGCACTCCTGCTTCGGCGACGCGTCCCCCGGCGATCCGCAGACACGTCGGCCGACGCGTACTGGTCGTCGGACGCGCGGCCGGCGGCGATGCTCGTGTGGGCACCGCTGGAGGCAGCGTGCCTCGGTTCCATCGTTGCCTACATCAACACGGGTGCACAGGCCGCCGTCGCCGTTGGGGCGATCGCCGTGGTCCTCTTCATCGTGCTCAACCCGGCCTCGCTCGAGAAGCCCTGACGCCGGAACGGCTCTCCCTTGCCTTCAATGCCTGGGCCCTATGCGGGATACGCATCGATCGACGAAGCGATCGACGCACTGCGCACGGCGATTTGAGTCCGCCGGCACCAACGGAGCTCTGAGTCCTCAGCGCGAAGGCAAGGCAATAGTTGACCAATCTGACCGTTACGCTGGCACCAGCCGTGGACGGGCCGCCGCTCACCGCGGGGGCGTCGAGTGTCAGGCTTGGTCGCGCAATGAATTTCGCGCGGAGGCGCGGAGGCTCGCGGAGGCGCGGAGCCGCGCGAAAGGATCTCTCCCCCGACCATCAAAACACTGTTGGGAGTGCAGATCCCTCGACTCGCTGCGCTCGCTCGGGATGACAGAGCACTCGCTGCGCTCGCTCGGGATGACAGGGGGTCGCGTCCCGCCAAGGGGTCAGAGCCCTCGGGCTTCGCCCTCGGGGTCTGACCCCATTCGCACTATCTGAATCGCATTCCGTTCGGCGCGATGTCGCCCGGCTTGTGCACCTTCGGCGGCGGCGCGGACTTCGGCTTCCGGACTTCCGCCGGCTTGCCCGCGTCGCGCTTCAGGGAGAGCGCGATGCGGTTGCGCTCGAGATCGACCGACAGCACGCGCGCCTTCACCTTCTGGCCGACCGAGAGCACGGCGTTCGGATCGCTCACGTAGCGATCGGCGATCTGTGAGACGTGCACGAGCCCGTCCTGGTGCACGCCGACGTCCACGAACGCGCCGAAGGCGACGATGTTCGTCACCACACCCTCGAGCTCCATTCCCGGTACGAGGTGCTTCGGCTCGGTGACGTCGGCGCGGAACGCGGGCGGCTCGAACGCCTCCCGCGGATCGCGACCCGGCTTCTTCAACTCGGAGAGAATGTCCTTGAGCGTCGGGAGCCCGACGTCGTCACCGACGTAGCGCTCGACCTTCACCTTCTTCAACTCACCGTCGTTGCCGACGAGGGCGCCGAGTGGGACGCCGAGGTCGCCCGCCATGCGTTCGACGAGCGCGTAGCGTTCCGGATGGACCGCCGACGCGTCGAGCGGATTGTCCGCGCCGCGCACGCGCAGGAAGCCGGCGGCCTGCTCGAACGCCTTCGCGCCGAGTCGAGGGACGTCGTTCAGCTCGGCGCGCGAGCGGAAGCCCCCCTTCGCGTCGCGCGTCCTGACGATGTTCTGCGCGAGCGAAGGTCCGATGCCGGCGACGTACGAGAGGAGCGGCACCGACGCCGTGTTCACCTCGACACCGACGCGGTTGACGCAGCTCTCGACCACCTCGTCGAGGCGCTGCTTGAGCCGCGGCTGTGAGACATCGTGCTGGTACTGGCCGACGCCGATCGACTTGGGGTCGATCTTCACCAGCTCGGCGAGCGGATCCTGGAGGCGTCGTGCGATGGACACGGCGCCGCGCAGGGAGACGTCGAGCTCCGGGAGCTCCTCGCGCGCGACGTCGGACGCCGAGTAGACGGACGCGCCCGACTCGTTGACCACGACGACCTGCGGACGCGACAGCTGTCGCTCGGCCAGCGTGTCGCGCACGAGCGTCTCCGTCTCGCGCGATGCGGTGCCATTGCCGATCGACACGAGGTCGGGATTCCATTTGGCGATGGCGGCCAGGAGCGACGCGACGAACCGATCTCGCTGATGGAGCATCCAGGCGTCCGTCGCGACCACGGCGCCGGTGCGCGACAACACGGCGACCTTCACGCCGGTGCGGAACCCCGGATCGAGGCCGATCACGACCCGCTCGCCCGCGGGCGGCGCGAGCAGGAGTTGCTCGAGGTTGCGGCCGAAGATCGCGATGGCGTCCTCGTCGGCCTTCGCCTTGAGCTCGAGCCGGAGATCGACTTCGACGGCGAGGGCGATCAGGCGCTTGTACGCATCGCGCACGACGAGGCCCATCTGCGCCGGCGCCCGGTTGCCGGCGACGAACCGCTGGTCGAGCCGCGCGACGATCTTCTCGGCGGGGGCGTCGACGGAGCAGATGAGAAAGCCCTCGTCCTCGCCGCGCCGCATGGCGAGCACGCGATGCGACGGCAGCTCGCGGAGCGGCTGCGAGAAGTCGTAATAGTCCTCGAACTTGGAGCTCTCGCCCTTCTTCGCCGTCGTGACGCGCGCCTTCATCACTCCTCCGGCGCGTGTGATCTCGCGCACCTCGCCGCGTACGTCCGCGTCGTCGGCGATGCGCTCGGCGAGGATGTCGCGCGCGCCGGCGAGCGCGTGCTCGACGTCGGGCACTTCTTTGCTGGTGTCGACGTATGTCGCGGCTTCGGCGGCGAGGTCGGCGTCGGTGCGCGCGCCGGACCAGAGGAGATCGGCGAGCGGCTCGAGGCCGCGCTCACGGGCGATCATGGCGCGCGTGCGGCGCTTGGGCTTGTACGGGAGATACAGATCCTCGAGCGCCTGCTTGGTCGTCGCGGCATCGATGCGCGCGGCAAGGTCGGGGTCGAGCTTGCCCTGTTCTTCGATGCTCTTCAGGATCGCGGCGCGGCGCTCGGCGAGCTCGCGCAGATACTGCGCGCGATCGCGGACGTCGCGAAGCTGGATCTCGTCGAGGCCGCCCGTGGCCTCTTTACGGTAGCGGGCGATGAAGGGGAGAGTGTTGCCTTCGTCGAAGAGGGCGAGGGCGCCTTCGACCTGGCGCGGGGCGAGCTTCAGTTCGCTCGCGATGACTGCGGAGAGCGGTGCGGCGTGCTGCTCGGACATCGGTGCGGCGGGAGCTGCGTGGGTGACTTCACCAAGGCGGAGCACCGAAGATACTCCTCCCACCACACCGAGCAAAGCGATTGCGTCCGCCGCATCACTCCCTATAGAAGCCCACGCCGCAGTTGTGACCTTCGACCTGTGTGTAGTAGGTCACCTTCCGGAGCGGCTTGTCCGTTCCAGGGCGAGGCCACCAGTAGCTGAGCTCCTTGATCTTTCCTTCCGCCGCGTTCTGCATGATCTCCTTGCCCAACGGATAGCCCTTCTTCCCCTTGATGTCGCGCAGTTGCTGGCCTTTCAACGACGGATGCGCGGTCATGATTCCGGTCGAGGCATCGGCGCAGAACACATAGAGGTCGTGATCGCGGAAGCCGTTCTCCCCCTTGTTGAACTCCTCGAGCGCCTTCGTCTTGTTCTGTTTCATCGCGACGACGGCGTGGTTGAGCATCGCCCTGGCTTGTGCTTCGGTGCCGTAGCTGGCCTGGGCCGAGAGAACGGATCCATTGAGAAAAAGCGCCAGCACTACCGCCTGGCCGATGATCCTTACCGACTTGCGCGTCATGTTGTCCTCCGTGCCGGAAGCGGCTGCTCGTGCAGAACGTTCATCGGTCACCGTACCGCACATTTCATTCGCGGCGCGGCAATCGGCGTCGGGCGGAGCGGGTTCTCGTATGGCGTGTTGCCATTGTTGCAATAGATGCTACGATGGTAGCGATTCCAGCTTCAACCAGCACATGTCCCTTCGAACGATGATTCTGCGCGCCCTGGCAATCGCGGGCATGCTCTCGATCGCTGTTCCGGCACACGCCCAGTCGTCGTCCGACGCCCGTCAAACGCCGCCGCGGATAATGCTCAGCGCTCTGTTGCACGTCGACTCACTGAGCGCGCAACTGCTGGCTCGCGTTCGATCCTACCTTGCGGCCAGTGGCGCGGTGACACTCGTGAACGAGCGGGATGTCATCAATAGCTCGATCCCTGATCATCCGGACGGCCCGCCGACACTCGCCGACGTTCGTGAGATCGCCAGGCTGGTGCGCGCCACCCTTTTTGTCGAGGTGTCCGTGGAGCTCAATCCGGGTGGAGTGGAAGGGGTCGCGATTGTCGGTGCTCCCAGCGGGCGCCCCGCTCAGGTGGACACGCTTCGCACGCAGACCGCGTGGCCACTCGATTCAGTCGCCAGGAAGCTCTCCGAACGCGTTCTCTCACGCGTGCAGCGATACACGCACCCCTGAAAAATGCAGGCTGTACGAGAAGGACATCAGGAATCCAGAATGTGTCCTGTATCGAACCCCGGCGATTCTACGACATGGCAACGATTCACAAGGAGTTCACGATCGAGGCCGCGCCCGACGCGGTGTGGGCCGCGGTGCGCGATGTCGGCAAGGTGCACGAGCGCCTCGTGCCCGGCCTCGTCGTCGCGACCACCCTCGACTGGGACGTACGTGCAGTGACGTTCTCGAACGGGATGACCGTGCGCGAGCAGATCGTGACGATCGATGATGGCGCGCGGCGCCTCGTCTACGCGGCGAGCGGGGGCCGGACGACACACCACAACTCGTCGCTGCAGGTCGTCGCCGAGGGGCCGCAGCGGACGCGGCTCGTGTGGATCACCGACCTGTTACCGCCGGAGGCGGCGGGGCCCGTCGGAGCGCTGGTTGAGCAGGGGTCCGCGATCATGAAGGCGACGCTCGAGCGCACCGCACCCTAGCGGCAGCGCCGCGTCATGTCAGTCGAGATCCGCCGCGAGGATCACCGCTCGCTGAGCGCCTACGCGGCGATCTCCATCGCATTCGACGTGCGTGAGGCGTTGCAGTTGCCCGTCGGCGAGGGCCCGCTCCGGTGCAGGAGCGTGAGTCCGACCTACCGCAAGGACTACGACGCCATGCCGGGCAACCATCCGCGCGATTGGCCGACGCGCTTCGCCGTGGAGCGCGCCGAGTTCATGGCGGCGTACTCGGATGGCGAGCGCGTTGGCGGTGCGGTGGCGGTGGTCGACCCGTCCGACGTCGTGCGGCTTGGCGGAGAGAGCCCGCTCGCGCTGCTCTGGGACCTGCGCGTCGCTCCGCAGGCTCGCGGGCGCGGCAACGGGCGCGCACTGCTCGCGGCGATGGAAGAGAGGATGCACGAGATCGGTGTTCCGGGGATTCTCGTCGAGACGCAGGATGTCAACGTCGCCGCGTGCGGCCTGTACGCGAGTGCGGGCTACGCCATCACGAGTGTCGACGCACGCGCGTATCCCGAGTTGCCCGGGGAGACGCAGATCATCTGGACGAAGCGCTTCGGCTGAGCGACCGTAGACACTCCGGGGGCGGCCACCTGTTGCAAACAGCCATGAAACCATCCGACGAGATAGCGAACATCGACGATTACATCGCGACGCACCCGCCGAAGATTCAGTCGCGGCTCATGGCGATGCGGAGAACGATCCGGAAGCAGGCGCCGGAGGCGGAGGAGCGGATCAGCTATCGCATCCCGACCTTCTATATGAATGGGAACCTCGTGCACTTCGCCGCGTTCGACCGGCACGTCGGGTTCTATCCGGGGGCGGCGGGGATCGCGGCGTTCCAGGAAGCTCTCTCGGGCTACAAGAGCGCGAAGGGCTCCGTGCAGTTCCCGCACGACGTGCCCCTGCCGCTCGAGCTGGTCGCCGAGATCGTGCGGTTCCGCGTGGCGCAGCAAGCCGCGAAGCCTGCGGGGCGCGGCCGGCGACGTCGTTCGGAGTGAAGGCCCGCGTCGCGCGGCGTCACACC